>NZ_JBSPUD010000002.1:30737-428867 GCF_056861525.1 Stenotrophomonas sp. 82F1
GTCAGCGGCTGCGGCCACGGGGTGAAGCTCCTGAGGGTTGCTTCACCGGGATATGCAAGGGGTGTGCCGGAGTGGCCGGGGAGGGGCGCTACCGATTGGCGGTTGCCAACCGTCCCGCTCTTGGTAGGTGCCAACCTTGGTTGGCACGCCTGTCAGGCGTAAGCGTCCAACAACCCGCGCTGGCGGATCAGCTGCGACGCCGACACCGTGGTGTCGCCCAGTGACGGTTCTCCGTCACCACCGCGACCGCCGCCGGCCGTCTGGCTGCCCGGATTGCCGTCGCCGCTGTGCTGCTGGCCGACATCGGCATGGGCCAGCTGGAAGCCCTGCTCGCCGAGCAGTTCACGCAGGCGCGGGAGACTGCTTTCCAGCGCCTGGCGTACATCCACATGCGGGCTGCTGAAGCTGGCATGCACCTTGTCGCCGTTCATCTGCAGGCGCACGTCCACCGGACCCAGGTCTTCCGGGTTGAGGCGGATGTGGGCATGGCCGATCTTCTGGTCAGCCAGCCAGCCGATGCGCGCGCCGATGGCCTGGTCGAAACCATCGTCGCCCAGCACCGGCTTCGGTGTGGGTTCGCCATTGAAGACGGCATTGCTGGCCAGTGCGGCCTTCAGATCCTGCAGGGCGGCGGGCAGCGGGGGCTGCAGCGGCGCCGGCGGCGCGCGGTCGCCGATCTGCAGGCTGTCGCCATCCTCGGCCCGATCCAATGCCTTGCCACCCAGCACCAGCTCGGGCAACGGCAGGCCGCTGGCCTCAGCGTCGCCGGCAGCGGATGCCGATGCATTGGTGGCTGGCGCTGCCGCACCCTGTGCCGCGTTGGCGGCCACTGCGGCGGCCGACAGTGCCGGTGCAGCGGACGGCAGCGCTTCGGGATCGCTGGCGGTTGGCGGCGGCAGCGCCGGTGTCGGATCGACGCCGGTGGGCACGGCCAGCATCAGGCCGGCCAACCCCAGTGGTGGCCAGGGCGCGTCGTCCGCGCTGGCCGGCGCGTCCTTGTCATCGGCCGCTGCCGACGTTGCCGGTACAGCGGGTGTCGATGTCGTGGCGTCCGTGGCGGCGGCTTCGCCGTCGGCCGGTCGCGGCGTCGCCTTGCCCGGATTGCCATCGGAGGTTGACGTGGCGTTGGCCGGCTTCGCGGGGCTGCTGGCGGTGGCCGCCGCGCCGGTAGTGGCGGTCGACGCGCTGCCGCCCTGCAGCATCTGGCCGAAATCCTTGCCGGAATCATTGCTCGAGGTGCGCGTACTGCTGGCATTGCCGCTGCCGCCGGGCGTCGGTGCGCTGGCGTTGCTGCTCAGGGGGGAAGGCATCACGACCGGCCTCCCTGCTCGCCATCATCCTGGTCTTCGGTCTGTGCCAGGCGCGCGCGGCGTGCGCCGATGTCATCCATCTCGCGCTGGTCGCGGCGGTCGGTCACCACCTTTTCCTGCGCGCGGTAGCTGGCGGCCAGCTGTTCCAGCACCGCCTTGTCACGGCTGGCCAGGATCAGGCGCGCACGCTCCGCTTCCACTTTTTCGCGGTTGCCGTTGACGGTCTGCTGCTGCTGTTCCACCGCGCTGTCCAACCGGTCCAGGAAGGCGCGCCGGTTCAGCAGCTGCGCCGGGCTGGTCGCGGCCATCTGCGCGTCGGCCATCTGTTGCGAGGCATATTCCTCGGCGTAGCGACGCAGTTCGTCCAGGCGTGACAGATGGGTGTCGAGCACGGTCTGGCGCTCGGCCAGGTCGCGGGCGACCGCGTCTTCGTGTTCCTGGGCCCGCTTCAGCAGCGGATCAATGCGCTTGGACTGGATCATGTCAGCCTCTCATTCTCTTGTTCCACCAGGCGCTGCAACGCCGCCTGGCTGTGCGGTAGATCTGCGGCCTTGGCCACGTCCTGGCCGAGGAATTCCATGATTTCCGGCCAGCGCTCAAGGGCTTCATCGGTCGCCGCGTCGTTGCCGCGCTGATAGGCGCCGATGGCGATCAGGTCGCGGTTGGCCGAGTAGGCCGAGACCAGCCGCTTCAGCTTGCGGATGCGCAGGCGCCACGGTTCGTCGGCGATTTCCGTGACCACGCGGCTGACCGACGATTCCACGTCGATCGCCGGGTACAGGCCGCTGTCGGCCACGCGGCGCGAGAGCAGGATGTGACCGTCAAGAATTGCGCGCGCGGCATCGGCGATCGGATCCTGCGGATCGTCGCCCTCGGTCAGCACGGTGTAGAAGGCGGTGATCGAACCGCGGCCCTTAGCGCCATTGCCTGCACGTTCGACCAGTGCCGGCAGCTTGGCGAACACCGAGGGCGGATAGCCGCGGGTGGTCGGCGGCTCGCCCACCGACAGACCAATCTCGCGCTGCGCCTGGGCGAAGCGGGTCAGCGAATCCATCAGCAGCAGGACGTTCAGGCCCTGGTCGCGGAACCACTCGGCGATGGCGGTGGCGCGGTAGGCACCATGCAGGCGGGCCAGCGGCGGACGGTCGGCCGGACTGGCCACCACCACGGCGCGGCGCAGGCCTTCCTCGCCGAGGGTGCTTTCAACGAAATCGCGCACTTCGCGGCCACGCTCACCGATCAGGCCGACCACGATCACGTCGGCGGCGGTGTAGCGGGTCATCATGCCCAGCAGCGTCGACTTGCCGACGCCGGAACCGGCGAACAGGCCGACACGCTGGCCACGGCCGATCGGCAGCAGTGCATTGATCGCGCGCACGCCCACGTCCAGCGGCTGGGTGATCGGTTCGCGTGCCAGCGGATTGATCGAGACGCCGGCCATGCCGACGTGGCCTTCCGCACGGATCGGGCCCTTGCCGTCCAACGGCACGCCATCGCTGTCGATGACGCGGCCGAGCAGGCCTTCGCCCACTTCCACGCCGCCACGCCGGGCCGATGGCACCACCCGCGCATTCGGCAGCAGGCCGTGCAGTTCGGCGCTGGGCATCAGGTAGGTGCGTTCGCCGGCGAAGCCAACCACTTCGGCATCGACCCAGCCGCCATCGACCACTTCCACCTTGCAGCTGGCGCCCAGCGGTGCTTCGCAGCCGACCGCTTCCAGGGTCAGGCCGACCGCCCGGCGCAACACGCCCTCGCGGATCAGCCCGCGGCCGTGCGCGGTGTCGACCTTCAGGCTGTCCAGGCGGTTGCCCAGGCGCAGATTGCGGGCAACGGCCCAGTCGGCCGGCGGCGACGGTGTCGCGGCGGTATCGGTGTTCATGCGATGGCTCCGGTCTGGCGGATCACGGCATCCAGGGCGCCGCGCAGGCGCGCTTCCAGCGTGCCGTCGATGCGCACCGCTTCAGCATGCACGCGCAGATCGCCACGGCTCAGGCTGGTGTCAGGAACAAGGCGCTGCTGCGGCGACAGGGTCAACAACGGGGCGAGGGCGGTGATGTCATCCGGATGCAGGCGCACTTCCACCTCACGGTTGCTGCCGCCGACGGCGTCAATCGCCTCGCCGACCAGTTGCCCCAGCAGTGCGGGGTCGGCCTCGTAGGCACGGCCGACCAGCGCACCGGCGATGCGTACCGCCAGTTCGCCGAGCGCGCCGACTACTTCATTTTCCAGGCGCGCCAGCGGCCGCCCGAAGTTGTCGAGGATGCCCTCGATCTGCGCGACCAGCCGGCGCACCTCGGCCTGGCCCTGGCTGAAACCATCGGCATGGCCATGGTCGAAACCTTCCTTCTCGGCGCTGTCCTGGATCGCCTGGATTTCTTCCAGAGTGGGCAGCTGCAGCGGCGGCTCCGGCTCATGCTCCGGGTCCGGCTCGGTGAGTTCGAAGGCATCGTCGTGGTCCAGCACCGGTTCGGGTTGGGCCAGCAGATCCGGGGCAAGCCAGCGCACGACGTTGCTCACAGCATCGCCTCCGCGCTGCCACCGATGGTGACGGTGCCCTCATCGGCCATGCGCTTGACGATGGCCAGGATCTCGCGCTGCGCCACTTCCACGTCGGACAGGCGCACCGGGCCGCGCGCTTCCATGTCTTCCAGCAGGATCTCGGCCGCGCGCTGGGACATGTTGCGGGTGATCTTGTCGCGCACCTTGATGTCGGCGCCGCGCAGGGCCAGGCCCAGTCGTTCGCCGCTGACTTCGCGCAGCACCAGCTGCATCTCGCGGTCGTCCAGGTCCACCAGGTCGTCGAACACGAACATCAGGTCCTGGATGCGGCCACTCAGCGGTGCGTCGATGCGTGCGATCTCGCCCAGGATCGCCTGGTCCTGGCCGCTGTCCATGAAGTTGAGGATGTTGGCCGCACACTGCACGCCGCCGATGTTGGACGACTTCAGGTTCTGGTTGCCGGCGAACTGGCGTTCCATGATCTCGTTGAGCTCGTTCAGCGCATTGGGCGGAATGCCGTCGAGGGTGGCGATGCGCAGCAGCACGTCCACACGGGTGCGGTCGGGCAGCAGCTTCAGCGCGTCGGCGGCCTGGTCGGTTTCCAGGTGGGCCATCACGATCGCGATGATCTGCGGGTGCTCGTTGCGCACCAGATCGGCCACCGCACGCGGGTCCATCCACTTCAGTGCGTCCAGGCCGGTGGTATTGCGGCCCAGCAGGATGCGGTCGATCAGGTTGCCGGCCTTCTCGCTGCCCAGCGCCTGCACCAGCATGTTGCGGATGTAGTCGTCCGAGCCCACGCCCAGCGAGGTCTTCGAGCCCAGTTCCTGGCTGAACTGGTCCATCACCCGTTCCACCTGTTCGCGGGTGATGTCGGACATGGTGGCCATGGCGATGCCGATCTTCTGCACCTCCTTCGGCTCCATGTGGCGCAGCACTTCGGCCGCGTCCAGTTCACCCAGCGACAGCAGCAGGACGGCGGCGCGCTGCACGCCGGTCAGGGGAGCGACCTCAGTCATTGGCCACCCAGCCCTTGACCACCTGGGCCACGCGCTTGGAGTCGGTCTTCACGGCTTCACGCGCCATCCGCAGTCGTTCCTCATAAGAATCCACCGGCAGGGCCAATGCTTCCGGCCCGCCCAGGCTTGCCCGGTCGGCGCCCAGCGCCGGCAGCGGGGTGCCATCGTCATCGACCAGCTGCACGTCCGCGGTATGCGGCTCCAGCGCCAGTTCTTCGTTCTTGCGGTTCTGCCCGGTGATGCCGCGCAGTGCCGGGCGCAGCACGCCGAACAGCAGCGCCATCACCACCAGCGCACCCAGCAGCATGCGGCCGGCATCGTGCACCCACGGCAGTTCCCACCAGGCCGGGCCTTCCACCGGCGTGGTATCACGCACGAACGGGGCATTCATCACCGACACGGTGTCGCCGCGCTCGGCACTGAAGCCGACGGCCTGCTTGACCAGTGCCTCGACCCGGGTCAGTTCGGCCGCCGACAGCGGCTGCGGTGCAACCTTGCCGTTGACGCCGGCGCGCGGCACGTTGTCCACCAGTACCGCGACCGATACGCGCTTGATGCGGCCGGCCGGCTGACGGGTGTGCTGCAGGGTACGGTCCAGCTCGTAGTTGCGGGTCGCGTTCTTGCTGCTTTCGGTTGGCGCCTGCGCGGTCGCCGGTGCCGCGGCCTGGCCCGGCGGGCTGTTGCTGGTGGCACCCGGTACGCCCTGCGGGCCCGGCGTGCTGCTGCTGTTCTCGCTCATCTGCTCGCTGCGCAGCTTCTGCGGCTCGCCGTTGTAGAGCTCGCGCGCTTCTTCGGTCACCGAGAAGTCCATGTCCACGCTGACTTCCGGATTGACCCGGCCGGGGCCGGTCATCGGTTCCAGCAGTTCGCGGATGCGCTGGTTGAACGAGGTTTCCTGGCGGCGCACCTGTTCGAACTGGGCAGCGTTGACCGCCGCTTCGCTGTTCGGGTCACTGACGCTGAGCATGCGCCCGCTCTGGTCGACCACGGTGACGCGTTCCGGCGCCAGATCGGGAATGGCGGCAGCCACCATGTGCACGATCGCATCGACCTGGCTGCGTTCCAGCTGCTGGCCGCCGCGCAGTTCCAGGGTGACCGAGGCACTGGCCACGTCACGCTGGCGGGTGAACGCGCTGGGCTTGGGAATGGCCAGATGCACACGCGAGTCACGCACCGGGCGCAGCGTGTTGATGGTGCGCGACAGCTCGGTTTCCAGCGCGTGCTGGTAGCGCGCGCTTTCCACGAACTGGCTGACACCGAAACCCGGATCGCGCTCCATCAGCTCGAAGCCGAGCTTGCCGCTATCGGTCAGGCCCGAGCCCGCCAGTTTCAGGCGCGCATCGTGCAGGTTCTTTTCCGGCACGGTGATGCCACCGGTGGCCGGGTCCAGCTGGAACGGAATCTGTGCGGCACGCAGCAGGTCGGTCGCTTCAGCGGTGGCCTTCTGGTCCAGGCCGGTGTACAGCGGCACCATGCCCGGCTTCTGCGACCAGAAGAACACGAACAGGCCTGCCGCCACGGCCACGGCGATCATCGCCATCAGTCCGAGCCGACGGGTGATCTGCAGGCTTTGCAGCCGGTCGAACCACTGGCCCGCCTTTTCGGCGTTCAGGGATTCCTTGGAGAGCGACAGGGCCATGCGTTTCTATCCTTACAGCGGCATGTTCATCACGTCCTGGTAAGCCTGGACGAGACGGTTACGGACTTCCACGGTGGCGCGGAAGGCGATCTGGGACTGCTGCGAGGCGACCATCACCTTGGCCAGGTCGGCGCTGGGGTCGCCCATTTCGAAGGCTTTGGCGAGGGCGCCGGATTTCTGTTGCGCATCGTTGACGCCGGCAATCGCACCACGCAGGGTTTCGGTGAAGCTGGCAGGCTGGACCTGCGGCGCATCCAGCACCGTGCCCGGCAGGGCATTGCTACGCGGCGCTTCGGCCAGCGGGTTGAGCGCGGGCTGTCCCACCTGGGTCTGGTAGGAGCGGATCTGGGAAAGGATCGAAGTGACGGAGTGGGACATCTGCAACGGTTCCAGAAACAGGGATGGGGGTGTCTGCTGGAGCTAGTGCAAGTGCCGTGCCGAAATCGCTGATCGGTTCAGTGACGTGAGGGTTGGGGGGTGTTCGGCAGGGCTGCGCCCTGCACCTGCCGAAGCAACGGCAACGTCAACGTCAAAAACCTGCATTCCGTGGGATGGCGGGGTGGGTCCGGTTGCGGGGGACGCCGTGAATACGTCCCTGTAGGCTCGGTCGCGCCATCCATGGCGCTCACGCCCCCGCAACCGGACCCACCCCGCCTTCGACAGATCTCCGCGATGTGTCGGAATGGCGTTCCGTGCTGCTCGCGGGTGTCGACCTTGGTCGACACAGTAGATCCACGCCATGCGTGGATGGGGCGTTCCTGGGGATGTGTGACGCGTCATTTCACCGGCGTCGGTTTTTTGGCCTATGGCTGCAGGGGCCCGCGGCGGGAATTCTGGCGCTGGCGCGGCGCGATGGGGCCGTCGTGCTGGATGTAGAAGCGGCCCTGGCTGACGGTCAGGTAGGTCAGCAGCACTGCGTAGCGGGAGGGTCCGCGGGGTGGGCCTCGATCATCTTGATCTCGGCCATGTATGTAGCCAGGCGCGATCATGATTTAGGCGGGGTGCAAAAACACCGACGTAAGGTCGGTGTCAGCGCGATGCATAGTCATTGCATGTCAGCAAAACTGGGGGCCTGCTGATGAGTAAACTACTCATCGATCAACCCCAGCGCTTCGCCCAAGCTATCCACAAACTCCGCCTGCTCATTTGAATACTCTAATGCGATGCTCTTAAAGAGTGAGCACAAAGATGATCTGGAATCCAAGTCCATCATTCGCAATGTCGAAGCCAATTGTTCAAGCGCCTGCATTGCGGCATCTGGATGTAATGCGTCATCTCCCGAAAACTCAAGGAATACAGCAAGCTCAACAATGGCTCGCGCAACGTGCTTATTGATGTCGCGGCTCAAGAGTCACCTTCAAATGTTTTCAATTCCAAGCTCATCAAGAGTTTTCAAATGCTTCGGGGTCGGATCCCTTTCCTGCAGAAAGGGATCCAAGCCCAATTCGGGCCAGCGCCTGGTTGAGCCAGGTGCTACCAGGGATAGTTGAGATCGATCCCGAGCGAACGGTGTAGTTCCACCTTCCCGGATGAAAGAGGAAAGAACCCCTCTGATATCTCGTAAAGGCATGTGGGCCAGAAGTTGCTCTCGTTCGCCATTGAGGCGGCATCGCAGTGGCGGAACGCGGCCTCAAGTTCCATGAGAGTGGACTCCGCAAGGCAGCCGTTGGAGTTCAGTGCAGATTGGATTGCTGCCATGAACGAGGCATGGAAGGCTGCGAAGTTCTTCAGGTCTGAATTGCAGTACTGGAGCAAGGGCTCAGAGTCGACTGGAAGCAGTCCTACAGAGCCATCCTTGAGGTCCACGAAGAAGAGCCCGCCCAACACCTGTCCAAAGATTGCCAGGTTGCGATCATCAGCCTTGTATCGCTGGAGGCGCGAATGGAACATCGTATTGTTGTTGGGATAAGGCTCAAGGTGATCAGCTAGCTGCTGGGCTTCGAGTAGCAGGTCAGAGTGATCGATCTCCTCCTGGCTGATTGCCATGAGCTCAAGCGTTGGCGGTCTGATTGAATTCTCCATCCGGATAAGGCTACCGATATGTTTCGTAGGTGCCTTTAGGAGAAGTTGCAAACGCAGTTCTGCGGGTGGATCCCTCATCCACGCATGGCGTGGATCTACTGACGTCATACAGCGGCCCCACAAACACCAACGCCCGGGCAAGCCCAGGCGTTCGTGCCCCCTTCATGCTGGCAACGCGGGTCAGCTGGCCAGTTCGGCCGGCTCGCGTTCGATGCCGTACTTGCGCAGCTTTTCCACCAGGGTGGTGCGGCGCAGGCCGAGCAGCTGGGCGGCGTGGGCAACTACGCCCTGGGTGCGTTCCAGTGCTTCGTTGATCAGGCCCAGTTCGATGTTGGCCATGTGGTTGCGCAGGTCCAGGCCGTCGTCCGGCAACGCGGCGGGCGCTGCGGCGCGGTTGACGGCGATGCCGTGTTCGAGCGACGGCTGGTTGCCGCTGCCCGGGGTGTGGAACGAGAAGCTGCGCAGGTCCAGGCGCTCTTCGCTGGCGACCACCGGCGGCGCTGCGGCAACAGCGACAGCGGCCAGCGCGGCGTCGCCGCGATAACGTGCCGGCAGATCCTGTACGCGCACCGAGCCACCCGGGTGCAACACCGCAAGGCGTTCGACCAGATTGGTCAGCTCGCGCACGTTGCCTGGCCACTCATAAGCGGCCAGCGCCTGCAGCGCTTCCGGGGTGAAGCGCACTTCGCCACGGCCGGTACGCGCCAGCTGGGTGGCGATGGTTTCCACCAACGCCGGCAGGTCTTCGCGACGCTCGCGCAGCGCCGGCACGTCGATCGGGAACACGTTGAGGCGATAGAACAGATCCTCGCGGAACTTGCCATCGGCGATCCGGCTTTCCAGGTCGCGATGGGTCGCGGCGATCACCCGTACGTTGCAGCGGATGGTCTGGTTGCCGCCGACGCGCTCGAAGCTGCGTTCCTGCAGCACGCGCAGCAGCTTGACCTGCATCGGCAGGCTCATATCGCCGATCTCGTCGAGCAGCAGGGTGCCGCCCTCGGCCATTTCGAAACGGCCCTTGCGCGCCGTCAGTGCGCCGGTGAAGGCGCCTTTCTCGTGGCCGAACAGTTCGCTTTCCAGCAGTTCCGCCGGAATCGCGCCGCAGTTGATCGCCACGAACGGACCGTCGCGGCGTGGCGAGCGCTGGTGGATGCTGCGCGATACCACTTCCTTGCCGGTGCCCGATTCGCCCAGCACCAGCACGGTGGTGTCGAACGCGGCGACCTGTTCGATCATCGTGCGCAGTGCGCTGACCGCCGGACCATTGCCGGTCGGGCCCTGGTCCTGCACGGCACCGGCCTGGTGTTCGGCATCCAGGCGCTTGAGGCTGGCACGGCGCAGCAGGGCTTCCATCTGCGCATGGCGCAGCGGCGCTTCCAGCGGCCAGATGTTGGCTTCATGCAGGCCATGCCGGTGGGCGAACGCAGTGGCGTCACCGTCGGCCAGCAGCACCGGCGGCGGCAGGCTGCTGCCACCGAGCCAGGCGTACAGCGCGGTGCTGGCGGCACTGTCGTCCAGGTTGCCGACGATCACCGCCATCCAGTCATTCTGACGCTGGCGGGCCAGGTCGAAATCGGCGGCGTCGGAAACCCAGCGCGGGTTGAAGTCCATGAATTCCAGCAGGGCGACGGTGCGCTCGGCACGCACCGCATCGTTGTCCAGTACCAGGATGCGCGATTCGCTCACGACCGATCCTCCCTGAGGCCTTCCAGGATCGGCATGACTTCCTGGATGTAGGACAGCTTGCTGACGAAGTTGTCGGCGCCGGCGCGCAGCGCGTGTTCGCGGTGCTCGACGTCGTCGAAGTGGCTGGCAATCACGATGTACGGTGCATCGTCCTGCGACTTGATCAGGCGGGTGGCCTGCAGGCCGCCCATTTCCGGCATCGCCAGATCCATCAGCACCACCTGCGGGCGCAGGCTTTCCGAGCGTTCGATCGCTTCCAGGCCGTTGCCGGCGCTGCCGACGATCTGCAGCCAGTCGATCTTGCGGAAGTGGCGCATCGCCGCGTTGATGAAGCCCTCGTGGTCATCGACCAGCAGAACTGTGAGCTTGTTCATGTCCAACATCCTTTTCAGCCCACCCGGGCCAGCTGCGGTTGCCTGGCGTTGACCCGGCGCCGTTCGCGGGCCGGGGCGATATCCAGTTGTTCGCGGTATTTTGCGACGGTTCGACGGGCAATGTTCACCCCCTGGCGGGACAGCAGGCCAGCGATGGCCTCGTCGGCCAGCGGGCGACCGGCGGGCTCGGCGTCGATCAGGCGGCGGACCATGGCCTTGACCGCCTGGCCGGACACGCTGGCCCCTTCCAGGCGCACGGCGAAGAAGTGCTTGAGTTCGAAGGTGCCGCGCGGGGTCTGCAGGTACTTGCCGGTGGTGATGCGCGAAACGGTGGATTCGTGCATGCCGATTTCCTCGGCCACTTCCTTCAGGGTCAACGGTGCCATGGCTTCCTCGCCACGCACCAGGAAGGCCGCCTGGCGCTCGACGATCACCCGCGCGGTGCGCAGCAGGGTGTCGTAGCGCATCGACAGGCCGCGGCTGAACCAACGCGCCTCCTGCAGCATCTCGCGCAGCGCGGGGGCGGCGTCGCTGGTCTCGGCGAGGGCCTGTTCGTACTGGCTGTTGATCGACACCCGGCGGCTGGTGGCCGGGTTCAATGCCACCTTCCATTGTTCATCGGCGTGCCAGGCGACCACGTCGGGCACCACCACCGCATTGCGCTCGGGCAGCAGGCTGTCGCCCGGGCGCGGCTGCAGCGACAGGATGAGGCGAACGGCTTCGCGCACGTCCTCGATCTCGGCATCGTGCTGGCGGGCGAGGGCGGGGTAGTCGTGGGCGGCCAGGGCATCGAGCGCGCCGTCCAGAATGCGCGCGGCCAGATGACGGGCCGGCACCACGCCATGCAGGCTGCACAGCTGGGCCAGCAGCGATTCGCGCAGGTCCTGCGCGGCCATGCCGGCCGGCTCGCCCTGCAGCAGGTGCTGACGGATCGCTTCAACGCCGTTGGCATCGATGTCGAACTGCGCGCTGGCCAGCAGCTGCAGCTGTGCCAGCGGTGCCTGCAGATAGCCGGCATCGTCGCAGTGTTCCAGCCAGAAGGCGGCCACGGCCAGTTCGCGCTCGTCCAGGTCCAGCGCCAGGCGCTGCAGCACGCGCAGCTGGGGGTCGCTCGACTCGCCAGCGGCAATGCGCGCCATGCGGTCGTCGTCGCCGTCCTGCCAGTTGGCGCCGGACACATCCCACATCGAGGATTCGGGCAGCTCGTCGAACGCAGCCGTATCGAGCGTGGTGCTGGCTGCATCGGTGGCTTCAGCGGCGGGCGCTTCGGCGTCTTCGATTTCCAGCAGCGGATTGGATTCCAGCAGGCGCTGGATTTCCTGCTCCAGGTGCAGGCCGTCGAGCTGCAGCAGCCGGATCGACTGCAGCAACTGCGGGGTGAGGTGAAGCTGTTGACCCAGCTGGGTCGAAAGTGAAGCCTTCATCGTGATTCCCCGGCGCCGCTCCCCGACGCCTTGTGGAACACATCTTGCTTTTGATCCGGCAGGGGCGGAATCAGGGGGTTCCTGAGGGCGTTGGTGGTGCTCCCGACAGCACGTAAGGAAATTCCCTACACGAGCGCGGGATTTTGACGATTCCGGTCGATAACTCGTTGATTCGTGGTCGATCGCCGTGCTGCTCGCCCGCGCTCCTTGTACGGAATCCCGTCGGGGCACGTGTGGGTGACGGTATTTCGTCACCAGCCCCGTGGGCGGCACCACGGCGTTACCCGTGGCGCGCGGGCGTCATTCCAGCTCGTGCTGGTGGCGTGCAGCCAGCAGCAGCAGATCGTTGGCGCGGCGGCAGCCGAGTGATTCCATCATGCGTGCGCGATGGGTCTCCACCGTCTTGACGCTGATGCCAAGGTCGGCGGCGATTTCCTTGTTGCTCTCGCCCTTGCCGATGCGGCGAAGAATCTCGCGCTGGCGTGGCGACAGTGCGGCAATGCCGGTCGGCTTTTCGCGGCCGAGCATCGGCGCCAGCATCTTGGCCGAGATCTGCGGGCTCAGGAATACCTGGCCGGCATGCGCGGCACGCAGCGCCAGTTCCAGTTCCTGCGGCGCGGCATCCTTCACCACGAAACCGACGGCGCCGCGATCGAGTGCATCGCGCACGTGGGCGGCGTCATCATGCATGGTCATCATCACGATGCGCGTACCGGGTGCGCGCAGGTGGATGTCGCTCAGTGCTTCCAGGCCGGTACGGCCGGGCAGCGACAGGTCCATCAACACCACGTCCGGTGCGTGCTGCAGGGCCATCTGCAGCGCCTGTTCGGCATTGCTGGCCTCGGCGACGAGCTGCACGTCGGCAAACCCCTGCAGCAGCCGCGCCAGGCCGGCGCGAACCAGGGTGTGATCGTCGACGATGAGAACTCGCACAGGCACGCTGGAGGTTGGGGAGGGGGGTCCACCTTAACTTAGCTGAACGGGCACGCCAAGGGCTGTCCGTCCGCCTGCATGGTGGCAGATTTCAGCGTGCGCGGCGGGCCTCGGCCACCTGCCGGCGGTGCAGCCGGAACAGATGCCGTTCCATCGCCATTTCCAGGCCATCGCCGAGGCGATGGAAGCGCAGCCACAGATAGTGACCACCGCCGCCATCGGCTGCTTCGGCGATGACTTCCACCGGCAGGTCGATATGGTCGGGCAGCCAGTCGCTGGGTTGCAGGCGGACAACGCCGGCCTGGCCGGGCGTGCTGCCGCTGCGTGGGCCCAGCTGCAGGCGGATGCCACGGCGCGACCAGCGCACCGGACGCAGCGTTGGTTCCTGGCCCTGCTGGCGGATCAGGCGCCCGAGCAGGACCATGGTCAGGTCCACCTTGGCTTCCAGGCGCTGCAGCTGCAGGCTGGCTTCGCTGCGTTCTTCGTGCTCGTCGATGCGACTGTCTTCGACCAGCGCCAGGCTGCGCAGCAGGCCTTCGGCACTGCTGGTCCGGCCCACTGCACTGCCGGCCTGGAACTCGGCGGGAAGGGCCAGTTCGCAGCTGAGCGTTTCGTCGAACAGCTCGCTTTCGGCAGGGTGGTGCAGGGACGTGGTCGGCAGGACGGTCATGCCAGCGATTCTGCCTGCAGGTAGGCATGCGCGGCGCGAAGGGAGCGGCGGCCGTCCTGCATCTGCACCGATACGGCATCGCGGCGCTGGCGCAGCAGGCCAATCAGGCTCTGCTGGCGTTCCAGCAGCGCCGACAGCGGTGCGTGGTCGGCGCTGGTCAACGGTTGGCTCAGCAGGGCATGCAGGGTGCTGTCATGGCCGTCGAGCAGGCTGTCGGCCTGTTCGAATGCCTCTTCGTCGAGGGCCTTCTCGAAGGCATCCAGCTGCGCATTGAGCTCGAGCAGGCTCATGGCGCCACCGCCGCGGGACGGCGCTGTTCGTGCGGGATGGCATTCCAGGCACCGTCGATTTCGCCCAGCAGCTGCAGCGATTCGTCCAGTGCAGCGCGATCGTTGTGCAGGTTGGCCTCGGTCAGGCGCTGCAGCAGGTAGTCGTACAGGGCCGACAGGTTGCCGGCGATCTCGCCGCCGGCTTCATGGTCCAGCGAGCCGTTGAGGTGGGCGACGATCGCGCATGCTTCGCCGATCGCCTTGCCCTTGCCGGCCTGATCGCCTTGTTCGAGGGTGGCCTGGGCACGGCGTACGCGCTCCAGTGCGCCGGACAGCAGCAGCGCCACCAGTTTGTGCGGATCGGCATCGGCGACCGCACTGGTCACACCCACCTGGCGGTATTGCTCGGCGTACTGACGGCTGGAACCGTACATTCGTGATTCTCCCTTGCGCGGGGTGCCGGGGTGCGGTCGAAGGGACCGTTGATGCCGGCACTGCGATGATTGCTGTTGCGTCCGTTATCGGTGCGTACGGCGCCAAACTTGAGCGCCGTGCGTGTTTCCTCAGCGGTTCAACTGGGCCAGCTGCTGCTGCAGCGCGGTGTTGCTCTGCTGCAGCTTGCCCATCAGGCTGTCCAATGCCACGAACTGCTTCTTGTAACGGGCCTCGACACCGACCATGCGCGCGTCCAGGTCCTTGCGGCGCTTGTCGATGTTGTCCAGCGTGGTGTTCAGTCCCTTGGTGCGGGCGACGAAGGCGCCTTCCTTGCCGACCGTGGTGCTGACGTAGCCGTCCACCAGTGAATACAGCCGGCCGGCACCACCGGTATCGCCGGTGACCGCCTGGCGGATCTTCTCCGGCTGGGCGGCGAGGGCGGCGGCGAACTTGGTGCTGTCCAGCACCAGGGTGCCATCGGCGTTGGGGTAGCCACGGGTCTGCAGGCCCAGCGCCTTGGCGTCCAGCTGGTCGCCCGCCAGGTCCTTGAGCACGCCGGACATCGTCGAACGCAGCTGCGCGATCGCACCACGCATCTGTGCGTCGCCGGTCAGTGCGGCGGCTTCCTTGGTCTTCGGGTCGTACTTGGTTTCGGTGTTGATCGCCGCGACGGCCGCGTTGTAGGCGGTCACGAACTCCTGCATCACCTTGGTCGCGGCAGTGGTGTCGGTGCTGATGACCACCGTGCTCTTGCCCTGTTCCTTCAGGTTCAGGGTCAGGCCTGGCACGGCATCGGCCACGGTGTTGCTGGCACTCACTACTTCCACACCATCAATGGTCAGCAGCGCATCCTTGGCGGGGCTGTTTTCCTTCAGGCTGCCGACCAGCGCGCCCAGCTTCGGATCGCTGCCGGCGTACTCCAGCTTGATGGCGCTGGCTGCACCGGTCTTTTCCTGGGCGATGGACAGGTGCTGGTTGTCGCCGGAGCTGATCAGCGTGGCCTGCACGCCTTCCTTGCGGCCAGCGGCGTCGATCTTGTTGCGGACGGTGGTAAGCGTGTCGCCTTCCTCCACCTGCACGTTCATCGTCTTGGCCTTGTCACCCACGCCGACGGTCAGCGTCAAGGTTCCGGCACCGAAGGTGTCGGTCTTGGGCACCGAGGTGTCGGCGATCAGCTTGTGCGCCGATGCCAGGTTCTTCACCTCGATCAGATGGGTGCCGTTGGACGCGGCGGCCTTGCTGGTGCCCACGTCGTACAGCGCTACCGACGCGGTCAGCACATCGTTGGCGTTGTTGGGGCCGGCTTTGCCGGTGGCGGTGACGGTGCGGGTGTCGAAGGCGGTGGTGGCCTTCAAAGCGGTCAGTGCGGTCTTCAGCTTGTCGAAGGCCGAGGTGACCGTGCCGAGCGACGACAGCTGCATCTTGGTCTTGGACTGCTGCAGGTTCAGCGCATTGTCGGCCGGCTTGCGGTCCGCCGCGACCAGCTGGTTCACGATGCTGGAGATGTCCAGCCCTGAGCCAATGCCACCGTATCCAAAGTCTGCCACGTCGTTTCTCCTGGTATACGGGCCTGGCCGTCGTGCGGCGGCCCGTCGTCAACGAAAATAGCGGCCTGCGCCGCTGGGTCTTGAGGACTTCGTTGATGCATGCGCCGTGCCACTGGCCGCTGGGGCAGTTCTGGCACGCCGGTTGCAGGAGGTCTGGGGCAGGGTGCGGGTTGGTTCACCGCGGGCTGCCGGGGGTCTGTAAAAAACCCTCCCCCAATGCAGGGGAGGGATCAGGCTACTGACAATCGGGGGGAGACGAAGCCGCCCGGTACGTACAGTCAAAATGCACAACGCTGAAAGAGAGGTCCGCAGGGGCGGGCGATGCCAAGCCGGTTCGGGACGCTTCCCGGGCCGGGCATGGCCCGCATCTGTGTACGCCGTGGCTGTCGGGTTGCCGCTACCGTCGGTTCAATCCGACGGTAGCGGCGCCTTCTTGCCGTGGATCAGCGCAGCAGGCTGAGCACGCCCTGCGGCACCTGGTTGGCCTGGGCCAGCATGGCCGTACCGGCCTGCTGCAGGATCTGGGTGCGGGTCAGCTCAGCGGTTTCCTTGGCGAAATCGGTGTCCTTGATGCGGCTTCGCGACGCCGACAGGTTTTCCGACGAGGTCTGCAGGTTGGCCACCACCGAGGTGAAGCGGTTCTGGATCGCACCGAGGTCGGCGCGGGTGCTGTTGATCGCACCCAGGGCCTTGTCGACCACTTCCAGCGACTGCTGGGCGCCGAGCACGGTGCTCACGTCCAGCTTCTGCACGTTGGCCGAGGTATCGGTACCGGCGGTGTAGGCGCCAGCGGCTGCCGCGGTGCCCCAGGTCTTGCCGGTGGCGTCGTAGTCGCTGCGCATCAGGGCGATATCGGCAGCGGCAACGGCCTTGCCTTCCTTCACCGAGCTCAGCTTCAGCGTGCCGTCGGCATTGGCTTCGGCGTAGATGCCGGCCTCGCCGATCTTGGCGTTGATCGCAGTGGCGACGGCCTTGGAGGCGTCAGCGGTGGTGGCACCGGCCTTGACTTCAACCGTGCCGATGTCCACGCCCATCACGGTGCCGGAGAAGCGGGCGCCGTCGGTGCTGGCGGCCAGCGCAGCGGTCGCGCCGGTGGCGAAGGTCGAGGTGCCCAGCGAGCCAGCCTTGGCATCGATGGTCTTGTCGATGGCGATGGCCTGGCCGGCGTTGGCGCCGACTTGGAACAGCTGGCTGGAGAACGAACCGTCCAGCAGCTTGGTGCCGTTGAAGTCCGACTGCTTGGCGACGCGGTCGATTTCCGAGACCAGCTGGGTCACTTCGGCCTGCAGTGCCTTGCGGTCGCTGGCCGAGTTGGTGGCGTTGGAGGCCTGCACCGACAGCTCGCGGACGCGCTGCAGGTTGTTGCCGATTTCAGTCAGCGAACCTTCGGCGACCTGGGCCAGCGAGATACCGTCGTTGGCATTGCGGATGGCCACGTCGGTGCCGCGGATCTGCGTGCCGAAGCGCTCGGAGATGGCCAGGCCGGCCGCATCGTCCTTGGCGCTGTTGATGCGCGAACCGGAGGACAGGCGCTGGATGGTGGTAGCGAGCGAGCTGCCGCTGGTGCTCAGGTTGCGCTGAGCATTCAGGGACATGGTGTTGGTGTTGATGACTTGTGCCATGGTGCTTTTCCTTTGGCGAAGGTGGAACGTATTTCAGGATCCGGGCGCCGCGTCATGCGACGCCCGGAGGTCGATCAGATAGCGGATCAGCGCAGCAGGCTGAGCACGCCCTGCGGCACCTGGTTGGCCTGGGCCAGCATGGCCGTACCGGCCTGCTGCAGGATCTGGGTGCGGGTCAGCTCGGCGGTTTCCTTGGCGAAGTCGGTGTCCTTGATGCGGCTGCGCGACGCGGACAGGTTTTCCGACGAGGTCTGCAGGTTGGCAACGACCGAGGTGAAGCGGTTCTGGATCGCACCGAGGTCGGCGCGGGTGCTGTTGATCGCACCCAGGGCCTTGTCGACGATTTCCATGGCCTGCTGCGCACCCTTCACGGTGCTGACGTCCAGGTTGCTGGCGTACTTCGAAGCCGGTGCCGCCGCAGCGGTGGTGGCGGTGAAGGTCGGCGCGGTGGCGCCAGTCCAGGTGCCCGGGGTTGCGGTGATGGCCTTGAACGAACCGTCAGCGTTGGTGCTGTCCTTGACCGAGGTCAGGGTCACGCCGGTGGTGCCGTTCACTTCGGCATAGACGCCGGTTTCGCCGATCTTGGCGTTGATCGCAGTCACCAGTGCTTCGCGCGAGGCCTTACCGGTGGCAGCGGCGTCGGCGCCCTGCTTGACCGAGACGTCGGCGATGGCCACACCGTTGATCGACAGGCCCGTGGTGCTGAAATCAGCGTTGGTGCCCGGGTCGGCCAAGGCCAGTGCGTTGGTGTCGAACTTGGCGCCACCCAGGGCATTGGCCTTGGCATCGATGGTCTTGTCGATGGCAATCGCCTGACCGGCGTTGGCGCCGACCTGGAACAGCTGGCTGGAGAACGAACCGTCCAGCAGCTTGGTGCCGTTGAAGTCCGACTGCTTGGCGACGCGGTCGATTTCCGAGACCAGCTGGGTCACTTCGGCCTGCAGCGCCTTGCGGTCGCTGGCCGAGTTGGTGGCGTTGGAGGCCTGCACCGACAGCTCGCGGACGCGCTGCAGGTTGTTGCCGATTTCGGTCAGCGAACCTTCGGCGACCTGGGCCAGCGAAATGCCGTCGTTGGCATTGCGGATGGCCACGTCGGTACCGCGGATCTGCGTGCCGAAGCGCTCGGAGATGGCCAGGCCGGCCGCATCGTCCTTGGCACTGTTGATGCGCGAACCGGAGGACAGGCGCTGGATGGTGGTGGCCAGCGAGCTGCCGCTGGTGCTCAGGTTACGCTGAGCATTCAACGACATCGTGTTGGTGTTGATTACTTGTGCCATGAGGAGAGGTCCTTGAGCGGTTGCACGTGAGTTGGGTTAGACGCCCCCGACGTGCCCCGGGGGCGGCTCATGTCAGCGCTGCAACAGGCTGAGCACGTTCTGCGGTACCTGGTTGGCCTGGGCCAGCATGGCCGTACCGGCCTGCTGCAGGATCTGGGTGCGGGTCAGCTCGGCGGTTTCCTTGGCGAAGTCGGTATCGCGGATGCGGCTGCGCGATGCGGACAGGTTCTCCGAGGAGGTCTGCAGGTTGGCGACCACCGAGGTGAAGCGGTTCTGGATGGCGCCGAGGTCGGCGCGCACGCTGTTGACCGATTCGAGGGCCTTGTCGACGATCGACATCGCCTTCTGTGCGCCCTCGGCCGTGGTGACGTTCAGGTCCTTGACGAAGCTGGTCGTTGCGCCAGTCAGCGTGCCGCCGTTGGTGCTGGTCTCGGTCAGGCCCAGGCCGGCGATGGTGGCGGCGGTGACGCCGGCCGGCGGGGTGGCCGCGCTGACGCCCAGGGTGAAGGTCTGTCCGTCCTTGACCGACGCCAGGCTGACCACGCCGGCGTTGACGGAGGCGACCACGCCGGTTTCGCCCAGCTTGTTGTTGATCGCAGCAGCGGTGGCCGAGGTGATCGACTCGCCTGCCTTCACGGTGAAGTCGCTGACGGTGACCGTGGTGGCGGTGCCGCCCGGCGGGGTCACCGAGATCTGCAGACCGGAGTAGGTGGTATCGGCGGTGGCCTTGTCGACGGCCAGAGCGGTGCCGGTGTAGCCGTTGGCGAAGTTGGCCGCGCCCAGCGAATCGGCCTTGGCGTTGACCACGCTGTTGATGGCGATGGCCTGGCCGGCATTGGCGCCCACCTGGAACAGCTGGCTGGTGAACGAACCGTCCAGCAGCTTGGTGCCGTTGAAGTCGGCCTGCTTGGCGACGCGGTCGATCTCGCTGACCAGCTGGGTCACTTCAGCCTGCAGCGCCTTGCGGTCGCTGGCCGAGTTGGTGGCGTTGGAGGCCTGCACGCCCAGTTCGCGGATGCGCTGCAGGTTGTTGCCGACTTCGTTCAGCGAACCCTCGGCGACCTGGGCCAGCGAGATGCCGTCGTTGGCGTTGCGGATGGCCACGTCCAGACCACGGATCTGGGTGGTGAAGCGCTCGCTGATGGCCAGGCCGGCGGCGTCGTCTTTCGCGCTGTTGATGCGCAGGCCGGACGAGAGGCGCTGGATGGTGGTAGCGAGCGAGCTGCCGCTGGTGCTCAGGTTGCGCTGAGCGTTGAGCGACATCGTATTGGTGTTGATTACCTGTGCCATGGGGTCGTCTCCTCTTATGTGGAACCCGTTGGTGAATGAAACGAAGCGCCGCCTGATTTTTTTGTTTGGCTGTGTGCTTCGCCGTTGCCAAATGAATAACGGCGCTTTGTCAACAACCTTTAGCGGGGAATTTCGTTGCAGCCGAATTTCGTCGCTGAAAGCTGTTTTCCCGGGGATTTCCGCCGGCCCGGAAGGGGCGGGGTGAACCCTGGAAGGGGCGGCCAGTCATGCCCGCCCCACGCTGATGAAGGTATCGGCGCGGGGCGGCTGGGCTTGATGGGCGATCTCGGCACATCCGCCGGGCATGGCCCGGCGCTACCAGGGCCAACCTTTGGGTGGCGCCGGGCGGTGCCCGGCGAGCGCAGCGGTACATGACCGCGGAAACGAAAAAGGCCGCGATGCAGGGCATCGCGGCCTTGGGCTCCAACGCGGGCGCGTGGAATCAGCGGATCTTGTTGAACAGCGACATCGACTGCATCTGCGAGAACAGTGTCTGTGCCGCCTGCAATGCGGTGCTTTCCAGCTGGTACTGGCTCAACGCGTCGGCGTAGTCCAGGTCGCGCATCTGCGACAGCGTGGTCTTCAGCGTCACGCCATTGGCCTCACGCATTTCCGCCGCATTGTCCAGCGCCTTCAGCTGCGCACCGCCGGCAGCACGCGAATCGATCATCCGTTCCGCAGCACGGCCGACATCACGCAATGCGCTCTGCAGTTCGTTCTGCTGCGCGGCCATCTTCGCCGGCGTACCGGTATCGGCATCCAGCGCGGCGATCAGCTTGTCCATGGTGCCGAAGATGTCGCGACTGCTGGCCGCCTGCACGTTGAAGCTGTCACCTGTCGCTGGCGCGCCCGCGATCTGCAGGCGAACGCCGTTGATCTCCAGTTCGCTGCCGGCCTTGTAGGTGCCGGTGCTGGTCACGTTGCCGGCACCGTCGAGCACTTCGTACTGGTCGGCGGCAGTGAAGCGCACACTGAACGACTGCCCGTTCCAGCTGTCGCTGCCATCGCGGGTGATGTTGGTCAGCACGCCGTTGCCGGTGTTGCCTGCCGCTGCGCTGCCATCAACGAAGCCATCGCCGGTGGGAATGCGCAGGAAGATCTCGCTGCCGGGCAGGGCATCGCGCACGTAGGTGTCCGGGCCGACTTCCACCTGGCGCTGGGTCTGGTCGCCGCGATAGACAACTTTGCCGTCAATCTTGGCGAACGGCGGATCGCTGTCGTTGGTACCACCGAACACGTAGCGGCCGGTGCCATCGCTGCTGTTGGCCAGCGACAGCAAGCCCTCGCGGATCTGGTTCAACTCGGTGATCAGGGTCTTCTTGTCAGGCGCACTCAAGGCGGGATTGCTGGCCTGGATGGTCAGATCGTTGACGCGTGCCATCAGGTCGTTGACCTGGGCGAGGGTGTTTTCCTGCACACCCAGGCGGTTCTGCACGTTGTTGCCGTTGAGCTTCATGCGCTCCAGTGCGGCCAGGCTGCGGTCCAGGCCAACCGCGGCACCTGCGGCGACCGGATCGTCCTTGGCGCTGACGATCTTGCTGCCGGTGGCGATCTGCTGTTCCAGATGGCTGAGCTTGGCCTGCTTGGCCATCATCAGCGCGACCGACTGGCTGTACATCATTCCGGTGGAAATGCGGTTGCTCATCGGCGCACGGCTCCCAGGATGGTCTGGAACATGGAGTCGGCAGTGGAAATCAGCTGCGAGGCGGCCTGGTAGGCCTGCTGCAGGCGCAGCATGTCGGCCGCTTCCTCATCGAGGTTGACACCGGAGACTTCGTCACGTGCGGCCTGCGCCTGGTCGGCGATCACCTGCTGCGCCCCCAGTGAGTATTCCGCCGAACGCGCCGCCGCGCCGACCTGGGTGGTCAGCCCGCCCAATGCGCCGCCCAGTGTCACCGTGCCGGCGTTGAACGCCTTGGCCGATTCCACCTTGGACAGCTTGGTCGCGTTGCTGTTGTCCGACGAGCCGGCCGGGGTCGGGGTGATGTTGAAGGTGTCGCCATTCTTAGGCACGCCATCGAGCACGAAGCTCCAGCCGTTGGCGCTGATGGTCTGGCCGGGCGTGTAGGTCTGCGGCGGGCCACCATCGATGGTGTAGGTGGTGGCAGAGGTGAACACGATTGCAGCCGGGTTGCGCAGGTTGGCGTTGGCTGAGTCGGTCACGGTCACGCCGCTCAGCTTGCCGGTACCGGTGTTGGCCAGTGCTGCCGCACCCTTGATCGCGGCCGCCGCGGCAATGCGCGAGGGATCGGTGATCGCCATCTCCAGGCTGCCGGCCACGCCGGCTGTCGGCTGCAGCAGGAAGCGGTCGTTGGCTGCCGGGGTACCGCCGACCACCAGCTTCACGCCGTTGATGACCAACGGGTCAGCGGCAGTACCGGTGCCGGTCAGCGGCACGCTGGCGCCGGTGTCGGCGCGGCTGGCAGCCCAGTTGCTGCCATCGAACTTCAGCACGATGTTCTGCGCTTCCAGTTTGCCGAGATCGCCGTAGCTGGCGGTGATCGCGCCGGTGCCGGTGTTGCCGGCATTACCGGTGACACGCGGCGTGCCGATATTGAAGAAGTCGCCACCCATCTGGCCGTACAGGTCGACGCCCTGACGATGGGTGCTGTTGAACGTCTCGGCCAGGCCGACGGCCAGCTTGCCCAGTTCGGCCTGGGCCGGGGTCAGCACGGTGTCGCGGAACTCGAGCAGGCCGCCGATCTGGCCGCCCACGGCCTTCGGGTCCAGAGTGATGGTGCCGCCCTGGGTCTGCAGCGCCAGCTGCAGGCGCTCGGGCTGGTACGGGTCGGCCACTGTGGTGACCTTCGATGCCGTGGTGCCTACCACCAGCGCCTGGCCGCCGGCGGTGTAGACGTTCATGATGCCGCCGTCCTGGACCACCGCGGTGCCGCCGGTGTAGCCCACCAGCTGCGAGATCAGCTGATCGCGGCGATCGAGCAGGTCGGGCGCGGCGTTGGCGATGTTGGTTCCGATGGCACCGTTGATCTGCGCGATCTCCGACGCCAGCCGGTTGACCTCGGTGGCACCGGCCATCAACCCGTTGTTGACCTCGCCATTGAGGTTGTTCAGATGGGTGTTGAGCTGGCTGAAGCGGTTGGCCAGCGCCTTGCCACCATCCAGCATGTTCTGCCGGTCGGCGGTGCCGGCCGCGTTGGAGGACAGGCCGCTGACGGTGTCGAAGAAGTTCGACCAGACTCCGGCCACGTTGGTGGCCGCGTCGGAGAACAGGGCATTGACCCGGTCGGCCATGCCCGAAAGCTGCTTCAGGCGCGCCAGCTCACCGCTGCTGTCGAGCAGGCGCGAGATCGCCAGCTGGTCGGCCGCGCGGCGGATGTCGACGATGCGGGTGCCGTTGCCAACATCACCGTAGCCATAGTTCTGCGGGGTGGCGGTGGCGAAGTCGACCTTCTGCCGGCTGTAGCCGGGCGTGTTGAGGTTGGCCACGTTGTGGCTGGTGGTGGCCAACGCACGCTGGAAGGCGAGCAGGGCACTGGTACCGGTGGAAAGTACGCTGGACATGGGGTTCCTCAACGACGAGTGATACCCAGCGCCGCGGTTGCGGTGCTGGCGAAGGTCTGACCGATGCGTGAGCCGGCGTCGGCCACGGCGGCCACGGCGCGCTCGATGGTCGGGCCGCCGGCGATCGCGGCGATCTTGGCCGCGTAGCGCGGGTCGGTGGCGTAGCCGGCACGTTGCAGGCCGCGCGCGAAGCCCTGCACATCGGTGCCGGCCTGCAGTGCCTGCTGGTAGCGCGGGCTGGTCTTCAGCAGGCGCACGTAGTCGGCAAAGCTCTCCGCGGGCGAGGTGTAGGCGCGGAAGCTGGCGGTCTCATTGCGGCGCACGCCATCGACGTACTCATGGGTACCGGCGGTGGCGCTCTGGCCCTTCCAGCCGGTGGCCTTGATGCCGAACAGGTTGTGCGAGGTGCTGCCGTCGGCATGCTTGATCTGGCGCTTGCCCCAGCCGGTTTCCAGCGCTGCCTGCGCCACCAGGGCGCGGGCGTCCACGCCCAGTTCCTTGGCCGCGCTCTGCGCGTGCTGCCAGATACTGGCGACGAAGCCTTCGGGTGTGTGCGCGCCCAGCTGGGCGACGGCGGTGCGGGTGGCCAGCGCATCGGCCGGAGTGCCGCTGCTGCCGCGGTTGCTGGCGGTCGGCGCCCACTGGTCGCTGGCAGCGGCCCAATCGGCACTACCGATGGTGCCGGCATAGGGATCGTCGGTGCCCAGCGAACGGTGCATGCCGCTGCTTTCCCGGCCTGCAATCAGGTCCAGCGCCTGCTCCATCGGTGCGACCGAAGACTGCGCGCCCTCCTGCACACCGGCCGCCATCTGCTGCAGCATGCGCACGGCCTGGCCGGCATCCTGCAGCGGCAGCGACGGCGCCGCCGGCGCATTGAGCTGGTAGGCGCGGCTGGCCTTGGCCGGATCCACGCGGGTATCCAGCGCCGGGCCATCGGCCTGCGCACCGGACAACTGGCGGGTGATCATGCTCGACAGGCCCAGCCCCTTGCCGCGGGTCATCGCCTCGGCGATCTTCTGGTCGTACATCTCCCGGAACATCTTGTTTTCACCCGGGAACAGCGAATCGCCAAAGCTGGCATCACGCATGCTCTTGACCAGCATCTGCGCGAACTGGCCTTCAAGCTGGCGCGCGACCTTGTCGATCTTGGCCGGGTCGTTCTGCTGGGCTGGGCTCAGTTCGAATGCGGGAGTGATGCGCATGTCAGATCACCTCGAGCTCGGCGCTCAGGGCGCCGGCCTGCTTCAGTGCTTCCAGGATCGCGATCAGGTCGCCTGGTGCCGCGCCAACGGCATTCACCGCATGCACGATCTCGTCCAGGGTGGTGCCGCCATTGAACTTGAACATGCGGCTGCCATCGTTGGTGGCAGTGATGGTCGACTGCGGCGTGGCCACGGTCTGGCCACCGGCGAAGGCGTTGGGCTGGCTGACGTTGGTGTTTTCCTGGATGGTCACCGTCAGCGAACCGTGCGAGATCGCGGCCGGGCCGACCCGGACCTGCTGGCCGATGACCACGGTGCCGGTACGCGAGTTGACCACCACCTTGGCCGGCGCAGCGCCCGGGGTCAGTTCCAGGTTTTCGATGCGTGCCAACAGGCCGATGCGCGCACCGGCATCGGTCGGCGCACGCACGGCCACCGTGCCACCGTCCACGGCGCGGGCCGAACCCTCGCCAAAGGCATTGTTCAGTGCACCCACCATCCGCGATATGGTGGTGAAGTCGCTGTTGTGCAGGTTCAGGGTGATCTCGCCGCTGGCACCGAACACATCGGGCAGGGCGCGCTCAACGGTCGCACCGTTGGGAATGCGGCCGACGCTGGGCACGTTCACCGACACGCGCGAACCGTCCTTGCCCTGCGCGCCGAAGCCGCCGACGATCAGGTTGCCCTGCGCAATCGCATAGACCTGGCCATCGGCACCGCGCAACGGCGCCATCAGCAGCGAGCCACCGCGCAGCGACACGGCGTTGCCGATCGAAGACACCGTGATGTCGATCGGCTGGCCGGGCTTGGCGAACGGCGGCAGCTCGGCATGAATCGCCACCGCCGCCACGTTCTTCAGCTGCGGGTTGACGTTGGCCGGCACGTTGACGCCGAGCTCGCCCAGCAGGTTCTTCAGGCTCTGCACGGTAAAGGGCGCCTGGCTGGTGCGGTCACCGCTGCCATCCAGGCCGACCACCAGGCCGTAGCCCACCAGCGCATTGCCACGCACGCCGCCCACCTGGGCCAGGTCCTTGATGCGCTCGGCGCTGGCCGGGGCCATCACCATCAGCAGCAGGACCAAGCAGTAGAGCGACGCCATGCGTCGCTGCAGGAAATATCGGAATGAAATCTTCATGGCCATACTCAGAACGGCGTCAGGCCGGAGTTGAAGAAGCGGCTCAGCCAACCCATCGCATTGGACTGCGCGACAGGGCCGCGGCCGCCATAGACGATGCGCGCTTCAGCCACGCGGCTGGAGGGCACGGTGTTGTCCGCGCTGATGTCGCCGGGGCGCACGATGCCCTGTACCTGCACCAGCTCATCACCCTGGTTCAGCCGCAGGTTCTTCTGCCCCTGCACCACCAGATTGCCGTTGGGCAGGCGCTGCACCACGGTCACGGTCACGTTGCCCTGCAGGCGGTTGCTCTGCGCGCTGTTGCCCTTGCCGGTGAAGTCGCGCGCGCCCTTGGCCGTCGCACTCAGGATGTCCTTGCCGCCCAGGGTGACCGGTGCACCGAGAATCGACGGCGTGCCGAGGCTCAGGTTCGATTCCTTGTTGGTGGCGGTGTTGGCACTGGTCTGCGCGGTGGTGTTTTCCAGCAGGGTGATGGTCAGCAGGTCGCCGACATCGCGCGCACGGCGGTCCGAATATAGCTGCAGCGTCGGGCCGGCGGCGTAGATCGCGCCGGCGGTCGGTTCGGCCTGCGGCGGCATGATCGGCTGCAGCGGCGCCATCGTCGGATAGGGGCGCACGTCGCCAGCGATCACGCAGCCACCGAGCAGGGCAGCCACGGCGCAGGCGAGGGCAGTACGGGCGAAGGAAGAAAGGGGCGACATGGCAGTTTCCCGGTGAGGGCGGTCAGAGCTTGTTGCTGAGGTAGCCGAGCATCGAGTCGGTGGTCGAGATCGCCTTGGCGTTCATCTCGTAGGCGCGCTGGGTTTCGATCATCGACACCAGCTCTTCCACCACGTTGACGTTGCTGCCTTCCAGCGCACCCTGCACCACGGTGCCGAGGCCGTTCAGGCCGGGGTTGCCGTTCTGTGCCGGGCCGGAGGCCGTGGTTTCCAGGAACAGGTTTTCACCGCGTGCCTGCAGGCCCGCCGGATTGACGAAGTCGGTGAGGGTCAGCGCACCGACTTCCACCGATGCCGCACCGTCAGCCATCTTCACGCTGATGGTGCCGTCGGTACCGATGGTCACCGACTGCGCGCCTTCGGGAATCTGGATGCCCGGCTGCACCGGGTAGCCGCTGTTGGTGACCAGCTCGCTGTCCTGGTTGATCTTGAACGAGCCGTCGCGGGTGTAGGCCGAGCTGCCGTCGGGCATCTGCACTTCGAAGAAGCCGCGGCCGTTGACCATCACGTCAAGCGCGCGACCGGTCTGCTGCTGGCTGCCCTGCTCGAAGTTCTTGGCGGTGGCCACCACGCGCACGCCGGTGCCGATCTGCAGGCCGGTGGGCAGCTGGGTCTGTGCCGAAGAGGAACCGCCGGGCTGGCGCACCTGCTGGTACAACAGGTCCTCGAAGCTGGCGCGGTCCTGCTTGAAGCCGGTGGTGTTGGTGTTGGCGAGGTTGTTGGAAACCACCGACATGCGCATCTGCTGCGCATCCAGTCCGGTTTTCGCGATCCACAATGCCTGGTTCATCTTCGGAGTCCTGTCTGGGTGAAGCCGGCCGCGCGATGCGGCCCATGGGGTAGGGAGTGCAAGCGGCGTGCCAGCACCGGCTCAGGCCGGTGCCGGAATTCCGTCAGCTGCCCAGGCGCAACAGGCTGTTAGCGCTGCGCGCGTTGTCATCGCCGTGCTTGATCACCTGCACCTGCATTTCGTACTGGCGCTGCAGCTGGATCATCTGTACCAGCGCGCCGGCGGCATCGACGTTGCTGCCTTCCAGCTGGCCGCTGTGCACCGCCGTGCCCTGCGCCTGGGCGAACGGCTGCAGCGGATCGGTATTGCGGAACAGGCCATCCAGGCCGCGTTCGAGGCGCTCATCCGGCGCCTGCACGACCTTGATCCGGCCGATCATCGCCATCGTCTGCGGGCCTTCGCCCTGCGGGATGATCGAGATCGTGCCGTCGTTGCCGATCTCCATCGCCTGGTAGGGCGGAATCGCGATCGGGTTGTTGTTGTCATCCAGTACCGGACGGCCGCTGGAGGTCACCAGCTGGCCGTTCGGGGTCACCGTCAGCGCGGCGCCACGGGTGTAGGCCTCGCTGCCATCGGTGGACTGCACGGCCAGCCAGGTGCCGGTCTGCAATGACAGGTCCAGCGGCTTGCCGGTGATGTGCTGCGCGCCGGCGGTGCGGTTGAAGCCCGCATCGACGTGCAGCGCATCCACCCGCGAGGCAAAGCCCGGGCCACGGATCGGGAAGGCTTCGGTGTTGGCCAGCGCTTCCTTGAAGCCGGGGGTGTCCGAGTTGGCGAGGTTGTGGCTGAGCGTTCCCTGCGCCTGCAGGGAGGCGCGGGCACCGGTCATCGCCACGTAAAGGGCTTTATCCATGCGGGGAGTTCCGTGACAGGGTCAGCAGGTCATCAACGGATGTTGATGACGGTCTGGGTGATCTGGTCCTGGGTCGTGATCATCTGCGCGTTGGCCTGGAAATTACGCTGCGCGGTGATCATGTTGACCAGCTGTTCGGTCAGGTCGACGGTGGAGGATTCCAGCGAACCGGCCTGGATCTTGCCGAGGTTGGAGGTGTCGGCGGCGCCGGTGCGCGGCGTGCCCGAATCGAAGGTCTCCACCCACAGGTTGTTGCCCTTCTGCTCCAGGCCCTGCGGATTGTTGAAGCTGGTCAGCGCCACCTGGCCCAGCGGCTTGTCGTCGCCGTTGGAATAGCGGGCGAACACCACGCCGGTTTCCGACACGGTGATCTCGTTGAGCTTGCCGGCCGCGTAGCCATCCTGCTGGGTGTTGCGCAGGGCGAACTTCTCGCCGTACTGGGTCGAGCCGCTCACATCCAGCGTCATGTTCAGCACGCCAGCGCCGGTGGTCGGGGTGAAGGTGCCCAGGCTGATCTTGCCGTTGGCCGGTGCGGTCAGCTTGCCGGCGTTGTCGAAGGTCAGCGGGGTCGGCGTGCCGGCCGGCTGGCCATCGACGTAGTTGTGCACCGTCCAGGCGTTGGTGGCCGCTTCCTTCACGAAGTAGGACACCTGGGTATGGCTGACGCCCAGCGAGTCATACACGGTGATGCCGCCGCTGGAGTGGCTGTAGCTGTTGGAATTGGTCGGGTCGAAGGTGGTCACCGTCGGCTGCTTGGCATTGCCCGGCAGGGTGAAACCAACCTTGACTTCGCTGGTCTGCTTGGGCGGGCTGTCGGTGGTCAGCAGCTGCAGGTCGACCAGGCGGCCGGCGTCGAAGTTGGTGCCGTCGGCGTTCGGTGCGAACACCTGCAGGCGTGCGCCCTGCGGGTTGACCACGTAGCCGGCGGCGTCGGTCTGGAAGTTGCCGGCGCGCGAGTAGACGCGTGCACCGTTCATGTTCATGGTGAAGAAGCCCTCACCGGAAATGGCCATGTCCAGACTGCGGCCGGTCTGCTCGTTGTTGCCCTGGATGAACTGCTGGGCCACGTTGGAGACGCGCACGCCCGAACCGATCGCGTTCTTGGACAGGCCGTAGCTGGTGGCGGCGAACAGGTCGGCGAATTCCGCACGCGATTGCTTGAAGCCGGTGGTGTTGACGTTGGCGACGTTGTTGGCGGTGACGCTCAGGTCCGAGTTGGCAGCGTTGATGCCGGACAGGGAAATGTTGAAGCCCATGGGATGCTCCTGTTGGATGCGGTGGGTGCGGCTCAGCTGACGCGGAGCACGTAGTCGAGAGGGGCCGTGCCCAGGCCCTTGAGATTCAGGTAGAGGCCGTCGGAACCGACGGTCACGCTTTCCACCGGCGCCTGCACGAAGGTGGACAGCTTGGTGCTCTTGCCGGTGGTGTCGACGTGGTTGGCGACGATGTTGTACTTGCCCGGCTCCATGCGCTTGCCGTTGGCATCCTTGCCATCCCAGGTGAACGCGGTCTCGCCGGCAGCCTTGGCTTCCACGCTGATCGAGGTGACCTTGGCGCCGTTGGCATCGGTGACGTCCACGGTGACGATGCCGGCGGCCGGTGCGGCAACCGTGCCTTCCACCGAACCTTCCTTTTCCAGCACCAGCTTTTCCGACGGCACCAGCACCTGGTGGCCGACCAGCGCGGCGCCACGCAGCACCTGGTCGCTGGCCATCGACTCCTGGAAGCCCTTCACCGACTTGTTCAGATCGGTGATGCCCTGCACGGTCGACATCTGCGCCATCTGCGAGACCATCTGCGTGTTGTCCATCGGCTTCAGCGGATCCTGGTGCTGCAGCTGTTCGGTCATCAGGCGCAGGAAATCGGCCTGGTCCAGCGTGTTCTTCTTCTTGGTGGCGTTGCTGTTGGGGGCGTTCAGGCCGAGGGCGGCGTAGACGTCCTGGTTGCTCTGGTTGTTGACGGCAGTGGTCATGGCAGTGTCCGGTGCAGCGGGCCTCAGCGGCCCATGGTCAGGGTGGCCAGGGCCAGTTCCTTGGCGGTGGTCAACATCTCCACGCCGGCCTGGTAATTGCGCGAGGTGGAGATCAGGTTGACCATCTGCGCCACCGGATCGACGTCGGGCTGGTAGATGTAGCCATCGCCGTCGGCCAGCGGATGGCCCGGCTCGTAGCGCTTGATCGGCGCCGCGTTGCTCTGGGTGATTTCCTTGACCTGCACCGAGGTGATGTTCGGATCGGTCTTGCTGGTGACCGCCTGGAAGATCGGTTCCAGCGGCTTGTACACCGCGTCGGCGGAGCCGGCGATGCTGTCAGCGTTGGACAGGTTGGAGGCGATGGTGCTCATGCGCACCGACTGCGCCTGCAGTGCGGAGCCGGCGATGTCGAAGATCGGCAGGTTGCTCATGGCTTATTGCCCCGTGATCGCGGTGAGCATGGAACGCACCTTGCTTTCGACGAAGCTCAGCGAAGCGCGGTATTCCAGTGCAGCGCGGCCATAGGCGGCGCGTTCGGCATCGGGGTCGACGGTGTTGCCGTCGATGCTGGGCTGCACGCCCTCGCGGGCCACCTGGAACGGATTGAGGCCACTACCGATTTCGTAGTGCTGCTCGTTGGTGGTGGTCATCAGGCCGTTGGCATCCAGCCCTTGGGCATGGCGCAGGGCCGAATCGAAGTCCAGGTCCTGGGCCTTGTAGCCGGGGGTGTCGGCATTGCCGAGATTGCTGGCGATCAGCTTCATGCGCTGTTCGCGCAACGGCATTGCCTGGGCATGGACGCCCAGGTAGTCGGTAATCAGGTTGCGCACGGTGCACTCCCACGGGAACGTTGCCCGGGAAGCTGCAAGTGGTGTGCCAAAGGCGCGGGGTCAGATCCCCGCAGGGGCTCTGACCCCGCGGGTCACGCATTGCGATGTATGGGGTCGGAGCCCATTCGGGGTCCGACCCCACGGGCGGCCTTACGCCGCCATCGCCACCTTGCGCAGGCGGTCCAGCACGAAGTCGGCCAGCTCGTGCGGCGAATACTTGGCGACGAAGGCATTGGCACCCACGCGCTCGACCATCGCATTGTTGAATACGCCCGACAGCGAGGTATGCAGCAGCACGTACAGCCCGGACAGGCCGGCGTGCCGCCGGATTTCCGTCGTCAGCGTATAGCCGTCCATCGCCGGCATCTCGATGTCCGAGATCACCATGGCGTAGCGTTCGGCCGGGTTTTCACCCGAGGCATGGATCTGCAGCAGGTGGTCCAGTGCCTGCTTGCCGTCCGAGAGCAGGGTCGCACCCACCCCCAGCTGGTCCAGCACGCTGCGGATCTGCTGCCGCGCCACGCGTGAATCATCCACCACCAGCACCTGCAGCTGCGGGGCATCGGCGGGCATCGCCATGGCCGGGTCGAGCACCGCTTCACCGCGCACCTGGGCGATGTCGGCCAGCACGCTTTCCACGTCGATCACCTGGATCAGCTCGCCCTGGAAGCGGGTCACTGCGGTCAGGTAGCTGGATTCGGCGCCCAGTTCCGGCGGCGGGTGGATGTCTTCCACCGCGATGTTGACGATGCGCTCCACGCCGCTGACCAGGAAGCCCTGGATCGAGCGGTTGAACTCGGTCACCACCAGATAGCCAGGTGCAGTGTCCGCATCCGGCTCGCGCTCGGGGTGGCCGATGGCCAGGCCCAGGTCCAGTACCGGCACCGAGCGGCCGCGTACATCGGCCACGCCGGCAAACTGGCCGGGCAGGCCGGGCACCTGGAACAGCTCCGGGCGGCGCAGCACTTCCTGCACCTTGAAGACGTTGACGCCAAAAAGCTGACGTCCGCCGAGGCGGAACAGCAGCAGCGCCAGGCGATTGTGGCCGGCCAGTCGGGTTCGCTGGTCGATCCGGTTGAGCAGGTCATGGGACATGGCTGCTGTATCGGCGCGGGCAGGGTGGAACTTGAGGGCGAGTGCAGAGGCGGGCCGGCAAGGTGTCCACCCTTTGCCAGTGGCACGCAGCTTGCACGCGTCTGGGCCAGGTCTTACCGACAGGAGGCGCCATGCGCCGCATTGCTTCTTTCCTTGCCATTGCACTGGCCGTGGCCGCGCCGTGGGCAACCGCAGCGGACTGGCAGCCGGTGGCCAGCATCCGCGCCGCGGCACTGTCGACCCTGGCCGCAGGTACCGAAGGTGAGGCGGTCGTCGCCGATGCGCTGCGTCTTCCCAAATGTGGCGGCGCATTGCAGGTGCAGCCCACGGCCAACACCACGGTGGAGGTGAGTTGCCCCGATGCCGGCGGCTGGCGCCTGTTCGTGCCGGTGAAGGTGCGCCGCAACCAGACCGTACTGGTGCTGACCCGTGGCATTGGCACTGGAGAATCCATCGCCGCCGCCGATATCAGTACTGCCCAGCGTGACGCGGCACGGATTGCCGGCGCAGTGCTGGCCGATCCTGCCGCAGCGATCGGCCGCATCGCCCGTCGGCCGTTGCCGGCGGGAACCCTGTTGTCCAGCAACGATCTGGTGGCACAGCGTCTCATCAAGCGAGGAGACAGTGTGGCACTGGTATCGCGGCGTGGCTCGGTCGAGGTCCGTATCGCCGGGCGCGCACTGGGCGATGCCGGGCAGAACGAGCGCGTCTCGGTGGAAAACCTGTCCTCGCGCCGTATCGTGCAGGGCACGGTGGACGCGGCCGGTGACGTAATCGTGGCGCGTTGAAATAATGCAGAATTCCCCTAAAGATCACGGCCCTGCGGCCGTTATCCCTTGTGTACGGCAACTCCAGGACACCCCATGAGCCAGAAAATCGACGGCAACCTGCAGGTCCCCCAGGCACTGCGCAGCGTGACCACCCCGGCCGCCAAGCCCGGCGTGAGCACCGATTCGGCGGCACGTCCGGTCGAGGCGGCTGACAGCCTGCGCCTGACCGGCGAAGCCACCAACCTGCAGGCCATCGAGCGTGAGCTGAGCACCGCCCCGGCGATCGACGCCCAGCGTGTTGCAGCGGTGCGCGAATCACTGCAGAACGGCACCTACAAGATCAATCCGGACGCGATCGCTTCGCGCATGCTTGAACTGGACCAGCAGCTGCAAGGATGACCGCGGCGATGAGCGAGCCGCTGCAGCGCCTTGCCCAGGCCCTGGACGTTGAACGCCAGGCCCTGGTCGAGCACGACGTGCACGCCCTGATCCGTGCCACCGGTGCGAAGCTGGAAGCACTGCGTGCGCTGGAAGGCGCGCCACCGGTGGGCGAGGGCGAGCAGCTGCAGGAACTGGCCGAGCGCAACCGTGCCAACGGCGTGCTGCTGTCGCGGCGTCGGCGCGAGGTCAACTGGGCACTGCGCCAGATGGGCCGCACCGAAGAGTCCTCGGCATACGATGCCAAGGGCCAGTCGCATACCGTCACTGCGCGCCGGCCGCTCGCCGTCGCCTGACCTGCCGGCGGTCGGCTGACTGCCCGATGGCGGCTGTCGGCCGCCGCACGAGCGCGTATATTGGGCGCCTGTTTGATCGCCTCGAGTCGCCGTGTCCGCCGCCAACGTTCTGGTTACCGCCCCCCTTCCGCCGCAACCGGTGCTGCAGGCCCTGCTTGAGCGCCTGCGCGAAGGTTTGTTGCTGTTCACCGAAGATGGACAGGTGGCCTTGGCCAACCCGGCCGCACAGAGCCTGCTGGGCAGCGACGAAGGCGCCTTGCCGCCGCCGCAGCGCCTGCGTGAACTGCTGCCGCCGGATGCCCTCGAACATGCGCGCCAGCACGGTCACTGGAACGGCAGCCTGCCGCTGGGCGAGGGCGTGGTCATCGCTCATCTGTACTTCCATGGCGAGCCCGGTTCGGGGCACTACCTGGCCTTGTTCCGCCATATCGAAGGCCAGGAAGACTACGAACGCGAACTGCAGCAGCGCCATGCCGAACTGCGCCAGGCCTACCTGCGCTTGAACGGCACCCAGGAAAAGCTGCTGCAGTCGGAGAAGATGGCCTCCATCGGCCAGCTGGCTGCCGGCGTGGCGCATGAGATCAACAACCCGATCGGCTACGTGCATTCCAACCTGGGCAGCCTGCAGGAATACCTGCGCAGCCTGTTCACGGTGATCGAAGCCTACGAGCGTGCCCTGCGGGCGCCGGACCCGAAGGCGTTGATTCCGGAAATCGACGATATCCGTGACCGCCTGGACATCGATTTCATCAGCCGCGACCTGCCGCAGCTGATGGCCGAATCACGCGAAGGCATCGAGCGGGTCACCCGTATAGTGCGCGACCTGAAGGACTTCTCCTATTCCGGCCGCGATGAGTCGTGGAAGCTGGTCGACCTGCATTCCGGCCTTGAATCGACCATCAACATCATCTGGAACGAGCTCAAGTACAAGGTGCACCTGGTACGCGAGTTCGGCCAGCTGCCGCTGGTGGAATGCCTGCCGTCGGAGTTGAACCAGGTCTACATGAACCTGCTGCTCAACGCCGGCCACGCCATCGCCGAGCGCGGCACGATCACCGTGCGTACCGGCGTGGACGGCGACACGGTGTGGGTGGAATTTGAAGACACCGGCGGTGGCATCTCGCCGGAACTGCGCCAGCGCATCTTCGATCCGTTCTTCACCACCAAGCCGGTGGGCAGCGGTACCGGCCTGGGCCTGTCGATCTCCTACAGCATCATCAACAAGCACCACGGCCGCATCGACCTGGACAGCACCCCGGGCGTCGGCTCGCGCTTCCGCCTGGTATTGCCGATCAAGCAGCCGCGGTAACGGTAGTGCCGGCCAGCGGCCGGCAATATCCGTGTGCAGGATCAGCGCAGCGGTGAACGATCCTCGCCGCCGTCGGCCGGCTCGGCGGCAACCGGCCCACCGTTGCTGCGCCGCTGTTCCTCGTAGGTGCGGAACGCCTGGTGGATGTGCTTGCGCAGCTCGTCGTCGTTCCACGGCTTGGTCAGGAACCGGTAGATCGCACCACGGTTGATCGCATCGGTCACCGTGTTCAGATCGGTATAGCCAGACAACACCAGACGGATCGTGTCCGGGTACAGCATCTTCACCCGGCCCAAAAACTCGGTGCCGCTCATGTCGCTCATGCGCTGGTCGGACAGGATCACCTGCACGTCGTTGATCGCCAGCAGATCGAACGCATCGCGCACGTTGCCTGCGGCCAGGATGCGGTAGCCATCGCGGCGGAACAGGCGCACCAGCGAGCGCAGCACGTTTTCCTCGTCGTCCAGCAGCAGCAGGGTGCGGTCAGGGCGGGTTTCGGCGAATGCTTCCGGGCGCAGGTAGCGGCGACGCAGGGTCATGCCCGCGGCATCGGCCGACATCGGCTCGCCGAACAGATAACCCTGGAACACATCGCAGTCATTGCGACGCAGGAAGCCGAGCTGCGCCTGCGATTCCACGCCGTTGGCGATCACCGTCATGCCCAGCTGGTGGCCCATCGCAATGATCGCGCGGGCGATCGCCGCTTCACGATTGCCGGCAGGCGCGCTCTTGATGAAGCTGCGGTCGATCTTCAGCTTGTCCACCGGGTAGCGCACCAGCGCACTCAGGCTGGAATCACCGGTACCGAAGTTGTCCAGGCTCAGGCTGATGCCTTCGTTGCGCAGGTTGGCCAGTGTTTCGTGGACGAAGTTGACGTTGTTGGTCAGGGCGCTTTCGTTGATCTCCAGCGTCAGCATCTGCGCCGGCACGCCAGAGGCCTGGATCACGCCCATGACCTCGGCAAAGAAGTTCGGCCGCAGCAGCTGCAGGGTGGAAACATTCACCGCGATGGTGAAGTCATCGAAGCCCTGGTCGCGCCACAGCCGGGCCTGCTTCAACGCGCCTTCCAGCACCCAGGTGCCGATCTGCACGATGATGCCCAGACGCTCGGCGGTACGCATGAAGCGCTCCGGCACCAGCATGCCCAAGGTCGGTGACTGCCAGCGCAGCAGCGCCTCCATGCCCACCACGTGGCCATCGCGGGCGCTGACCAGCGGCTGGTAGCGCAGCTTCAGTTCGCCATTGGGAATGGCATCGACGATCTGCCGCGCGATGATGCTCTCGCTGTGCGCGCTCGGCGGCGTGTCCACCGCATGGATGCGCACCGCATTGCCACCTTCGCGGGCGGCCTGGTACAGCGCGTCCTCGGCATGGTCGAGCAGGCGCGAGGCATTGCTGGCGTGCTCCGGGCACAGGCTCACGCCCAGCTTGCCGGTCATGAACAGCGTGTAGGGCAGTACCGAGAGGGGCAGCTCCATCTGCTGGCGGATCTCTTCGGCGAAATCCTCGGCCAGCGGCAAATCGGCGGTGCGCGGTACGGCAATCAGGAACTCATCGCTGCCATGCCGCCACAGCATGCCGCGTCCGCGCAGATAGGACTGCAGACGCTGGGCGACCAGCACCAGGGCCTGATCACCGACCTCCGCGCTCATGTTCTCGTTGACCGAGGCGAAGTGGTCGATGTCCACATGCATCAGCATCAGCGGGGTGCCTCCGGAAGCGGCTTCGGCGACCATCGCCTGCAGCTCGGGGTTGCCGGCGCCGAGGCGATCAGGCGCATCATCGATGCTGACCGGGGGCAGGTTGGGGTTCCACATGGGCTCAGTATTCCGCTGACTCGACGGCCGCCGTAACAGCGGCCTGGTAAGGAAGGTGGACATCGACGAGGGTACCGGCGCCATGCGCCGACTCGATCCGCACATGGCCGCCCACGCTCTGCGCGCGCTCGCGCATCACGATCAGGCCCAGGCCGCGCGGGCCATCCGGGTCGAACCCTTCGCCATCGTCACGGATCATCAGGTGCAGCCCGCGCTGGTCGACATCGCGCAGCTGCAGCACCACCTGGCTGGCGCGCGCGTGGCGCAGCACGTTGGTCAGGCTTTCCTGAGCGATGCGGAAACAGGCCTGTTCGATGCTGTTGTCCGGGCGCGTGGGCAGCGATTCGATCTCGGCCTGCAGCTCGACGCTGGACGAGCGGAACAGCACCCGCGCCTGCCAGCTCAATGCTGCCTCCAGGCCCAGTGCATCCAGCTGCGGCGGCCGCAGCAGGGTGGAGATGTCGCGCAGCTTGGCGACGGTGGTATCGGCCAGGCTGACGATCTGCGCCAGGTCCTCGCCGCGCCGTTGCGCATCGTCCTCGTCCTGCGCCGCATAGGCCGAAAGCTTGATCGCGGTGATCGCCTGGCCGATGTCATCGTGCAGGTCGCGCGAGATTGCCCGCCGCTCGTCCTCCTGCAGCGAGAACAAGCGGCCGGCCATCGCCTGCAGCTCGCGGTTGCTGGTCTCCAGCGCACTGCGGGTCTGTTCCGATTCGCTCAGGTCGCGCACGATCAGCAGCTTGCAGTCGCGCCCGCCATAGCGCACGTCGCCCACTGCAAGGCCCGCCTGGAAGCTGCGGCCATCGGCACGCTGCATCGCCACCACACTGCTGTGGCCCGGGCTGTGCTGGGGCTGTCCGGCGCGCATCTGCGCGCGCGTGCGGGCCAGATCGGCGCCTGCCACCAGGGCCGACAGCGGTTCGCCCAGCAGCGTGTGGCTGCCGTAGCCGAACAGGCTGGCCGCCCATGCATTGGCATACAGCACATGTTCGTCGGACAGGATCACCACGCCATCGGGCAGTACCCGCACCAGCTCTCGGAACTGCTCCTCGCGTTCGCGCAGCAGGCGCCGCGACTGTTCGCGCTCGGTTACGTCCTGCAGGGTGCCCAGGATCCGGTCACGGCCGGCCTCATCCACACCGCTGGCGGCACGCAGGTGCACCATCAGCGCGCGGCCATCCATTGCCAGGACTGGCAGCAGCACATCCACCTGCACCTGCTCACCCGAGCACAGCTCGGCCAGCACCTGCTCGGTCTGTGCCGCGGTGGCCGGGTCGGCTGCCACCAGCAGTTCGTCGAAACGGTGCCAGCGTCGCGCTTCGGGCGGGCGACGGCCGAGCAGGCGATAGACCTGGTTGGAGTAGCGGCCCTGGCCGGTGGACGGGTCCAGCTCCCACGCGCCGATCCGGGCCAGTTCGTGGGCTTCTTCCACCCGCGCCAGTGCCTGGTCGCGCCGCAGCTGGGCCAGGTCTTCGGCGGTGCGGTCGATGGCGATCAGCAGGCGCGCAGTGTGCCCGTCGTAGTCGATCGCGTTCGAGCGCAGTTCCATCTGCCGCAGGCTGCCGTCGCGCAGCTGCAACTGCGCGCGCAGGATGCACAGCTGCTCGGGTGCCTCGCGGATCTCCTCCAGCTTGGTCTGCAACGCCTGGTCCTGGCCTGGTGGCCAGAGCACATCGATGGTCTGCGTCAGAAGCGAATCGCGGTCCCAGCCGAAGGTGCTGCAGGCGGCCGGATTGGCATCGAGGATGGCCAGCGTGTCCAGGTCATAGACCAGGATCGGGCCCGGGTTGCCTTCGAACATCTGCCGCAGGCGCAGCTCGGAGGCCTGCAGGCGGGCATGGGTGTGCAGCACATGCTCGGCCAGCGGCCGCAGCAGCAGGTACAGCAGGCCCGCGCTGGCCAGGGCGAAGAATGCGCCCTTCACGCTCTGCCACAGTGCTGCCTGTTGCGGGTCCGGCACGAGGGCCGTCACCGCACCGTCGCTGGCGATCATCCACGCCAGCGCCATTGCCAGGTAGCTCAGCACCACGCGCCGACGGTCGCGACCCAGCGCCTGCGCCATCCGCGGGTCGGGAACAGGGGCAGTGCCGGTCGGTTCTACGGGCATGGACAGGGCAGGCAGGAGGGCAGGGATGAGGGGGTGCCGGTCATCTTACCGCGCAGGTGTGCCCTGGCCACTCAATTATCCGCCGCAGGCGCCGTTAACCACTGCGTGCCCCGCTGTCGGGCGTTTCATCCGGAGCAAGATCGCGTGGACCAAGGGATCATCGCCAGCCTGCTGCAGCATCCGCTCGCCTCGGCGCTGGTCATCGTCGACCGTAGTGGTCGCCCGCTCGCGGCCAATCCGGCCGCGCGCGAGCACGGCCTGCCGGCCACGGTGGCCGCCTACGCGCCGATGCTGGAGGACCTGCGCCTGCTGGCCGCCGACGGTGGCATCGTCGCCTGCACGCTGCCGGGCGGCCCACGCGGCCATTACGATGGCCACCTGCGCGCCGTGCATGACGGCAGCGGCAATCTGCTCGCCTTCACCCTCAGCGTGCCCGAGCCGGTACCGATCGACGGCGGTGGTCGCTGGGAGCTGGCGCTGGACAGCGCTGGCCACAGCCTGTGGGACTGGGACATCCCCAGCGATCGGGTGTCCCGCACGCCTGCGCTGGGCGAGGAAACCGCCACCCAGATACTGGCGCGCGTGCACGCCGACGACATCACCCAGGTGCGTGCCGCGCTGGATGAACATCTGCAGGGCGTCAGTGAGCAGTACAGCGCCCAGTTCCGTTTCCGCCAGGCCGATGGCCAGTGGCGATGGGTGCTGGACCGTGGCCGGGTGGTGGCGCGTACCGCCGATGGCCAGCCGCTGCGCATGGTCGGCACCCATACCGACATCGAACAGCAGAAGCAGCTGGAAGCCCTGCTGCAGGAGCAGCAGCTGCATCTGCGCGAAGCCCAGCGCATCGCCAGCATGGGCAGCTGGTCGTTCGATCCGCACAGCCGCCATTTCTGGTGGTCGCCGGAGCTGCGCTCGCTGCTGGCGCTGCAGCACAGCAGCATTCCGGGGCAGCGACGCTGGCTGAAGCAGCTGCACCCGCGCTCACGCGGTGCACTGCGTGCTGCCTGGCGCCGGCTGTGGCGTGATGGCCGGGCTGCCAACATCGAACTGGAACTGACCCGCGGCAACGAACCCTCGCAGCATCTGCGGCTGTGGATGCAACCGCTGCTGGACATGGACGGCCAGCCCAAGCGCTTGCTGGGGCAGGTGCAGAACATCACCGAGCAGCACCAGACCGACGCGCTCATCCGCTGGCGCACCGAACTGCTCAACCGCGTATCCGCGCTGGGCCGGATCGGCGGCTGCGAGATCGAAGTTGCCACGCGCAACATGCAATGGACCGAGGAGTGCTATCGCATCCACGGCCTGCGCAAGGAGCCGATCACCCTCGACCAGGCGCTCGCGCTGTATGCCGAGGACTCGCGTGCAGCCTTTGAGGCGGCGCTGGGGCGGATCGCTGGAGGCGGCCTGCCCGAACAGCTGGATCTGTGCTTCTACCGCCAATCCGGCCTGCGCGTATGGGTACAGGTGCTGATCGAACTGGACCGTCGCGATGGCCTGCCGCCGCGCTTCGTGGTCCTGTTCCGTGACATCACCCGCGAGCGCGAAGCCAACGAACGCATCGAGCTGCTCGCCCACTACGATCTGCTGACCGGGCTGCCGAACCGGGTGCTGCTGGGCGAGCAGACCTCCGAGGCCATCGAGGAGGCGCGCGATCGCGGCACCTCGCTGGCCATGCTGTTCATCGACCTGGACGGCTTCAAGAACATCAACGACAGCTTCGGCCATGCCACCGGCGATGCGCTGCTGAAGGCCGCCGCGACCCGGCTGCACCAGAACCTGCGCAACAACGACCTGTTCGGCCGCTTCAGCGGCGACGAGTTCATCGTGGTGCTGCGCGACCTGGCCGAGCCGGAAGATGCCGGGCACGTAGCCCGCAAGCTGATCAATTCGCTGGCCGAACCGCTGCGCCGTGGCGACACCACCTTGAAGGTGGGTGCCAGCGTGGGCATCGCCATGCTCGGCGAGAACCAGACCGACTTCGATTCCCTGCTGCGCGCAGCCGACGCGGCGATGTACGCGGCCAAGGAGGCCGGCCGCAATACCTATCAGTATTATAGCCAGGACGCGCTGGCGCGGATCCAGCGGCGGCTGGAGATCGAGCACGGCCTGCATGGCGCCATCGAGCGCGACGAGTTCAGCCTGGCCTACCAGCCGCTGCTGCACGCCCACCACGGCGAGCCGCCGGCGATCGAGGCGCTGCTGCGCTGGCATCGTCCGGGCATCGGCTACTGCAGCCCGGCCGAGTTCATTCCGATTGCCGAAAAGTGCGGCGAGATCGTCCGCATCGGCGACTGGGTGCTGTCCGAAGCCTGTCGCCAAGCGGCAGCGTGGGACCGTGCTGGTCTGCACTTCGAGCGCATTGCGGTGAACGTGTCGGCGGTGCAGTTGCGTGATCGCGGTTTCGCCGAACGCGTGATCGAAATCTGCCACGCGCATGGCTGGCCACCGCAGCGGCTGGAGCTGGAACTGACCGAGTCTGCCCTGATCCGTGACACCGACATCCTGCGCCACTGCTTCGACGTGCTTGAACGGCATGGCGTGCCGCTGGCGGTCGATGACTTCGGTACCGGCTTCTCCAACCTCAACTACCTCAACCGCTTCCCGGTCGGCCGGCTGAAGATCGATCGCAGCTTCGTGCAGGGCATGCTGCATGATTCCGGTACCGCCGAAGTCACCCAGGCGATCGTGCACCTGGGCCACGCGCTGGGCATGAAGGTGGTGGCCGAGGGCGTGGAAACGCACCAGGAAGAGGACATGCTGCGCCGGCAGGGCTGCGACGAGATCCAGGGCTACCTGTACTCACGCCCGCTCAGCCCGCGCGACCTGGCGCAGTGGCTGCGCCAGCAGCACCTCGCGCCAGGCCGCACCGACGCCGCCAGCGAAGTGGTGCTGGTTCGCTGAGGCGCCGCGACCCTGCCTTGGTGGGTGCCCGCACGGTGGAACAGGTCTTGGTGGGTGCCGACCTTGGTCGGCGCTGATGCCTGCGCGAGCGTTCATCCACGCATGGCGTGGATCTACTGCGGCGCGACAATCAAGCGCTGCGGGAATTCGGACCGCAGCCGTGCGCGCACCGCTTCGACCACGCCTGCATAGCGTCGCCGCTGGATGTAAAAGCCCATATAGAACAGCAGCAGGGCCACCAGCATCGGCCACGCCGCTGGCCGGGCCAGAATGATCGGTACCAGCATCAGCGTCAGGCCCAGCGCGAACCAGCTGCACAGCCCGACCACCCGCACCTCCCGGCGCCGCGCGTCGATCACCACCCGACCGCGCATCAGCGGAAAATAGCGACCTCCGAAGCTGGGTGCGAAGCTCTCGCGAAAGGCGATGCTGCCATCAGGCAGCGCATGGAACACCAGACGCAACCATGTGTCGGTGGGCAGGTCATGCTCCAAGCCGGCCAGCGAAAGCTGGGCCAGCTCGGTCGGCGTAGCGGCGATGCGTTGGTTGAACAAGGCGATGCCGGTACGGAAGAAGAATGGCGCCCACATCACCAGCAGCAGGACCTCGACCAGCAGCAAGGTAATCAAGGCGATGGCCATCGGTCTTCCATGAACGGGACCGGCGCATCATGCCACGGGGAAGTCGCATCCACGCATGGCGTGGATCTACTTCAGCGCATCCCCATCCAGCCCCAGGTCCCAGGCCAACCCCAGCAGGTCGTCGCCGGCTACAACCGGGGCAGGGCGCGCGTCGGCCAGCTTCTGCAGCTCCTGCATTTCTTCCCGGGCCACATCTTCCAGCTGTCGCAGCTGCTCACGTACGCCCGCATTGCGCGGACGCTCGTTCTCGTTGATCGGGGGCAGGGCACGGATCAGGGTCATGGTGCGCTTGCAGGATGCATCCAAAGGCGGGTCACACGCAAAGGCCCCGGCGGAACCGGGGCCTTGCACGCTGCCGGGAGAGGCAGCGGACATCAGGATCAGAACAGCTCGACCGCGCCGGCGGCCATGCTCTGCTGGGCAACCGGCTTGTGCGGCGGGCGTTCCCATTCGCTGCGCAGTTCGCGCAGGCGGTTGCCGGTGCGCTGCAGGGCAGAGGCGATTTCTTCGTCGAACACGCCGCCATTGCGATGCAGCAGTTCCTGCAGGGCCACCGCTTCGCGGTTGATCGCGGTCAGGCGGTCCAGGTGGGTATGCACGCCGCCCAGCGCCTGGGTGGCGATGTCCTCGAACTGCAGGGCGCGCACGGCTTCGGCCACGCTGCCATCAATCGAGCGGGCGCAGTCGGACACTTCGCGCATGCTGTCGCCCAGCGACGCATTGATCTGCGCCACGTTGTCCAGCATCGCCGCCGCTTCCTGGCGCGCTTCACGGGAGCGGTCCATATCGCGCGAGGCCATGTGCGAAACCGTTTCGCGGACCTTGGCGATGGCGTCCTTGGAGCTGTGCGCCAGCTTGCGGATCTGCTCGTTGAAGGTGGTCGAGCGCTCGGACAGGTTACGCACTTCGTCGGCCACCACCGCGAAGCCACGACCGGCTTCACCGGCACGCGCCGCTTCGATGGCGGCGTTCAGGGCCAGCAGGTTGGTCTGGTCGGCAATCGACTTGACGTCTTCCAGCAGCGCGAAGATGCCGTCCAGGTGCTGCGCCATCTGGTCGATGTGCTGCACGGTGGTGCTGCTCTGGCCGCTGACCTGTTCCAGCGCTTCCACCAGCTGTTCCATGCGGTGGCTGGCGTGCTGGGCGAAGCGGGCAACGTCGAGGCCGGCGCCGCCTTCGTCACCGGCGCGGTCGACGATGCGCGACAGCGCCTGGCTCTGCTGGCGCGACTTGCGGTTCATCGCATCGAAGCTGCCGCCGAGGCTGGAGACGGCCTGGCGGATCAGGTCGCGGGCGCGTTCCACTTCGCCACGCGAACCGTCGATCTCGTTGCCGACGAAGTTGCGCAGCTCGGTCAGCAGCTGGTCCTGCTCACGCAGGACACGGGCATGTTCCGGGGAGCGGTGCGCCTGGGCGCGGGCGGTCCACCACGCAAAGCCGAGCCAGCTCAGCGTCATCGTGGTCAGGATCGCCCAACGCAGGGCGACCGGCCATTCGAAACCGATGGCGAAGGGGAGCAGCAGGGTCAGAGCCAGGGGGGCGGCCAGACGGATGAAAATGCGTGAGTACATGGACGTTCTCGGGAGGTGCACGGAGGATGTATCGGCCGTACCCCCTTTCTCTTTAACGTCGATGTGCTTTGAAATGCATTCTGAATGCGCCGGTTTTCCGGCGCGGTCGGGCGGTCTGGGGTCAGAGCCCTTTCCCTGCGGGAATGGGATCCGACCCCGGGCGGTCGGTTGGCGGGGTCGGATCCCTTTTCCACGGAAAAGGGCTCTGACCCACAGCGTCAGGCCAGCTGGCGATCCACGGCCTCGACCATCGCCTTGCGGCTGAGCAGGAAGTCCCAGTAGCTGCCACCCAGCTGCCGCCACAGCACCGCTGCGCGCACGGCGGCCAGCAGCAGCGCGCGGATCTCGGCCACAACGCCGGCCTGCCCGAGGTAGTGCGGGTTGCCCTGCACCATCACCCGCGGCTTGAGGTGACTGATGGTGTCTGCATACAGCCCGCCCAGCGCGGCCAGTACTTCCGGGTGGCCACTGTCACCCAGCTCGGTGGCCTGGCGCTGGGCGCGCTCGATACCCGAGGCGACCTTGTTCACGGTGGCGCCGTCCTGCACGAAGCGGCGCTCCAGCTGCAGTACCGACAGGGCCAGCTTGGGCAGGATCGGATCCTGGCCCTGGCTGCGGAAATAATTGTGCAGCAGGCGCAGGCCGGATTTCAGCGCGTGCCGATCGCCAAACACTGCCTGCGGCGAGGATGCATCGATGCGGAACACGCTGTCCACGGCGGTGCGCACGGCAGCGGCGTCGGAATGGCCGGTATCGGCGATACGGCGTACCTGCTGCAGGGCCTGGGCAATGCCGGCCAAAGCCAGAACGCGGTCGTCGACAGTGAAACTCATGCAGCGAGTACCTCAAAAGGAGAAGGGGTGGTGCGCAGGCGCTGTTCCAGCGGCGCGTCGGTGGCGGCGATCACCGCGCCACCCAGGCAGACCTCACCGTCATACAGCACCAGGGATTGCCCGGGGGTGACTGCACGCTGCGGCCGGGCGAAGGAAACCTGCACGCTGCCGTCGTCGAGCACGTCCACCGTGCACGGCTCGTCCGGCTGGCGGTAGCGGGTCTGCGCGGTGCATTCAAAACGCCGTGCCGGTGGCGCGCCGGCAATCCAGTGCGCGGTCTCCGAGCGCAGCCGGTTGGACAGCATCCATGGGCTGTCGCGATCCTGGTCCACGTACAGCACGTTGCTGGCCACGTCCTTGCCGACCACATACCAGGGAGCGGCAGGGCGGCCGCGCACGCCGCCGATGTTCAGGCCTTCGCGCTGGCCCAGGGTGAAATAGAACACGCCTGGATGTTCGGCGATCACGCTGCCATCGCTGGGGTCGAGGATCTGCCCCGTCTTGGCCGGCAGGTAACGACCGAGGAATTCGCGGAAATCGCGCTCGCCGATGAAGCAGATGCCGGTGGAATCCTTCTTGGCGTGGGTCGGCAGGCTCACGTCGCGGGCAATCCGGCGCAGGTCGCTCTTTTCCAGATCACCAATCGGGAACAGGGTGGCCGCCAGTTGTTCCTGCCCCAGCTGGTGCAGGAAGTAGCTCTGGTCCTTGGAGCGATCGGCACCGCGCAGCAGCAGCCATTGATGCCCGCGCTGGGCAATGCGCGCGTAGTGGCCGGTGGCGATGCGCTCGGCGCCCAGCTCGCGGGCAGCATCGAGGAAGTGCTTGAACTTCACTTCGCGGTTGCACAGCACGTCCGGGTTGGGCGTGCGGCCGGCGGCGTACTCGGCCAGGAAGTGCTCAAACACCCCCTGCCAGTATTCGTTGGAGAAATCGCGGAAATGGAACGGGATGCCCAGCAGCCCGCACACCGCCACCGCATCGCGGCGGTCGTCCTCGGCGCGGCAGTCGCCGCTGCCGTCGTCGGCCCAGTTCTGCATGAACAGACCGGCCACGGCCTCGCCCTGCTGTACCAGGCGCCAGGCGGCCACGGACGAATCCACGCCGCCAGACACGCCAACCATCACCCGTGGGCTGCTCATGCGACCTCCCGGACCAGTGCAAGCGGGTAGCGCTGGCCCGCCAGGTAGTCGGCCAGCACCTGCCAGACCAGCGGGCTGCGCTGGCGTCCAGCGGCGGCCTGCAGTTCGGCCGGGGTCATCCACAGCGCCCGATCGATGCCGGCATCCAGCGGCCGCGCCGGGTCATGCGAGAGCGGGCGCGCGGCATAGCAGAAGCGCAGGAACGGGGTGCCGTCCCCGGCGGTCCACTGGTAGCAGCCGATGAAGGCGGTCAGCTCCACCGTCCAGCCGGTTTCCTCGACGGTCTCGCGCAGGGCGGCCGCAGCCAGGCTTTCGCCCGGCTCCAGGTGCCCGGCCGGCTGGTTCAGCACCTGCCGGCCTTCGATGGTCTCTTCGACCAGCAGCACCCGGCCGCCGTCGACCACCACGGTGGCGACGGTTGCGTGCGGTGCCCAGCGCGGGTCCGGCGAGGTGTTCAACTCAGAGGTCGTCCTTCTTGGTCAGCTCCAGCTCCATCGCATCGGCGGTGCGGATGGCCGCATCGATGGCGTCGCTGAGCTGGTCGGAGGTGGCGTCGGCATCGATCTTCACCACGAACATCGCGGTCGACTCCTGCTTCACCCAGCCGCCCATCTTGGCATCCTGCGAGTCTTCCAGCAGGCGGTTGGCCACGGCCATCGGGAACTGCTTGGTCTGCGATGTGTAACCCGGCGACCAGATCTCACGGATGTTGTGGGTACCGAAGTCTTCCACCGACGAGCGCACGTAGACGATCTGGGTGCGATCGCCTTCGACGTCGAACACCATCTGGTAATCGCCGTCTTCATCCACCTCGTAGGTGTAGCCCAGCTTTTCCAGATGACGGGCAACGGCCTTGTCGGCCTTCGCGCTGTCAGTGGTGGTCGCAGCGCCAGCGGTGCCAGCGGCAGCCAGGGCGATCAGCAGGGCGCAGAGAAGGGTCCTTTTCATGAAGATCCTGTGAAACCAAGAGTGTGGGAAGGTGCAATTGTGACGGCGGGCGTCCGTGCCGTCCATTCCGCGCAGGGCCTGCGCAAGGCCGACTCACCCCTTATAATCGGCAGATGCCTCGCGAGTCCGCCCCCGATTCCCACCACGAGCACGGCGTTGCCGTGGAGCCCGCGCGCCCGGAAGTGGCGCCGCCGCCGTTCTATCAGGTCATGCTGCTCAATGACGACTACTCCCCGATGGATTTCGTCGTGGACGTCCTGCAGCAGTTCTTCAACATGGACCTGGACAAGGCCACCCAGGTGATGCTGCACGTCCACACCCGTGGCCGTGGCGTCTGCGGTGTGTTCACCCGTGAAGTGGCCGAGACCAAGGTGGCCCAGGTCAACGAGTACGCGCGGATGAACCAGCATCCGCTGCTGTGCACGATGGAAAAGGCCTGACCGCCCACGATCTGTAGAGCCGAGCCGATGCTCGGCTGCTTTCTGCCCGGGCGTATCGACCCCGGATGGAGCGTGCCTACCAAGGTGGGCACCTACCAGGGCAGGCAGAGTGTCACGCCCCCGCCAGCGCCTGCAGGGCCATCCCGGCTACCGCCTCATCGATGTCGGCCGGGTCGCCGTCATCCCGGAACCACACCGCTGACAGCCCGGCACTGGCCGCGATCCAGCGCAGCAGTCGCGTGCGCTCGATATCGGCCAGCCGGCAGACCTGTTCCAGCCGGGCGTGGAAGCGCTCGGGCCGCGTTGCCACGTGGATGCCTGGCCCGCACAGGTCCGGGTTGCTGAACATCGTGGTGTAGTCGAACGCGCGGTCACCCAGCAGCCGCTTCGGGTCGATCGCCAGCCAGCCCCGCGTGCCGAAATCGAGCACGTTGTCGTGATGCAGGTCGCCGTGCAGCGGCCGTATCTCCTGCTCCTCCTCCAGCAGTGCCATCGCCAGCGATCTGCACTGTTCCAGCAATGGCGGCAGCGGCGCCCTTGCCTGCAGCAGATCAGCGAACCATCTACGCAGGCAGACCAGATCTTCTGGCGGCGCGCTCCGTGGCCGGTGCAGCTGCTGCAGGACCTGGCACAGGATCATGGTGCAGGCGTCGTCCTCGCCCTTGATCGAACGTTGCCGCAGGGAGTCGCCGTGCGCCCGTTCGATCAGGATCGCCGGTCCCTCGTGGGCCAGCAGGCGTGCGGCGCCGTCGCCATTCCACCAGCGCAGCAGGCGATGGCCGTTCTGTTCCTCTGTCTCCGTGCTCACCTTCAACATGGCCGCCTCGCCAGAGGCGGTCAGCACCGGGCAGAGCCGGGAATGGGGGGTACGGATCGAAGGACCATCACGTCGCAATCGCCAGCGGCTCAGGTAGGGTTCGCTCATGGTGAGGGTGCTGTCCTGGAGTGAACGATGATCAAGCGGTTCGCACTGCTAACGCCATCTGAACGTCGCAATCCGCTAGGGTGATGGAAATCGCGTAGTCAGGCCGCATATTGTCCCCAACTGCCGCCGGAGTAATCCATGTTCAGCAAAGACCTCGAACACACCATCGGCCAGTGCTACAAGCGCGCCCGTGAGGCCCGACATGAGTTCATGACGGTCGAACACCTGCTGCTGGCACTGCTCGACAACCCGTCCGCTCAGGCCGTACTGAAGGCCTGTGGTGCCGACGCCGACCGCCTGCGCCAGGAGCTGGAGCAGGCCATCGAGGCTTCCGTGTCCCGCCTGGCCGAAGATGATGGCCGCGATACCCAGCCGACCCTGGGCTTCCAGCGCGTGCTGCAGCGGGCCGTGTACCACGTGCAGTCCTCCGGCAAGAAGGAGGTCACCGGCGCCAACGTGCTGGTCGCCATCTTCGGCGAAAAGGACTCCCACGCCGTCTATTACCTCAACCAGCAGGACGTCACCCGGCTGGATGTGGTCAATTATCTGTCCCACGGCATCGCCAAGCTGGGTGAGGAAGGCGAGCAGCCGTCCTCGTCCGAGGGCGAGGGCCGCATGGAAGGGGGCGAGGGCGAGCCGAAGGGCGATGCCCTGACCGAGTTCGCCAGCAACCTCAACGAACAGGCCCGCGCCGGTCGCATCGACCCGCTGGTCGGCCGTGCCGACGAGATCGAACGCACCATCCAGGTCCTGTGCCGCCGCCGCAAGAACAACCCGCTGTACGTGGGCGAGGCTGGCGTCGGCAAGACGGCCATTGCCGAGGGCCTGGCCCGGCGCATCGTCGAAGGCTCGGTGCCGGACGTGCTGGCCGATGCGGTCATCTACTCGCTCGACCTGGGCGCGCTGGTGGCCGGCACCAAATACCGTGGCGACTTCGAGAAGCGCCTGAAGGGTGTGCTGACCGCGTTGAAGAAGGTGCCCAATGCGGTGCTGTTCATCGACGAGATCCACACCATCATCGGCGCCGGTTCGGCGTCGGGCGGCACCATGGATGCCTCCAACCTGATCAAGCCGGCACTGGCGTCGGGCGAGCTGCGCTGCATCGGCTCGACCACGTTCCAGGAATACCGCGGCATCTTCGAGAAGGACCGGGCGCTGGCCCGTCGCTTCCAGAAGATCGACATCGTCGAGCCGACCGTGGGCGAGACCTACGAGATCCTGCAGGGCCTGAAGTCCAAGTACGAAGCCCACCACGGCGTGACCTACGCCGATGAAGCGCTGCAGGCTGCGGTCGACCTGTCGGTCAAGCACATCGCCGACCGCCTGCTGCCGGACAAGGCCATTGACGTGATCGATGAGGCCGGTGCCCGCCAGCGCCTGTTGCCGGAAGGGCAGCGCAAGGAGCTGATCGACGTCGAAGAAGTCGAGGCCATCGTCGCCAAGATGGCGCGCATCCCGGCCAAGCAGGTCAGTGCCACTGACAAGGATGTGCTGCAGCATCTGGAGCGCAACCTGAAGATGGTGATCTTCGGCCAGGATCCGGCCATCGGCACCCTGGCCTCGGCCATCAAGCTGGCGCGCTCGGGCCTGGGCAATCCGGAAAAGCCGATCGGCAACTTCCTGTTCGCCGGTCCCACCGGTGTCGGCAAGACCGAGGTGACCAAGCAGCTGGCGCTGCAGCTGGGCATCGAGCTGGTCCGTTTCGACATGTCCGAGTACATGGAGCCGCATTCGATCAGCCGCCTGATCGGTGCGCCTCCGGGCTACGTCGGCTTCGACCAGGGCGGCCTGCTGACCGAGAAGATCGTCAAGACGCCGCACTGCGTGCTGCTGCTGGATGAAATCGAGAAGGCGCACCCGGACATCTTCAACATCCTGTTGCAGGTGATGGACCGCGGCGTGCTGACCGACACCAACGGTCGCGAAGCCAACTTCAAGAACGTGGTGCTGGTGATGACCACCAATGCCGGCGCGGCGCAGGCCTCGCGGCGTTCGATCGGCTTCACCAAGCAGGACCACGCCACCGATGCGATGGAGACCATCCGTCGCGCGTTCACGCCGGAATTCCGCAACCGCCTCGATGCGGTGGTGCAGTTCCAGCCGTTGGGCTTCGAGCACATCCTGCGCGTGGTGGACAAGTTCCTGATCGAGCTGGAGATGCTGCTGCAGGAGAAGCACGTCAGCCTGTCGGCCACCCCGACCGCGCGCGACTGGCTGGCCCACCACGGCTTCGACCCGCTGATGGGCGCCCGCCCGATGGCGCGGGTGCTGCAGGACAAGGTCAAGCGCCCGCTGGCCGACGAGTTGTTGTTCGGCAAGCTGGTCAACGGCGGCAAGGTCAGCATCGACGTGCGCAACGACGAGCTGGTGGTCGAGGCGCAGGCCGAGCCGGAACGACTGTTGCCGGCCACGGTGGAGTAAGGCTGTGCCGGGCATTGCCTGGCGGCGGAAGCAACGACAGGGCGGCGCAGGCCGCCCTTGTCGTGTCAGTCCTTCAGCGGCCGCGCTGGCGGGCCATGCGCGTGAAGGTAGCGGCTTCCAAAGGTTCGATCCGATCGACCGTGCAGCTGGCGCGGTCGGTCTTCAGCTCGCTGCGTGAATCGCCGCACAGCTGGTTGCTCTCGCCCTGGGTTTCAAACGCCAGCCGGCGCGAGGTCACGGCGCTGCTGCAGGTGCGAGTGAACACGACGCGGTAGTGCTGGTCACCATTGCGCAGCAGCACATCGCGATCGGCGCCGGCGCGGACGATCTGCTGATCCTCGCTCAAGGCAATGCAGCTGTCGCCAGTGGTGGCTGGCGGCGTGTCGGCGGCCTGGGCGACGGGTGCGATCAGGGCAGCAGTGATGAGTGCGAGCGCGGCGAAGCCGGCGGGCAGGGAAGACATGTTCATGGCGGGGGCAGGGTGGCGATCCGGACTGGATCGGGTGCCACGATGACGCCGCCGCTGCGAATGCGAATCTGCCGCAAGGATGGCTGACCGATGTCACGGTGCATTCGGTCAGGGTGCCGTCCGGCAGGGCCGGATTCCAGGCATGACAAAAGGCCAGCGTCCAGGGCTGGCCTTGTCGGGGTGGCGCAACGCGCCAGCCGCTTACTTCATTCGGTAGGTGATACGACCCTTGGTCAGGTCGTACGGGGTCATTTCAACCTTGACCCGGTCACCGGTGAGGATGCGGATGTAGTTCTTGCGCATGCGGCCGGAGATGTGGGCGATGATTTCGTGCCCATTTTCCAGACGAACGCGGAAAGTGGTGTTCGGCAGCGTCTCGCTGACGGTGCCCTCGAACTCGATGGAATCGTCTTTCGACATGTAGTCCTGTGCGGTTCAGAAAACGGCCACGTTGGGCCTAAGGCGCAGCATTTTACGCGTCAAACGCCCAGCTTGCAAAGATTGCGTTATTCCCCGGCAAAATCCGCTGCCGGCACGCGCCCGACCAGCCGGGTCCAGGCACCTTCCCGGCCCGGCGCCTGCACCGCGCTGCGGACCTGCTCCAGAAACGGCGCGCGCGGCAGGTGCTCGGCGCCCATGCGTAGCAGGTGCGGGTTCTCCACCTGCGCATCGATCAGTGGCCAACCCCAGCCGTGCAGCGTGCGTGCCAGTGCCGCCAGCGCCACCTTGGAGCCGCCGCTGGCGCCACTGAACATGCTTTCGCCGAAGAACATCGCGCCGATGGCCACGCCGTAGATGCCACCGACCAGCGTCTGCCGGTCCCACACTTCGAAGGAATGCGCGAAACCCAGGTCGTGCAGCTGGCTGTAGGCATCCACCATCGCCGGGCTGATCCAGGTGCCGTCCTGGCCGGGACGGGGCGCGCTGGCGCAGGCACGCATCACCTGGCTGAAGGCGGTGTCGGCGGTCACTTCCCAGGTGCTGCCGCGCAGCTGCCGGCGGAACCTGCTGCTCAGGTGCACACCGTCGGTACGGAACACCATGCGCGGGTCCGGCGACCACCACAGGATCGGCTCGCCCTCGCTGAACCACGGAAAGATGCCGCCGGCATAGGCGTTGAGCAGGCGCAGCGGGTGCAGGTCGCCGCCCACGGCCAGCAGGCCATCGGGCTGGCGCAGCGCGGTCTCGGCCGGCGGGAAGGGGGCATCCGGCGCATCGGCCAGGCGCCAGGGCAACTGACGGGTCATGCCGGCATTGTATTCGTCGTGGCGATACGCGATGTCTGGCACCATCACGCTTCACCGGCAAGGAGCCCCGCATGAGCGACCCCATCACCGCCATCCTCGATGCGCACGATGCGCCGCGCACACGCAATGACAGCCTGGGCATGCTGTTGACCCTGGCCAGCGAAGACCGCCCCCGACTTGGCGCGCTGCTGCTGCAGGCGCTGGAGCGCCGCTCGCCCAGCTCCACCTTTCTCGATACGGCGCTGGATCTGCTGCCGGATGAAGCTGTCGCGCCGGTCTGTATCGATGCCTGGCGGCGCTATCGTGAGGGCGAGCGCAGTGAGCTGCTGACCAGCGTGCTGGAGTTCGCCAGCTACCAGGCGCCGCAGGTGCTGCAGGACGACTGGGACGCGCTGCTGACGGTCGCCATCGAAGATGACATCCAACTGGCCCCGCAGATCTGGCAGGCGCTGCCGCCGCCGCTCGCGGCGGACTGGGCGCATCGGTTGACCGACGCCGATGACGATCGCGAACTGGAACGCGCCAAGGCACTGCTGTTGGCCGCCCAGCCGGAAACCCATGCCGCCGCCCGTGGTTACCTGGCCGACTGGAGCGACCTGGATGCGGAGGTGTGGGCGCACTGGGCGGGCCTGGCCGATGGTCCCCGGCTGCACCGCCTGCATGGCCAGCAACCGCTGCACCTGCGTTTTGGAAGCAGGCAGCACCGCGCGCAGGTGGCCGAAGAGCCGAGCTGGCGCAAACGGATCTGGCGGCTGCATCCCACCTGGAATGGCGGTCAGGTACAGCATGCCGGGCACATGGGCGGCCCGCTCGATGCCGTGTGTGGCAGCTGTCATGCACCGCTGCAGCGTCTGCTGCAGACCGACACTGCGGCGCTGGAGGAGGGCGCGGCCGGCTCGATCACCCTGGGCCTGTGCCTGGACTGCTGCGGCTCGGAAGATCCGCCCGTGCGCTTCTATCGCCACGATGCGGAAGGTGTGCCGAGCTGCCACCCAAGCCAGCACTGCGAAGTGCCGATCAATCCCACCGACAGCGGCGACCTGATGCAGGCCGAGGTCGGTCTTGCTGCGATGGGCAGCCCTCGCTGGCAGCAGCAGGACTGGGGCCAGTCCAATCATCGGCAGAACCTGTCGCGCGTGGGTGGTGCGCCGAGCTGGGTGCAGAGCGCGCACTATCCGGAGTGCGTCGATTGCGGCGAGCAGATGCCTTTCGTGATGCAGCTCGACTCAACGTTGCCGACCACCAATGAAGGCATGTTGCTGTGGGGGAGTGGCGGCATGCTCTACAGCTTCTGGTGCGGCAAGTGCCGGGTGAGCGGGCACTTCTGGCAGTGCACCTGAGCGCAGTGCCCTGAACTGCTCTGGTAGGTGCCAACCTTGGTTGGCACGCTTCTCCGGCGCTACGGTTCCGCACGAAACGGGCTATGCCCCTGCAGTTCCTGCTGGTAGCGCCGCACATCCCGCCGCTCCTGCCGGCACCAGTCGCGCAGCGCCTCGGCAAACTCCGCATCGGCCACCCAGTGCCGGCTTCGCACGATGGTCGGCAGGAAGCCACGCGCCAGTTTGTGCTCGCCCTGCGCGCCAGGCTCGAAGCGGGCTATCCCCTCGCGCAGGCAGTATTCGATGCCCTGGTAGTAGCAGGCCTCGAAGTGCAGACCGGGCAGGGTGGCGCCGCCCCAGTAACGGCCGTAGAGCGTGTCGCCACCACGCAGGCACAGCGCACCGGCAATGGGTTCGCCGTCCTGTTCGGCCAGGAACAGCACCAGCCCACGGCCCAGTGAAATTGCCAGATGGCGCAGGAATGCCTCGGTCAGCGCTGGCGCGTTGCCGTATTCCAGGAAGGTCTGCAGGTAGAAGCGGTACATGGCTTGCAGATCGGCGCGGCTCGCTTCGTCGCCATGCACCACCCGGAAGCTGATGCCCTGTCGGGTGACCTTGGCCCGCTCCTGGCGGATGTTCTTGCGGTGCTTGTGGTTCATGGCGTCGAGGAACTGCTCGAACGTGCTCCAGTCACCCGGGTTCTGCCACTGGAACTGGATGTCCTCGCGCAGCAGCCAGTCGTCGCCGAAGGCGGTCTCGTCAGTAGCAGTGTGGAAATTGATGTGTGCCGACGACACGTCGAGTGCGGGCATCTGTTCGCGCAGTGCCGTCAGCAGCGCAGCGCGCTGCGAATCGTCACGGGCCAGCAGGCGCGGGCCGGTCACCGGCGAGTACGGCACAGCGCCGAGCCATTTCGGGTAGTAGTCGCGTCCGTGGCGCGCATAGGCATTGGCCCAGGCATGGTCGAAAACGAACTCGCCGTGCGAGTTGGTCTTCAGGTAGCCGGGAAGGGCGCCGACCAGGGTGTCCCCGTCCCAAAGGGTGAAATGCTGCGGCTGCCAGCCCCAGTCCTCGCGCAGGCAGCCATAGGTTTCCAGGCCGGCAAGGAATGCGTGGCTGACGAACGGGTTGCGGCCGTCGTGCAGGGCATCCCAGTCGGTGGCGGGAATGGACTGCAGAGAGTCGAGAAAACGGGCGGAGGGCATGGGGGTAAGGATAGGGCAGGTGGGGCAACGTGGGGGGGGGGGCGGAGAGCGTGACCTTGATTGCCAGGCATGGCCTGGCACTACTGAAAAGAAAAGGCCGGCGCTTTCGCGTCGGCCTTCAAGGTCAAGCAGCGTGCAACGCAGGCCTCAGCTGGCCTTGCCCTGTGCATCCAGGTAACGTTCTGCATCCAGTGCGGCCATGCAGCCGAAGCCGGCCGAGGTGATCGCCTGGCGGTAGTGCTGGTCGGCCACGTCGCCGGCGGCGAATACGCCTTCCACCGAGGTCTGGGTGGCGTTGCCGCCCAGGCCCGAACGGATTTCCAGGTAACCGTTGTTCATGGCCAGCTGGCCGTCGAAAAGCTGGGTGTTCGGGTGGTGGCCGATGGCCACGAAGAAGCCGTGCGCATCGATGTCGCGGGTGCTGCCATCCAGGGTCGACTTCACGCGCACGCCGGTCACGCCGGCCTCGTTGCCCAGCACTTCCTCCACCTGGTGGTGCCAGACGGTCTCGATCTTGCCGGCTTCGACCTTGGCGAACAGCTTGTCCTGCATGATCTTCTCCGCCTTCAGGGTGTCGCGGCGGTGGACCAGGTAGACCTTGCGGGCGATGTTGGACAGGTACAGCGCTTCTTCCACGGCGGTGTTGCCGCCGCCGACCACGACCACGTCCTGGTCACGGTAGAAGAAGCCGTCGCAGGTGGCGCAGGCGGAGACGCCGCGGCCCTTGAACTCGTCTTCGGTCGGGATGCCCAGGTACTTGGCGGTCGCGCCGGTGGAGATGATCAGGGCATCGCAGGTGTACTCGTGGCTGTCGCCGATCAGCTTGAACGGGCGCTGCGACAGGTCCGCGGTGTGGATGTGGTCGAAGATGACCTCGGTCTCGAAGCGCTCGGCGTGGGCCTGCATGCGCGCCATCAGGTCCGGGCCCATCAGGCCATGGGCGTCACCCGGCCAGTTGTCCACTTCGGTGGTGGTCATCAGCTGGCCACCCTGCTGCAGGCCGGTGATGACGACCGGCTTCAGGTTGGCGCGGGCAGCGTAGACGGCAGCGGTCCAACCGGCCGGGCCGGAACCGAGGATGACAAGACGCTGGTGGCGGGAGGGCAGGCTGGTGCTCATGTAGACTCGCGAAAAGGTAGATGGGACAAGGCGCGGCGATGTTTGCACAGCATCCTTGGCTGGTCATAGAGTGGCGGCTGGGGCAGGGCGATTCAAGCCGATGAACAGAACAGCGCCATCCACGGGCGGTTTCGGGCCCTGTCCCCGCTTGTGCGGCAACGGATAACTGAAAACTGACGCCGTCTCGTTTATTATCAAACACTAACAGCGCATTCCAAAGGTATGGTCTAAGGTGGCGAAGCAGGTCCCCGAACGCTCCAAGTCCGACGACAAAAAGGCATCGCGTCGCACGGCGGCAGCGGCCACGACCGACAATCCACGCCGTCAGCGCCTATGGCGCGACCTGGGTCTGATCGCCATCGCGCCGGCGCTGCTGTATCTGGCTGCCAGCCTTTTCACCTATTCAGCGACCGACCCGGGCTGGTCGCACACCGGTAGCGTGGTCGCGCCGGTCCACAACATGGGCGGCCGCGCGGGTGCGTGGATCGCCGACGTGCTGCTGCAGCTGTTCGGCTATATCGCCTTCCTGCTGCCGGTGGTGCTGGGCGCGCTGGCCTGGATTGCGATGTTCGGCCTGAAGCGCGAGAGCAAGGGCGAGAACGATCTGGACCCCGCATTGCGGCTGGTCGGGCTGGTCGGCTTCCTGATTGCTGGCACCGGCTTCCTGCACGTGCGCCTGTTCAGTGGCGATGTCTCCAGTGCCGGCGGCATCCTTGGCAAGCTTGTGGGCAATTCGCTCAGCGTGGGCTTTGGCGCGCTGGGCGCCAACCTGTTCGTGCTGGTGCTGCTGCTGGCCTCCATCACCTTGGCGACAGGCTTGTCCTGGTTCGTGGTGATGGAGAAGATCGGTCGCGGCGTGATGTCGCTGGCACCGTTGCTGGAGCGCAAGAAGGAGCAGGCCACCGAATGGCAGCAGACCCGCGTGATGCGCGAGGAGCGCCAGGAAGTGCGCAAGGCCGATGCCGAAGTGCGCGCCAAGCGCGAGCCGGTGAAGATCGAGCCGCGCCCCGAGCCGGTGATCGAAAAGAGCGACCGGGCCAAGCGCGACAACCAGATCCCGATGTTCCGCGGCGTCAATGGCGACGGCTCGGACCTGCCGCCGCTGGCCCTGCTGGATGATCCCAAGCCGCAGCCCGTGGGCTATGACAAGGACACCCTGGACGCGCTGTCGCGCCAGATCGAGTTCAAGCTCAAGGACTTCCGCATCGATGCCCAGGTGGTCGGCGCCAACCCCGGCCCGGTCATCACCCGCTTCGAGATCGAGCCGGCGCCGGGCATCAAGGTCAGCCAGATCAGTTCGCTGGACAAGGACATCGCCCGCGGCCTGTCGGTCAAGTCGGTGCGTGTGGTCGATGTGATCCCGGGCAAGTCGGTGATCGGCCTGGAAATCCCCAACGTCACCCGCGAGATGATCTACCTGTCCGAGCTGCTGCGCTCGAAGGAATACGACAAGTCGGCCAGTTCGCTGACCCTGGCGCTGGGCAAGGACATCGCCGGCCGCTCGACCGTGGCCGACCTGGCGCGCATGCCGCACCTGCTGGTGGCCGGCACCACCGGTTCGGGCAAGTCGGTGGCGGTCAACGCGATGGTGCTGAGCCTGCTGTTCAAGGCGTCGCCGAAAGACCTGCGGATGCTGATGATCGACCCGAAGATGCTCGAACTGAGCGTCTACCAGGGCATCCCGCACCTGCTGGCGCCGGTGGTCACCGACATGAAGGAGGCCGCCAACGGCCTGCGCTGGTGCGTGGCCGAGATGGAGCGCCGCTACAAGCTGATGAGCGCGGTGGGCGTGCGCAACCTGGCCGGCTTCAACAAGAAGGTGAAGGACGCGCAGGACGCCGGCCAGCCGATGATGGACCCGCTGTTCAAGCCGAACCCGGAGCTGGGCGAGGCGCCGCGGCCGTTGGAGACGCTGCCGTTCATCGTCATCTTCATCGACGAATTCGCCGACATGATGATGATCGTCGGCAAGAAGGTCGAAGAGCTGATCGCGCGCCTGGCGCAGAAGGCACGTGCGGCCGGCATCCACCTGATCCTGGCCACCCAGCGCCCGTCGGTGGACGTCATCACTGGCCTGATCAAGGCCAACATTCCTACCCGCATCGCCTTCCAGGTCAGCTCGAAGATCGATTCGCGCACCATCCTCGACCAGTCCGGCGCCGAGACGCTGCTCGGTCACGGCGACATGCTGTACCTGCCGCCCGGCACGGCGATGCCCGAGCGTGTGCACGGCGCCTTCGTGTCCGATGAAGAAGTGCATCGCGTGGTCGAGCACCTCAAGGCGATGGGCCCGGCCGACTATGTCGACGGCGTGCTGGATGAAGTGCAGACGATGGGCGATGGCGTGGTGGTCGGTGCGACTGGCCTGCCGGAGACCAGTTCCGGCGGCGGCGATGAGTCCGACCCGCTGTACGACGAAGCGCTGCGTGTGGTCACCGAGACCCGTCGTGCCTCGATTTCCGGGGTGCAGCGTCGCCTGAAGATCGGCTACAACCGCGCAGCGCGACTGATCGAGGCCATGGAAGCGGCCGGTGTGGTCAGTTCGCCCGAGCACAACGGCGACCGCACGGTGCTGGCACCGCCGCCGCCGAAGTAAGCCCTGCCGCATTCCCGACGTCCAAGGAACCGACGCATGCTTCAACCCGTTTCCTGCGCGCTGGCGCTGGCCTGCCTGCTGGCAGCCGGCCCGGCGCTGGCCGATGCCGCAGCGACAGCCGTACCCGCGGTCGCGCCGCCATCCACCGGCAGCGATGCCGAGGCCAGCAACAACTTCAGCTTCGTCCGCTACCGCGCCGACTACCAGGTGCGTGCCGACGCCGGCAACGTACAGACCGAAACCTACGAGATCCTGCTCAAGACCAAGGCAGCGGTGGAGCAGTTCAGCCAGGTGCGGTTGAGCTACAGCGAGAAGATGGAAACGCTGGACGTGGTCAACGCCTATACGCTGACCGCCGACGGCCAGCGCCGCGAGGTCCCGGCCGATCGCATCTACACCCAGGAAAGCTATTCCAGTGCCTCGGCGGCGATGTATGCCGACCGCAAGGTGCGGGTGATCGTGTTCCCCAACCTGGCGCCGGGTACGCGGCTGTTCTACCAGGTGCGGCGGACCCAGCTGACGCCGTACTTCCCGGGCTACTTCGGCCTGTGGGAAACCTTCAATGTGTTCACCCAGTACGACGACGCCGAGGTGACCCTGAGCGCGCCGGCCAATCTGCCCATGTTCGTGGACAGCCGTGGCGTGCAGGGCAGCGATCGCCCGGTGCTGAAGAACGGCCAGGCGCAGTGGCGCTGGCGCTACCAGCGCCGCGAGCCGATGCAGGCGCAGAACTGGTCGGCGGCGGTGTGGGAGTTCGGGCCGAACATCATGGCCAGCACCTACCGCGACTGGGCGCAGATGGGCCGCGCCTATCAACTGAAGGCAGGGCCGGCCGCGCAGGTCACCCCGGAGATCCAGGCGCTGGCAGACGAAGTCACCGCCGGCGTCAGTGACCGTCGCGCGCAGGCCGATGCGCTGTACCGCTGGGTCGCGCAGAACATCCGCTACGTGGCGGTGTATCTGGGCAATGGCGGCCTGGAGCCGAACAGTGCGCAGAGCATCCTCGACAACCACTACGGCGACTGCAAGGACCACGTAACGATCCTGGAAGCGCTGCTGGCGGCCAAGGGCATCACCAGTTCGCCGGTGCTGATCGGTGCCGGTGGCGGACCAACGCTGCCGAAGATTCCGCTGCTGGGCCGCTTCAACCACGCCATCACCTATGTGCCCGAGTTCGATCTGTACCTGGATTCGACCAGTGCCTGGGCGCGCTTCGGCCAGCTGCCCGATGGCGACCTCGGCGCGCCGGTGCTGCACACCCGCGATGCCACTCTGGCGCGCACACCTGCCAACGACCCGCAGCGCAACGCGACGGTGATGGACGTGCGCTTCAGCTTTGACGCGCAGGGCAATCTGCGTGGCGAGACGGTGCCGCAGCTGAGCGACAACGCCGAGATCGGCATGCGCGCGCAGTTCGCCCAGCTCAATGCGCAGAACCGCGCGCGCGCTGAAGAATCGATCATGGCCGCGTCCGGTTTCGATGGCCGCGGCCAGCTGCAGCTGCAGGGGGTGCCGGTCGACCTGACCCGGCCGTTCGGTTATCGCATGGCGTTTCAGGCCGAGGACTACGTGGACTTCGACGTGGCCGGCGGTATGGCCGTACCCGATCCGCCGGGTGGCGAATCGGTGCGTGGGCTGTATGCCAGTGCCTCGGCACCGGACAACGAGACGCCGTTCTACTGCAATGCCAGCCTGCGCGAGGAAACCTATCGCCTGCAATTCCCGACCAATGCCCCGATCATCGCGATTCCCGGCAGCCAGCGGTTTGCCAATGCGGCCGGCGAGTATCGGGTCGACTGGAGCCGGCAGGGGCAGGAAGTGACCGTGCATCACCGCCTGCAGCAGAACGCGGTGCGCGGCGCCGAGGCGCTGTGCCAACCTCAGGACTACGCCGCATTCCGCGCGCTGTTCCGCGAGGTGCGCCGGGGCTTCCGTGGCCAGGTGCTGTACGGCAAGCTGCCCGGCGCTGGCGGCTGAATCGCCGATCAGCGATCAGGGCGTCATAATGGCGTCCTGATCGCCCATTCATCTTTTGCCGGGCACACTGGCACCCAACTTTCCTGGCCGCGCGCCCACAGGATTCCTGCATGAACCTTCGCCTCCGTCGTTTCCTTGCCACCACCACCCTGGCCGTGGCCTGCGCCGCCGCCGGCAGTGCCTGGGCCGGCGCCCGTGATGACCTGAAGACCTTCACCACCGGCCTGAAGGGCCTGGATGGGCAGTTCAGCCAGCAGGTGTTCGACAGCCGCGGCAAGGTCAAGGAATCCACCAGCGGCCGCGTCGCCTTGTCGGCGCCGCGCCTGTTCCGCTGGGAATACGTGCGCCCGCATGAGCAGCTGATCGTGGCTGACGGCAAGAAGGTCTGGATGTTCGAGCCGGACCTGGAACAGGCGACCGTGCGCGAGCAGGGCAAGGAAGAGCAGAACAGCCCGCTGACCGCGCTGATCAACCCGGCGCTGCTGGAGCAGCAGTACGACGTCAGTGAAGAGGCTGCACAGCGTGACGGCCTGCAGTGGCTGTCGCTGTCGCCGAAGCGCGATACCGAAGCCAGCTTCCAGTACGCCGCACTGGGCTTCAACGCGCAGGGCCTGGCGAAGATGGAGATCACCGACGCCGTGGGTCAGCGCACCGTGATCAGCTTCAGCGGCTGGAAGCGCAACCCCAGCTTCGCCGCCAACACCTTCCGCTTCACCCCGCCGGCCGGCACCGACGTCATCGGCAACTGATCGTGGCCGCCGGGCACGGCCCGGCGCTACCGCCCTTGGCAGGTGCCAACCTTGGTTGGCACGCTCTCGCGGTACAATGATCGCGTGCCAAGACATCGCTCCACTTCATTCCCCGGTCCCGATCTGCTGAGTGTCGATCGGGAACACATGCGCCCGCTGGCCGAGCGCATGCGCCCCCGAACCCTGGACGAAATGGTCGGGCAGAAGCGTCTGCTCGCGCCGGAAAGCGCGCTGCGCCGCGCCGTTGAATCCGGGCGCGTGCATTCGATGATTCTGTGGGGGCCGCCCGGCTGCGGCAAGACCACGCTGGCGTTGCTGCTGGCTGAATACTCCGACGCCGAATTCCGCGCCATTTCCGCGGTGCTGTCTGGCCTGCCGGAGGTGCGCCAGGTGCTGGCCGAGGCGGCGCAGCGCTTCGCCGAAGGCCGTCGCACGGTGCTGTTCGTCGACGAAGTGCATCGCTTCAACAAGGCGCAGCAGGATGCGTTCCTGCCGCACATCGAGCGCGGCACCATCCTGTTCGTTGGTGCCACCACCGAGAACCCGTCGTTCGAGTTGAACTCCGCGCTGCTGTCGCGTTGCCGCGTGCACGTGCTGGAAGGCGTCTCGCCGACCGACATCGTTGAAGCGCTGGAACGTGCATTGGGCGATCGCGAACGCGGCCTGGGCGAGGAGCGCATCGAGGTCGCACCGGAGCTGCTGCTGGAAATCGCCACTGCCGCTGATGGTGACGTGCGTCGTGCACTGACCCTGCTGGAAATCGCCGCCGAGCTGGCGGGCGGGGAGGGTGGGCGTATCACGCCGCAGACCCTGACCCAGGTGCTGGCCGACCGTACTCGCCGTTTCGACAAGGGCGGTGAGCAGTTCTACGACCAGATCTCGGCGTTGCACAAATCCGTGCGCAGTTCCAATCCCGATGCCGCACTGTACTGGCTCACGCGCATGCTCGACGGCGGCTGTGATCCGTCGTATCTGGCACGCCGGCTGACCCGCATGGCCATCGAAGACATCGGTCTGGCCGATCCCCGCGCGCAGAGCATGGCGCTGGAGGCATGGGACATCTACGAGCGGCTGGGCAGCCCGGAAGGCGAGCTCGCCTTCGCCCAGCTGGTGCTGTACCTGGCCAGCACCGCCAAGTCGAATGCCGGCTATGCGGCCTTCAACCAGGCCAAGGCCGATGTGCGCGACAGCGGCACCGAAGAAGTGCCGCTGCACCTGCGCAACGCACCGACCAAGTTGATGAAGGAACTGGGCTACGGCGCCGAGTACCAGTACGACCATGACGCCGAGGGCGGCATAGCGCTGGACCAGACCGGTTTCCCCGATGCGATGGGCGAACGGGTGTATTACAACCCGGTGCCGCGCGGGCTGGAGATCAAGCTGAAGGAAAAGCTGGACCGGCTGCGCGCCGAGCGCGAGGCGGCGAGGGCGGCCAAGGGCCGCTGAGCTCCGCTTCTGTAGAGTCGAGCCATGCTCGACTGCTTTTGACGACCGAGACCACCGTTTACGCACACCCCCCCCATAGTGGCGGATACGTCAACCTGCGCCGATCAGTATCAGGTTGGTGCCTGTGGGATGAAGCCAGAGAAAGACTTCCTGCTTGCCCTTCCGATAGCCGGACGAGCAGACCGCCTGCCAACCCTGGCCACAATTGACCTCGGGGAATCCGTAGACGGTTGGGTGAGAGTACTCGCGTGGCGTTGCGACCCATCCAGCCTTTAACAGGGCACGACGCAGCGTTTTGTAGTCCATTTCCCATCGCGCACCCATTGCTTTGAGCGCGCCAGGCATTGGAGGCGGGTTTGCCTTGAGGCTGCCCATCATGTAGCCGGGCTCTATGTAGCCGGGTTCTGTTGAGGGCGGTGCGGACGTCAGGAGTAAGGCAATCAGGATGCTCTTCATTTGCCCGAGCGTAGTGGTGTTGCCGCGCTCGTCAAATGGCGCTGACGCAAATGCCACTGTGAAGATCAAAAGGGTCGTATGGAGGCCTCCTCCCCAGTGAGGCAGCCGAGCATGGCTCGGCTCTACATTGCCCCGCTCGTGTGCATTTGGCAGACTGCGCGGCTCTTTTTTCAAGGAACGACGCCGTGCAGGAAATGATTCTGCCGTTGAAGCGCTACGCCCAGTTCGAAGGCCGCGCCAATCGCCGCGAGTACTGGATGTTCCAGCTGTTCCTGTTGCTTGCGGCTACCGCGGTAGGCGCGATTTCGATGATGGTGGCATTCGTTGCTGCGGTTTTCCTGCAGGCCGATTCCAGCTGGATGGCCGGGATCACCATCGGGGCACTGGCGCTGGTAGGTCTGCTCTGGCTGGCCACGATCGTGCCGCTTATCGCAGTGACCGTGCGCCGCCTGCATGACTGCAACCAGTCGGGCTGGCTGTACCTGCTGGCGCTGGTGCCGATGGGTGGCCTGGTGATCCTGGTGTTCGCGCTGCTGCCGGGTACGCCGCAGGACAATTCCTATGGCCCGGTGCCCGCCGGCCCCTGATGTCGCCAACGTCGCCTCACACAACGAAGCCGGCTTTGAGCCGGCTTCGTCGTTTGCGCGCTGCTGTCAGCGCTGCCGGACCGATTACTGCAGTACGCAGTCGCCCAACGCCAGGTAGTCCGATCCCGAGCTGAACTGCAGCGTGCAGCTGGCGGTGAAGGAAACGCCTTCCTCCATCGCTGCCAGCTTGGCGTTCTGCTCGTCATCGGAAGCGGTCAGGCGGGCCAGCACCTGGCCATCCTCGTCGCCGGCTCCCAGGACCGGCTCGCCCTGCAGGTTGCTGGAGGCGCCCAGGCTCACCGCCGTGAACTGCACGGTCTGGTTGAGCTCTTCCAGCCCAAGGGAGGAATAGCCGGCCTCTTCATAGGCCGAATACAGCCCGGCAAGGCTTGGCGCGGCGTGGCCTGCCAGCGGAGCGAGGAGGCCGGCAACGAGTGCGATCAGTGCTTTGTGCTTCAAGGTGTTCTCACAATCATGGGATCCGATCCCATGGCGGTTGTGGAGCTGATGGGCAGGGGCCACGCAGGCGCCCGCGAGGGCGGGGCGATTCCTGCGCCCCGATGGCGGGAAAAGTAGATGAACACGGACTTCCGGCGCAAGCGCTGGCGCGCGCGTGATACACAGCGTGACGTTTGATCGATGTGATAATCATTCGCGTTTAAGGTAGACTGCGGTCCCTTGTGAACCGGTGGCCGTGTGCCGCTTTCGCCGTTACTGATGAAGTCTTCCGTCCTGCCTCCGCGCCGTGGCCCGCTGCTGTCCGGCCTGGCCGCCTTGATGATGGGCCTGCTCCTGGCTACTCCGTACGCATACGCGCAGCAACGCAATCCGCTGCAGAAGATGGGCCAGACCGTGCTCGATGAGCCGGCGGCCAGTTACCGCTTCGAGCGTTTCGTGATCGACAGCCCCGACCAGCAGCGCCGCTGGCGGGTGAATGTCGCGATCCCGGCCAAGGCCTCGACGACCGCAGCGCCGGTGCTGTACGCGCTGGACGGCAACGCCGTGGCAATGGTGCTGGACCAGCCGTTGCTGGCCGAGCTGGCCGCACGCAAGGCGCCGCCGGTACTGGTGCTGATCGGCTACGACAACGACCTGCGCATCGATTCGGCCGCGCGCACCCGCGACTACACCGCCTGGATCGATCGCGCCGATGATGAAAGCGGCAAGACCCAGGCCGTTGGCGGCGGCGCAGCTGCCTTCCTCGACATGATCGAGCGCCGCATCAAGCCCGAAGTCGAGCGCCGGGCAAAGATCGACACCCAGCAGCAGGCGCTGTGGGGGCATTCGCTGGGTGGCCTGTTCGTGCTCAGCAGCCTGTACACCCGTCCGGCCGCCTTCCAGTACTACCTCAGCGCCAGCCCGTCATTGTGGTGGAGCCAGGGCGCGCCGCTGGGTGACGTCGAGCAGCAGTTCGTGCAGAACGCACACGGTCAGCCCGCGAAGGTGTGGCTGATGCTCGGCGGTGCCGAGCGCGTCGGCGACCGCGGCAAGCGTGACATGAGCAATCCGCGCGTGGTCGCGCATCTGCGCCGTATTGGTGGCGCCACCCCGGATGCGGCGATGCAGCTGGCCGAACGCCTGGACAAGGTGCCGGGGCTGAGCGTGCAGTACCGCGAGTTTCCCGGCCTCGGCCATGGCCCGATGCTGCCTGCGTCCTTCCACGCGGCCCTGCATGAGCTGTATGGCGTGACCGACCGCAGCGCCGATGACGGCCAACCGACCGGTGGTGACAACGCCGCCGAATGAATCCCCCGCACGGCAGTGCCGTGCGACCCCACTACCCAGGCGGACTGTCGATGTGCAGCGGCCAAGGCAACCGATGAATCCCGCGCCACCAGGCGCGGCCTACGTGTGCAAGGAGCCTTCCATGTCGTTCCGTCCGTCTTTCCGCCTCACTTCCCTGGCCGCCGGCCTGCTGCTGGCAGTGACCGCCACCGCACAGCCGGTGTTCGACCAGCCGGCCAGCGCCACCTTCAAGGGCCAGGTTGTCTCACGCGGTGAGAACGTGGTTCCCGGCAGCACCGCCGATGTCACCGGCCGCGGCTTCGTGCCGGGCCAGCAGGTCAGCCTGCTGCGCGGCGATACCGTGCTCAACAGCCAGCCGGTGGTGGTCGATGCCGATGGCAACTTCAAGACCCAGCTGGCCATTCCGGCCGATGCGGTGCCGGGCACCCACCCGGTGGTGGTGCGCGCCAGCCAGCCGGCCGCCGCAACCGTGCTGAAGCTGCGCGTGTCGCCGCAGTTGCCGCTGTCGGGCCAGGCGCAGTTCGCCACCCAGTCCAACAAGCTGGTGCCGGGCCTGTACCAGTCGGCCTACAGCGCCGCCAGCAACGCAGTGTTCGTGACCTCGGCCGTCGGTCGCCCGCCGGTCACCCAGTCGCAGCTGCTGAAGCTGGACCCGAAGTCGCTGAAGGTGACCAAGGCCATCACCCCGGCGCAGGTGCCGGGCAGCACCAACGGTGCGGTGTTCGCGGTGTACGGCGTGGGCGTGGATGATGCCAACGGCAACGTCTGGGTCAGCAACACCCGCCAGGACACGGTGGCCGTCTATCGCCAGGCGGATCTGTCGCTGGTCCACCAGTTCCCGGTCGGCACCGTGCCGCATGCCCGCGACGTCGTGGTCGACAGCACGCACGGCAAGGTGTTCGCCTCGGCCAGCGGCGAAGACCACCTGTCGGTGTTTGATGCGAAGACGCTGAAGCCGCTGGCGCCGATCCCCCTGGCCTCCGGCGTGGACGACGAGAAGTTCGTGCCGATGAGCCTGGTGCTGGATGAGCCCAGCGGCAAGCTGTTCACGGTCAGTATCGGTACGCCGGAAGCGGCGGTGATCGATGTGGCCAGCGGCAAGGTCGACAAGGTCATCGACCTGGGCAATTCGATCAGCGCCTCGGGCGTGGCGTTCGATGCCCAGCGCAACCGCCTCTACGTGGCCTCGCAGGGCACCGACAACCTGCTGATCGTCGACGTGGCCAGCGGCAAGGTCGTGCACGACGTGCCGGTCGGCGCTGGCGCACTGAACGTGGCCTTCGATGCGAAGAGCGGCCTGGCCTATGTCACCAATCGCGGCGCAGGCACGGTCACCGCGGTTGATCGTGATGGCAAGGTGGTCGGCAACCTCGATGGCGGCACCTTCCCCAATCACGTCCGCGCCGATGGCAAGGGCAATGTCTTCGCCGTGAACAAGTCGCGTGGCGCTGAGGATCCGAAGGGTGACCGCATCACCCGGATCAGCCTGCGCCAGCCGTAAGCCACAGGGCAGGGCGGCACCCCGTCGCCCTGCCAGCAAGGAGAACCTGCATGAACATCGCTTCCCGCCTGCGCCTGTGCGCGCTCCCGCTTGCCGTTTCACTGGTGCTGGCCGCCTGTGGCGACAAGGCATCGCCGTCTTCGGGCAACCCCGACGCAGCTGCGCCGACTGCCGCCACCGCCGAGGCCGGGGCGCTGCCCGCAGGCTGGCAGCGGGTGGCGGGCAATGACGTGCCAACCCTGCCGGGGCAGCAGGTGGTTCTGCCGAGCAAGGTACAGTCCGACGATGGCGCCGGTGTGGAAGTGGATGACACCAGCCGGATCATTGCCGGCGGTGACGACATCATCGCGGTGATTGAAGCACTGGGGCTGGGCAAGCAGGTGTTCGCCGCGCCGACCAACACCACGACTCAGGCAGGCCTGGCCGCGCCGCACCAGTTCCTGTTCAACCGCACCACCGGCGTGGAGGGCGTGCTGAGCCTGCAGGGCTCGCTGTTCATCGGCAACAGCCTGCGTCGCCACACCGAACTGGCCAAGAAACTGCGCGAAGTGGGCGAGCCCGCAGTGGTGATCGATGACCTGCAGCCGGCACCGGACAAGGTGCGCAAGATTGCCGCCGTGCTCGGTGTGGCCGATGCAGGGCAGACCTTGGCCACGCAGGTGCAGCGCCAGCTGGATGAGGCGGCCGCGATCGGCAGGGGCCTGGGGCATGCGCCGCGGGTGATCCATGTGTCGGCGACGGGTGCAGGCGGTTCACCGACCGTGGCCGGTGCCGACAGCGCATCGGCCAAGCTGATCGCGCTGGCCGGCGGCATCAACATCGGCACCGAGGCCGGCGTGGCCAACTATTCGCAGCTGAGCAACGAAGGCGTGGTCGCGGCGGCACCGGAAGTGATCCTGGTGACCGAGCATGACCTTCAGCTGTTCGGTGGTGCCGAAGGCCTGTGGAAGGCCTACCCGACGCTGAAGCAGACCCCGGCCGGACAGGCCAACCGGGTCTGGGTGATGCCGGATGCGCAGCTGAAGTACGCCAGCATCGGTTCTGGTGCAGGTGCGCAGGCGTTGGCCAAGGCGCTGGCGGCGCTGCCGAAGGCATGAGTCCTGCGGATCGACGCCGCCGTCGCGGGCGGACGATGTTGTTGATTGCGCTGGTCGCACTGCTGGGTGCGGTGCTGGCGTCGTTCGCCGTGGGCCCGCTGCGGCTGCCGCCTCTGGAAGTGATGCAGGCGCTGGCGGTAAAACTGGGTCTGCTCGATCCGCAATCGGTCAGCAGTCGTGACCTGGCCGTGGTGTGGCAGCTGCGCATTCCGCGTGCGCTGCTGGGGGCCATGGTGGGCGCGGCGCTGGCGATGGCCGGCGCCAGCCTGCAGGGACTGTTCGGCAATCCGCTGGCCGATCCGGGCATCGTCGGTGTCAGCCAGGGCGCTGCGTTGGGCGCGGTGGCGGCGATCGTGCTCGGTGCCGCGGGTGCAGCCGGCTGGCTGGTGCCGGTGGCGGCGTTCGGCGGCGGTGCCGCCGCGATCGGGCTGACCTACGCGTTGGCGCGGCCGGGCAAGGGTAGCGGGAATGCCACGTTGTTGCTGGTGGGCATTGCGATGGCCGCATTCTGCTCGGCATTGATCGGTTTCCTCACCTACATCGCCAACGAAAGCGAGCTGCAATCGCTGGTGTTCTGGCAGATGGGCTCGTTGGCGCGCGCCAACTGGGCCGATGTGGTCGCGGTGTTGCCGCTGTTTGCCATCGGTGCATTCGCGCTGCAGCGCCTGGCCACGCCGCTGGACATGCTGGCGCTGGGCGAACGACAGGCGCAGCACCTGGGGCTGGATGTGGCGCGTACACGGCGCCTGCTGGTGGCGTTCAGTGCGCTGTTGGTGGGCTCTGCGGTGGCATTCGCTGGTTCGATCAGTTTCGTCGGCCTGGTGGTGCCGCACGTGGCGCGCCTGCTGGTCGGCCCCGGCCATCGCTGGCTGCTGCCGTTGTCGGGCCTGCTGGGGGCGCTGCTGATCGTGGTGGCCGACACCGCTGCACGCACGCTGGATCCCCCGGCGGAGATCCCGCTGGGCCTGTTCTCCGCCGCGCTGGGCGCGCCGTTCTTCCTGTGGCTGGTGCTGCAGCAGCGCCGCAAGGCAGTCGCATGAGCGCTTTTCTGCAATTGCGCGACGTGGTGGTGCGCCGTCAACAGCGCGAGATTCTGCATGGCATCACCCTTGCGTTCCAGCCGGGCACGGTGACCGCGCTGGTGGGGCCCAATGGCGCCGGCAAGTCCACCCTGCTGGGTGTGGCGGCCGGCGATCTGCGCGCCGACGGTGGCGACGTGCATCTGCACGGGTGCCCGCTGCGCGACTACAAGGCCGGGCCGTTGGCACGCGAACGTGCGGTGATGCCGCAGGAACACGGTGTGCGCTTCGCCTTCAGCGTGGAAGAAGTCGTGGCGATGGGGCGCCTGCCGCATCCGCCGGACCCGCAGGTGGACGATGCGCAGGTGGAACGCGCGATCGATGCTGCCGAACTGCAGGTGCTGCGCCTGCGCGAAGTGCAGCAGCTGTCGGGCGGTGAATCGGCGCGGACCACCTTCGCCCGCGTGCTGGCACAGGACACGCCGTTGCTGCTGCTGGACGAACCTACGGCTGCGCTGGATCTGCGCCATCAGGAGCGCACCCTGCGCAGCGTGCGTGCCTGCGCCGAAGCGGGCGCGTGCGTGATCGTGGTGCTGCATGACCTCAACCTGGCAGCCGGCTACTCCGATCGCATCGTGCTGCTGGAACAGGGCAGGGTGGCCGCTGACGGCACGCCTTCGGAGGTGCTGACCGAGGCCAACCTGCGGCGCGTCTACCAGCAGGACGTGGTGGTGCTGCAGCATCCGCGCCGCGGTGTGCCGTTGGTGGTGGTGGCCTGATGCCGCCAAGTGTCGCAAATGCCCCGTCGTTCAGCCGTACACAATGAATTTCACACGCTGATGCTCTGCCACGCTGGGCTGAGTGAGCACTGGGATAGCCAACGATCTTCAACCATTTTCGTGTGTGTGATGCTTATTGGTAGCAGTGGGATCGGTAGAGCCTCCTTGAGCCAGGGGCATTGGCGATGTCAGCATGGCGAGCTGATCGAAACGGCAATCCATATGTTCACGTTCGGACGCGATCACGAGATCAAGTGGGCCATGCATCATGCCTCCAGCCCTGCTGAGGCGCGCCTGCTGGTCAGCATCATCAATGCTATTCACGATTACAAAGATGGCTTGCTTCCAGCTGAGGCTGTTCTTGATTCTCTTCGGCATGGATTGATCGAGGGTGCCTCTGGGACCTGGGAATCAGCGGGTAGTTGGCTTCTTAAGTTGAATGGAGCGGAGCCCTCGTCAGCATCCCTGTGGTTCGAACTCGCCGCTAGCAGCGACGCACAAGTGAGGTTTCGTGCAGCGTGTCATCTTGCGGATATGCCTGAAAGCCTAGCCTGTCGAATACATATGTTGCTGTCGCAGGACAGGAGCCGTCGTGTCAGGGAGCAAGTAGAGGCAAGCTGGGACTTCATTCAGAATCCGGGAAAGTACAGCTGACTGATTGTTGTTGATCGTGACCTGATGCAGTAAAGCTTCCTTGCGCAGCGCGACGTATCATTGGCGGTTCGTTTTTCTCAACGGAATGACCCCCATGAAATACATCCTCCCGCGCGCGACACTGCTGGCTTCGATCATTGCTGCATCGTGCACGGCGCACGCCGCTCCCGTCCGCACGGTTGTGCTGGACAAGGTGGCTGACCAGGCGACCTCGATCGAAATCCGTCATGCGAAGGGTGCCGGCGCCGCCTCCGATCTGTTCACCACGCATTACTACACCGGTGGCGCGATGCTGATGGCCTGGGGCAATCAAAGCGTGCTACTGCTCTGCAAGAAGTCGGCGTATCTGAAGCTGCCGGGCATGAAGCCTGCGGCCAGCGAACTGCCGCTGGAGAAGCGGCAGATGATCGGCTACGAAGCAATGATGGCGGGCTACGGCGGCATCGCTGCCGTGGGTGGACTGGTGGATGGCAAGATCGAAGTTGCCGATGACGGCAGTGAAGTCCGCCGCCAGGCCGAGCGGTCGTGGGCCTACGGCGTTGAACGCTACGACGTGATCAGTCAGCGCATGCCCAATGGTGCGCTGCGCGTGCGCGCACTGAAGACCGCCACGGTGAACAACGCAAAGCCGTCGAAGCCGGGTGACACCTTCAGTACCGAAGATGACCAGGCGGCCCGCCTGCGTGAGCTGGGGGCGGTGGGCAGCTGGACCGAAGTGACGATCCACGACACGCCCCGTCGCGGCGAGATCAATGCCGCCTTCCCGCTGAAGGACTGGGTGTCGGTGACGGGGGATCACGCCGCGACGGTGGGTGAGGCGCGGCGTATCAACGGTTGTGAGTGATTGTTCTTGAGATATTTCCACCCCGATGCGCCGCATCGTTCCACTCATGTGCGCAATATTCACTTGCACGCCAGACAGACAGGTCTAGAATGCGCCGCATGAACCGGATGCCGCTCCTGAAGTTTTTCACCCTGACCCGCGCAAGCGCGGAACGGGCGTGTCTGCCTGGAGCCCCACGAGGCCGCTGATCGCGGCCTTCGCTGGACCATCCACAGAGCGCCCTTTCGGGGCGCTCTTTTCGTTTCCGCCTTCCATCCCTCAACCCGCTCCATCGCAAGGAGAACGTGCCATGCACCAGATCGCCGAGACCGAACGTCAGCCGCACACCCTGTAGCCAACCGGGGTGTGCGGCCCCCCGAAGTTGGCCCAGCAGGAACCCACCTCATGAACACCAATACCCAGACTCTGTCGCGTCTTCGCAACCTCGGCATCATTGCCCACATCGACGCTGGCAAAACCACCCTTACCGAACGCCTTCTGTGGAAGACCGGCGAGATCCACCGCGTCGGCGAAGTGCACGACGGCAACGCGACCACCGACTTCTCGGCGATCGAGCGCGAGCGTGGCATCACCATCGGCGCCGCCGCCGTACACGCGCAATGGGCGCCGCGCGATCTGCCGCTGCATCAGCTGACCCTGATCGACACCCCCGGCCACATCGACTTCGCCATCGAAGTCGAGCGCTCGCTGCGCGTGCTCGACGGTGCCGTGGCCGTGTTCTCGGCCGTGGACGGCGTGCAGCCGCAGTCGGAAACCGTGTGGCGCCAGGCGCGCCGGCATGGCGTGCCGTTGATTGCGTTCGTCAACAAGATGGATCGCATCGGCGCGTCGTTCGAGCGCGTGCTGGAGCAGCTGCAGGACAAGCTGCGGGCGCGCCCTTGGGCGCTGGGCGTACCGTTGGGCAGTGAAGGTGACTTCCATGGCTGGGTCGACCTGGTCGATGGCCGCGTGCTGCACTGGCAGGACGGTGGCGCGGCGACAGTGACGGCATGGAGCGAGGCCGAGCGCGCGCAGTGGCAACCGCAGCGCAATGCGCTGGTCGAGGCCGTGGCCGACCATGACGATGTGCTGGCAACGGCGTGGCTGGAAGGCCGTGACATCGACGCGGCGATGCTGCGCGCAGCGATCCGTCGCGCGACGCTGTCTGGCGCCGGCGTGCCGGTGCTGGCCGGTGCCGCGTTCAAGGACAAGGGCATCGAAACACTGCTGGATGCGGTGGTCGATTACCTGCCGTCGCCGCTGGATCGTCCTGCGGTTACGGCCGAAGGCGAGGGCGGGGACGTCCTGCTGCGGCCGGACCCGGACGGCCCGTTGGCGGGCCTGCTGTTCAAGATCACCCACCAGCAGCACGGCGCACTGAGCTTCGTGCGGCTGTACTCGGGCACCTTGAAGGTGGGCGACAACGTGGCCAGCTCGCAGCACCCGCAAGGGCGCCGCATCAGCCGGCTGGTGCGCGTGCAGGCCGACCAGACCCAGGACATCGCGCAGGCCGTGGCCGGCGACATCGTGGCGGTGCTGGGCTGGAAGGATGCGGTCAGCGGTGAAACGCTGAGCGGGCGAGGGCAGCCGTTGCGTCTGGAGAGCATCCAGGCGCAGGCCCCGGTGCTGGCGTGGCGGCTGGAGCCGGCGCGTGCGGCCGACCTGATCCGATTGGCGCAGGGCCTGGCCAGTCTGGCCCAGGAAGATCCCTCGTTCCGGGTGGAAACCGATGGCGACACCGGTGAAACCCTGGCCTGGGGCATGGGCGAGCTGCACCTGGAAGTGATGGTCGAACGCCTGCGCAGCGAATGGAAGCTGGACATCGGCATTGGTGCGCCGCGCGTCGCGTACCAGGAGACGCCGCAGCGTGCCGTTGAAGGTGTGGTTGGCCGGCTGGTCAAGCAGACCGGTGGCCAGGGCCAGTTCGCGCACGTGGTGCTGGACGTGGCGCCGCGCGACGACGGCGAGGTCGTGTTCAATGACCGCATCGTTGGTGGCGTGGTGCCGCGCAACTTCATCGCTGCGGTGGAGAAGGGCGTTCGTGCCGCGCTGTCGGAAGGCCCCCAGGGCCATCCGGTGGTCGGCATCGAGGTCAGCCTGGTGGATGGCCAGACCCACGCGAAGGATTCGTCGGAGATGGCGTTCCACCGGGCAGGCAGCGAGGGCATCAAGGCCGCGCTGGCGGCCAGCGGCACGCAGCTGCTGGAACCGGTGATGGCGGTGACGGTGCATTCGCCGTCCGCCTCGGTGGGTGACGTGGTGGGCGATCTGAATCGTCGCCATGGCCGCGTGGCCCGCATCGACGACCAGGACGGTCGCGCCGAAGTGAGCGGGTTCGCGCCGCTGGCACAGCTGGTCGGTTACACGACCTCGCTGCGTTCGCTGAGCCAGGGACGGGCCAGCAGCGAATCGCATCTGCACGGCTACGAGCCGGTGCGCGCGTCGTAAGGAAGGAGCAGGGGAGCCCGTTCGCGGGCTCCCCTTTTTGCGTATTGGCGGGGGCTTATCCACGCATGGCGTGGATCTACCCATGGAAGTAGATCCACGCCATGCGTGGATGGGTGCCATCCGTGCGCCACGCACCTGCACTGCATTGCAACAAAACTGCAGAAAAAGCTGGATTAAAGTGATGCCTCACGATAAATTGCGCACCCCCCGTTGCTTGCCGCCGCCCGCACCCTGCCCATGCGTGATGACAATGATCCCGGAACCCTGGAGCTGCCCCTGCCGCGCAAACGCGGTCGGCCGCCCAAGTTCGGGTACGCAATGAGCGACGCGCAGCGGGCTGCACGCTATCGGGCGCGCCGCGCAGGGCAGGCCAACCACGCCGACGTGCGGCACTGCAGCGACATGGTCCTGCTGGACAAGATCCGCGCAGCAGTCAGTGCGCGCGACACCGAGTTGGCCGGCTTCCTGGTCCACGTTCTGTGGCAGCGTTACCCGTTGCAGCTGAAATAAGTCGGCTGCGGGGTGGCCGTTGTCACCTGCCTTGTTGATAATGCGGGATTCAGGTTGTTCCCGCTGGCGCGCCCGGGATGGCAGGCGCGCATGATCGACATGGTTTCCACGATGACCACCACCAGCGACACCACCACCGAAGCTGCGCCGAGCAGCGCGCCCCTGTTCTACACCCGTCCGGTGCCGCTGCAGGCGGATCTGCACGCCGATCTGCGCATCCTGCCGGGCAAGCTCGAGTTCGCTGCCAGCAGCAACTCGATCCCGCTGGTGCTGGGCGAATTCTCGCTGGCGCTGCACCACTTCCCGATCCTGTTCGCAGGCCCGAGCGCGGTGCCGATGGCCGCCGTGGGTGTGACCACCGACAACCTGTTCATCACCGATGGCCTGTGGGACGACGAGACCTACATCCCGGCCTACCTGCGCCGCCATCCCTTCATCTTCATCGACACCGGCGCGGACAATGACTTCCTGCTCGGCATCGACGAAGAGAGCCCGCGCATCGTCCGTGGCGGCGAAGAAGGTCAGCCGCTGTTCGTCGATGGCAAGGCCACCGACATGGTGCAGCAGGCACTCGAGTTCTGCGGCCAGTTCACCCGCGAGCACGAACAGACCCAGGCGTTCTCCAAGGCGCTGGTCGACAACGGCCTGCTGGTCGAGCGCAACGCCACCGTGCGCCTGCCCGATGGCCGCGAGTTCAACCTCAACGGCTTCTTCGTGGTCGACGTGGAGAAGTTCATTGCACTGCCGGACGCGACCGTCGTCGAATGGCATCGCAATGGCTGGCTGGCGCTGATTCACCAGCACCTGATGTCGCTGGGTCGCTTCAACGACCTGACCCGCCGCCAGGCGGGCCGTAACGCCGCCTGATTCAGGCCGCCGGCGTGGCTTCCGTACTCCGGGAGCCACGCCAGCTTTGCATCTCTGCCAGTGCCTGGCGCGCATCGTCCCACCTGGGTGGCACGCAGTCGCCCAACTCCCAGAGCTCACCGGCAAGCGCCGCCATGCCGCCCTCGCCGAGCATCTGCAACACGCCTTGCAGTCGATGCGCGTGATGGCGCAGTCGAGCGGCATCGCATTGATCGATCACCTCCAGCAGGCATTGCACTTCACGATCGATATCGTCTTCGTAGGCGACCACCAGTTCGTCGGCACCACCCGCGCTGGTGCTGGCCGCCACAAGCTGATCCAGCACTTCCAGCAGCGCATCGACCTGCAGCGGCTTGACCAGCACCGCGTCGATGCCGGCCGCCTGGCAGCGCAGCGCGTGGTCGACACCGGTGAAGGCGGAGAGCGCAAGCAGGCAAGTGCGAGGTGCTCCTTCCGTCTCACACAGCCGCAATTGCCGGGCCAGCGCATAGCCATCCATTCCCGGCAGGCCGATGTCGAGCATCACCAGCGGGCAGGGCGCTTCCCTCTGCAGGGCCAATGCCTCGTCGGCATTGGCAGCTTCCTGCACCGTCGCGCCCCAACAGCGCAGCTGGGCTGCAATAACCCGGCGGTTCAGTGCGTGGTCCTCGACCAGCAGGATGCGCGTACCGGTCAGCTGGGGCAGGGTGGGTGCGGCTGCGGGGATCGGCGGATCCTCCCGCACCCGCTGCACGGGTAGGCGAAGAATGAAACGACTGCCACGGCCATGCACGCTATGAACATCCAGAGTGCCGCCCATCGCTTCGGCCAGCGTGCGACAGATCGACAGGCCCAGCCCGCTGCCGCCGCGCTGCCTGCCCGCGTCGGCCTGCTGGAAGGGGGCGAACAGCCCTTTCATCTGCGCTGGCGCGATGCCGATGCCGCTATCGATGACCTCGATCAGCAGTGATGCGGGCTTTGCCGGCGTATCCAGCTGCAGGCGCAGTTCAACGCCGCCTACGTCGGTGAACTTGACGGCGTTGCCGAGCAGGTTGTCGAGCAGTTGCCGCAGGCAGTCCGGGTCCGTTGCCAGCAGTGGAAATGGCGCCTGGGGCGCGGACAGCTGCAGGCGCAGCGCTTTCTTCTGCGCCTCGGGTGCAATGGCCTGCAGCGCCTGCGCGCATACCGCATGAGCGTCGCAGGGCAGCAGCTTCGGCCGGAAAGTGCCGCTGGCCAGAAGGGAAAAATCCACTGTGCGATTGAGCAGTCCGCGCAGTGCCCGGCCCGCATTTGCAGCGGCGGCCACCAGCTCGCGCTGGCCAGCCGGCAATGGTGCCTGGCCCAGCAGATCGATTGACGCCATGACCGCCTGGGCCGAATTGCGCACCTCATGGCTGAGCATGCCGGCCATCTGGATCTGCTTCTGATCAAGCCCCTGCTGCAGGCGTAGTCTGCGTGTGGCCAGCAATGGAAGCGTCAGCAGAACAGCGACCGCAGGCAACAGCCAGAGTGTGGCGGCACTGAACTGGTACCGCAGCGTCTGCGCGAACGCGGCCGGCAGCGCCTGCTGGGCCCAGCGCTGCAGCAGCTGGGCATGTTCTTCGATGGTGATGTCGTCCAGTGCCGCCTCGATGCGCTCAAGCAGCTTCTGGTCTTCGCGCCTGGCAAGCAGGTGCAGCTGGGTTGGAAAACTGGCATCAAGCACCTGCAGGCGCAGGCTGTGGGAGAAGTGCCGTCGCGTCATCGCGCGTGCAGTGGATTCCAGGCCGATCGCCACGTCGGCGATGCCGGCATCCACTGCCGCCAATGCCGAGCGCATGCTGGGCTGGGGCAGGACGGTTACTGCAGGGTGGTGTTCGGCCAGCCACGCTGGATAGGGGCCGCCTTCAACGGCTGCGATCCGCAGCGTGCCGACATCGGCAACCCGGCGCGGCAAGCGCTCACCAATGCGGCCAGCCAGCACGCTCGCGCCACCATGAAAGCTGCGCGAGGGCGCCAGGCTGGGGCAGGGCAGGCGCGCGCCATCGCCATCGCCCTGCACCAGTACAAGGTCCGCCCGGCCGTCACAGACGGCTGCCATCGCTGCGAGGGTGCTGGGAAACGGGACTTCGACGAAGGCCAGGCCGGAATGGCGGGCGACGAGCGCAGCATAGCCATGCGCCAGCGTCTGCAGCACCTCGGGGTCGGTCGCATCTTCGGGGGCGGGATGCAGTGTGGGGCCCGCGGCCACCCGGACCTCGCGTCCAGGCGCCCATACTCCGTGCTGGACATCGCCTGCGGACGTGCAGGGAAGCAGGGTAAACAGCGCCAGCAGCATGAACCTGCGTGCGCGCTTGAACAGCGCAGTCACAGTGCCTCCAACTGCTGGCGCATCGCGAAGATCTCCGCATCATTGCGCAGGCCCAGCTTGCGCAGGGCTGCAATCTTCTGCGTGCTGACGGTCTTGACGCTGCGGTGCCGGTGCAAGGCAATCTCGGAAACGGTCAGCCCATCCAGGACCAGCCGGATGACCTCGCGCTCGTTCCGGCTCAGCGCATCGCAGGGTGTCAGCAGCTTGCACGTCGGCGGTATCCGGCAAAGCCCTTGCGCGACGCGCACGACCGCGTCGGAAAGTTCGGCCAAAGGCTCGGATTTGCCGACAAAGCCACTGAGTCCGGCATCCAGCAGGTGATTGATGATCGCTACCGAGTTCTGCCCCGCGAAGCCAAGCAGCGTTACCTGCGGCAGCGCCTGGCGCAGATGCTGGACGAGCTCGGCGCCGCTGATATCGCCGGGCGCCAGGGTGATGTCGATGATGGCCACATCCGCGTGGCACTGCTGCAGGCCCAGCACGAAGGCCTGGCTGTCACTGTGGCTGGCGACGATCTCGAAGCGACTGTCACTGCCGAGATGAAAGGCCGTGCCACGGCGGACGACGTCATGGTCATCAAGCAGGGCCAGGCGAAGCCGGCGCGGTGCAGGGAATCCGTTCATGCGCAGGAGTGTTGTCAGCGCCGAGTGGCGTGGCGCTCATTCTGGCGCTGCTGTCGCGTCGAGCATCGAAAACGTTCGATTTTTGAGACTTTTCTTAGAGCGTGGTTGGCAGAAGTTGGACTGTTGTGTCGGCAATGGCACGGGGTGCGTGTGGTGCAGTAGCCTGATGCGTCTGCCGGCTTCTGAGTTGCGTCCGCAGGAGTGCGCGGGTTGCGTGTGAAGCGGATGCTGACAATGCGCGGCGCTGGCAGGACGCCAGCATTGAGGGTGGCGCTGAGTACGGGACGCTCAAAGCCGAAGCGGCTGATGGGTCTTAGGGAGTCAATTAACGTGACGCGTCACGGTGACTGGATTGCTGGGCGGTGAATTCTGCAGGGCTGAGGGCTTGGATGACTCTCAGAATTCAACGTTCGCCCGGTGATGCATGCTTGGTTGATTGGGGGTGAGCGTGCGACCGGTGGTCGGCGTGCGCTGTAAGGACGAGTTGTGGTGAGTCTGGATGCTGCCGGAGACCGAGGTGTGCAGCAGCTGGGTGGCTGGGATGGCTGGGGATAGAAGCTGCGGTGATGCTGGGGGTGTCCTGGAGTGGCTGGGTGGATGACGGACCGGATGCCTCGCTGCTATGAACATAATATACATTATGCGAAATGCAACATCCGTCGTGACTGGGTTCGTCGGCTCTGCATGGCAATGCCTGCGGCTCGGGCCCGCCACTTGCCTCCCTGTCGGCTCCCCGGACAAGGATGAGATTGCAGCATGAGCAAGATCGATCCCCATGACCGCATAGATCTAACCAGCCCTTGGGCCGGGGCCACTTTCCCTAGTGCTAGTTTCGACGTCAGGCGCGTGAAGAACAGCGCTTGAATCTTGCTCCCCGGCAATGCTGATCAGCTCAAAATCGACAAATTTCTGATTGGGGAATCGCTTCCGCAGAACGGCATGAAATTGGGACTTGGCCCTTTGCAATGATGCAAGCGTGTCGTCTACATCTTTAATGATGAACTCCGTAGTTCGTACAAGCTCATCAACCACGCGCGGTCCGACTTCGTTACGCAATTCCCCGAAGGTAATTCCCGGTCGCTCGTGAAGAGCCTTAGCTTCAGCTGCCGGCTGGTATTGCTCCAGATGAACCCTGGAGCGGCGGTCGATTGCCTTCATAAGGTTATGGAAGCGTCGCTCCTCTAGCCATAAGTCAGCGACTGTCTGTTGGCCCTCTTTGTCGGAAAGAAAGCTGAGGCCGTCGAAGTTGAATCTCTCTCGATCCACATCCTCTGGAAGGCTCGGCGCCAGCATTATTCCGGCGGCAGGCCGCCGATCACGAATCGGATCTACGTAGCTTGCCTTGTAGCCACCAACGATATCCATCATTCGGAATAGGCACTGAAGCGCGGCGCCTGCTTGTGCAATCTCCTGCTGCCGCCTGTCCCTATCCTTCTCCTTTTGCTGGAGCCGAAATGCGAACATGGCACCAAAGAAAGACGCCGCGACCGTGGCGATCGCTGAAAGATAGTCCTTCTCCAAGATGCTCGAAATCACTTGGCCGATGGTCTCTTGCGCCTGGCGTATGAGCTCGTACGCGCTCTCCATTTCAATACTCCACTCGTTGAAGGACTACTTGCACGCGGCCCAAACTTTGTCATCCATGCGGCGGCTAATTTCGAAGGACCGCCTCATGCCTGCCGCCTCGTAGGCTCGCGCACGCTCGGCCTTAGCCACTTCGCACGCACCGGGGTCGCGGTACTGCGAAATGTGGTGAAGCTGGGCGCCGCCGTTGTTGCGGCTGTTGCGGCGATAGACCTGCTGAGGCGGCTGGAATTGGATGGCCGCCGCATTCTGCTGCCGCATGGCGTCTATGCGTTGCTCATTGGCAGTGACTGCATCTGACCTGGGCGCGACTTCAACGTCCCACGTCTTTGCAGGTGCACCATCGGCGCATGGCATCGACTGATACTCAGTCCCGGCCTTGGTAACGCACTTGTAAATCTGCTGCTGGGCGGCAACCGAGCCAGCAACTGCACTTAGCAGCAATCCTGCCGCAATCCTTGTGAGCATCACTTCTTCCCCCCTTAAACTGATCTTACGTTCTGGCTTTAACCTTGGCTATGACGCCGAAAAGCTCGATCCAACCATTGGGCAACTCAGTAGCGAATATCGAACAGTCGGCTCATGGGTGGACTATAAGGGCAATCGCACCCAGGGCCGCAAGGCCCAGTGGCCGCGAGGGATATGGCAGCGAGTCTCTGCTTCGAGCGGAGAAATCGAGCGCCCCGGCTCGTAGATGCGGGGTTTGACCTTAGCAGCCATGATTGCCCTCCCCGCTCTTCGGGCAACGCTCGGTCCACCTCTGGCGAGTCTCGACCCATACGAACTGAATCAGAAGACTGATCGGAGCGACCGAAACAATCAGAATCGCCAGCAGGAGCATCAGTGCCAAGATGTACGCAACGGCCACAACAAGGGCAAGAGGGGGCTCGGTCATGTGAGAATCCTCCGGACGACAGGGGCGCCGCAGGGGGGGGGGGCATGAAAAGCATCGTAAACCACACGATCAGTACGCTTGGGGTTGTACTGTGGACGATTGGGGTGTTTGCGGCTGGAGCTATCGCCAGTTGGTGGGCATTCGGAGTGCCGAGAGGCGTTGACTTGGCAGCTGACACCGGCAGTACGGCTGATTGGGTGGCCGCGATTTGTACGGGAATGGTTGGGATCGGTGCGTGCTGGTTCGCCTTCGAAGCCAACCAGCATCGGCGTGACGAGATGGCGCGACAAGAGCTCAAAGAGAAGATGGCTAAAAACGCTAGACTTGCGTTAATTCTGGCAGTGGCCAATACCGCGGGCGTGATTGGAAGCAGGATGGAGGACTTCGTCATGCCGGATGGTGATGATGAGCCCACCTTCGAGCTGATGAAGGTAATGCTCCATGTGATCCGGAAGTCGCTCAGCCGCCACGATTTGGCTGGCTTGGAACGCAGCTTGCTCGACGACGCATCCTTGAACGCTCTCAGTGCGCTTGAGCTTCGTCTCATGCAGTTTGAGGACGTTGCACAGTCGACCATCGCTCACTACGAGTCCGACCCTGACAGCTTCGACCCCGCCGACCTGGAGCCGCTTGAGCCTCTGGTTGACGCGGGCAGGCACCTCGCAGAGGCGGGCAATAGGCTGAGGACGCTGGTAAGTGTGCTTCGCGAGGACGTTTAACGAGGTCGTTCTAATTGGAGGTGTGCCCGCCATCCTGAGTCGGGGTTCGGTTTTGCAGGCAGGACGGCCCGCCGGGTCTGAGAGAGTATCGATTCAATGGAGGCGATTCCGCCGAGGCGCCCCCCCCTGTGCCCCGGCTACAATGCGCGAAGGACGCCCTGGGGGAAACATGGAACGCGAGAGACAAGAGCCCGCATTCAGTGCGGCGGACCTACAAGATGTCCGTTTCTGCAGCCAGCGGGAGCATTCCGTCAAATAGGTGGATTCGGCCGCTGGGCCGGGATGAGCGCTGCATTTATGGACGAAGGCTCCAGAGAATTGAAGGCGGCTGACGGGATGGCTCCAACGATCCCTGCTGATGCCTTGCGTCAAGTCGCGAATATCCCGACTTTGAACAGCCCTGCATCACTACCCTGCTCTACTCAACACGATACCGCCCCGGGAACATTCAATCATATTTTGACCAAAGCGGAGGGCAAGTAATCATGCACGAAATCATCTGTCCGCACTGTGGAAAGGCATTCAAGATTGACGAGGCGGGATACGCTGACATCTTGAAGCAAGTCCGCGACGGCGAGTTTGAGAAGCAGCTTCGTGAGCGACTCGAGCTGGCTGAACATGACAAGCGGAACGCCGTTGAGCTTGCCCGAGCAAAGGCTGCCAGTGAGTTGCAGGGTGCTGCAGCAGCTAGGGATGCTGAAATCCAACACTTGAAGGCCCGCCTGGATGCAGGTGAGGTTACGAAGAAGCTTGCAGTTTCCGAGGCCCTTGGTGCGGTGCAGAAAGAGCGCGACGAGTTAGTCAATGAGCTGGCGCGGGTAAAACAAGACGGGCAAGCCGCATCTGCGCTGGCCGAGGCGAAGCTGTCAAGCGAACTGCATAAGACTGCGTCAACAAAAGATGCAGAAATACAGAGGCTGACGGCTAAACTCGATGCGATCGAGCTTGCTCAGAGGCTGGCGATTACTCAGGCCGTCAGTGGCGTTGAAAAGGAGCGCGACGAACTGAAGAGTGGTCTAGAGCGAGCGGAGCTTCAGCAACAGATTTCCGAAAAATCGCTCAAAGACAGGTACGAGACGCAGATTAAAGATCGGGATGACATGATCGAGCGCCTCAGAGACATGAAGGTGCGTTTGTCAACAAAGATGGTCGGCGAAACCCTAGAGCAGCACTGCGAAACCGAGTTCAACCGTATTCGGTCAACAGCATTCCCTATGGCGTACTTCGAGAAAGACAATGATGCCCGGAGCGGAAGCAAGGGCGACTATATTTTTCGCGACTCAGACGATTCAGGGACTGAAATCGTATCGATCATGTTCGAAATGAAGAATGAGAATGACCATACCGCCACGAAGAGCAAGAATGAGGACTTTCTAAAAGAGCTCGACAAGGATCGTAATGAGAAGGGGTGTGAGTACGCGATATTGGTATCCCTCCTCGAGCCGGACAGTGAGCTTTACAATACCGGAATTGTCGACGTATTTCATCGGTATCCGAAGATGTATGTGGTCCGGCCGCAATTCTTTCTTCCGATCATTACGCTGCTTCGAAATGCAGCGATGAACTCGCTAAAGTACAAGTCAGAGCTTGCGCTGGTTAAAGCGCAGAATATTGACATCACAAATTTCGAAGCCGGGCTTGAGGGCTTCAAGTCCGCTTTTGCGAAGAACTACGATCTCGCCTCCCGACGCTTCAAAGCGGCAATTGAGGAGATTGATAAGTCGATTGATCACCTTCAGAAGACGAAGGATGCTTTACTAGGAACGGATCGGAACCTTCGCCTCGCAAATGATAAGGCACAAGATGTGACAATCAAAAAGCTCACTCGAGGAAACCCGACGATGGCAGCCAAGTTTGCGGAGCTGCAGACCAAAGGCTCACCTGGCAGCGAGCCTGATCAAATCAATGAGGATGGTTGAAGAAGACGAGCGGAGTGGCGAATTCTGGTTAGGTCTATCGATCCGGGCAAGGGAGAGGGCGGCGGCTCGCCCCCTCCCGAGCATCTGCGAAGGTGAGACGCCCTAGAGCTGCGCGAATATTTGAGTCATGCCACGATCACCCCTGCGATAGCCCGGAAGCTCTCCATGGAAGATCTCTTCAGTGATCACTAGATCGCGGATCTTGGAGAGGTCGCAGAAGTCCCATTCATGACCGGGCGTAACGTGGCCGCCCCGAACTTGATAACAACGCATGACTTCGTTACCCGCTCGTGAGATGCCAATGGCACACGGTCGCGCCTCGCGCGCGATGCCATCATATGTGAATGCAATTAAGCGACGCCCTTCGATTGCCGATATTATTTTGTCGCGCATGACTGCCTCCTTTGCTGTCAATGCTGGCGATAGGTTCGGCGCGTAACGGGCTGCTTTGTGCCCGTCCCTGCCGTCGAACGCTCTTCAGCCCAGTTAGTGGGGCTAGAAGAACTCTATCCAAGCCATGCCTGGCCCGCAACTCATCGCAAAGCTTGGCCTCGCAGGGGCATTGACGATCTCAGCTCGGTCACCAGCATGACGCATATGCCCTGCCATTGCTCCCGCTATTGGCGCCGCGGCAAGAAAGCACCTGCCTAGTCGAAACTGCCGACAGCCCCTGCAGGCCAAGCGTCTCCCACCCTTCCCTGCTATGCAACGATTCTGAAAACGTCGAAAACGGTGACGGCATTGCCCTTACTGTATTGGCAACTCGTGCAACCGGGCGTAATCCTAGCCGCGCCACCGAGAACCGGTGGTCGGGGCTCGAAATCCCGGTAACACGACTGTTGTTTACGCTTGTCAGCCGGCATCACCCCGCGTGGTGCCGGCTGGCAATCCGTCTGCCGGCTATGGCGGGCGGTGCGTGGGGGCCTCGTGCCCGCCCGGGCTTAGTCGTGTTCCGGATTTCGAACCACGCATCGTCCGCCACCTTTATCGGTGGCGGCTTCTGCCTGCACGCAAGGAGCCCTGCCATGACCACGCCCTACTCCCCTGCCCCACAGCCCATCCACGAGGCGCCCTCGGCCGGGCCTGCCGTGGATCCCAATACCCTTATCGCGCTGCTGCACAGCATTGGCTCTGGCGTCGCCGCCAACGGCCAGCCTTGGCCAGAGCGGCATCAACTGCGTGGCCGGCAGATGGCACTGGCTGATGTCGACTGCTCGCTGACGGGCCTACGAGTTGTGCTGGAAGTGCTGCTCGCCGCCGAACGCACCCGCCAGAACGGCGAGCCGGACCAGTACGTCGGCGACCGGGTGATGGAAGGGCTGATCATGGCCGGCATGGGGCTCGCGGCCCACGCAAGCGAACGGCTGCAGCCTGAAGGCTGAAGGATTCCCCTGGTGAAGTGCACGCTGGTTGTGCGCACTCCGCTGGTGAAGGTGCACCACGGGGTGATGTGGGTGCTTCTTCTGGCGCTGGTCGTTGCAGCGCTGATTCATTGGCCAGAGCCTGAAGAGCCAGAGATCCTCGCGTACCGGGGCGTATCCGATGAGGTGTTCTCGATGCTGCGCCGCCACGCACTCCGATTCGCAGAGGCGCGAGCACGGGACGGTTTCGAGTTCCTGGATGGGCCGAACGCAGCAGCGTCCTTCCACATCGAGTGCAGGGGTGTGCCGGTTCTGTACGTAGAGAGGCAGCACCCTCTGCTGTTGATCAGGCTGCCACTTGGGGCCGGGCGACGGGCGCCTGCGATCTTCTACCTGCAGGCCACGCTGCAGTGGCCACTGCACCCATTGAGCTATCTGGAGCAGTTCCTGGCGGGCGTGCAGGAGCCAACCGTGCAGGATCGATTATTGCTGATGGTCGCTGGCGGCGTGCCTGAGGAGGAGCGCTGTGAGTAACGAAAGCTATCGCGCCAGAGCATCGGCTAGAACGCTCCCCATCACGTCAGACTTTGGCATTCGGCGCACTGGGATTTCGGATTGCTCAAACCACGCCCGGCCTGCCTCCGGGTGCGGGCCAGTCAGAACAACTTTTCCCGAACCGTAGCGATACGAGGCGGCGCTTATGTCGCCATTTTCATAGTGCCCAAGCGCCTTGAACCCAGCTGAGGGGGATGCAGGGAAATAGGGCCCGTCCTGGAAGAACATCTGATCCTGATGCCCAAGCCACTCCACGGCAACGGCAGCGTCGTCAATCGAATGCACCGGGAAGCCGGGACGGCCGACGGCACTGTCCAGGTCCTCGTCAATCAAGCCGAGATTGTTCGCGTCCGCCAAGTACGCGCCCATACATAAGCCAAGGTAGTGACCGCCTTGATCTACGTACTCCCTGATGGCGTTGGAACGCTGCCCACCTAAGGCTCGAAGCGCCGCTGGGATGTTCTGGCCTCCACCAGGCTGGATGTAGAGGTCGAAGCGCTTCAGGTTTTCAGGGGTAACGTCCAGCGGCTCATCCGGCCCGACGTACTCCACCTGGTACCTTCCCGATGCTTCGATCGAACGTCGAACGGTCTCTGAGCAGTCATCGCATCCGGCGTCGCCACGATAGATTGCGATACGAGGAGGCGTCGAGGATATTGCCGCGCCCGAGATCAGTAGCAGTGATGCCAGGAGTGCGCCTGTCCGCAGGAATTCAGCCACCGAAAGATCTCCGCTGGTTCACTGAGAACGTCTGCATAGGATGGTGATCGAGAGAGGTGGCGGGTGGCCGGATTACGCTGGACTGCGAGTGAATTTGCTCTGAATCCAACGGGCAGAAAGGATGCGGGGAAATTCGACTCGCGGCGGGCATCGCATGGCGTCTTGCCGGCCAGCGGCCGGCAATATCCCTTGCGCTGCGGGAGTCCGGAATCGCAATTACCGTGACGCGTCACGGTGAATGGCGTGAACCATCGACCGGGTATGATGCCGACTTTCTCGCACTTGCCGCGGTGCAGCGCGCGCGTTGCTGTTGGCTACGTGCCGGTGCAGCTGAGACCCCACTTACTCCATGCTCGCTTCCTATTCCCCCATCATCATCTGGGCGGCCGTGGCCGTTGCCACCGTCGGCCTGCTGTTCCGCCCCTTCCGCATTCCGGAATACGTGTGGGCGCTGGGCGCAGCCGCGCTGCTTCCACTGCTCGGCGCCGTGTCGCTCGGCACGACCTGGCATGCAGTAGCCGAAGGGCGCGACGTCTATCTGTTCCTGATCGGCATGATGGTGCTGGCCGAGCTGGCGCGGCGCGAGGGCCTGTTCGACTGGCTGGCGCTGTATGCGGTGCGGCATGCCGGCGGTTCGGGGCGGCGCCTGTTCGATCTGGTGTTCCTGGTGGGCACGGTAGTAACGGTGTTCCTGTCCAACGATGCCACGGCGGTGGTGCTGACGCCCGCTGTCTATGCAGCATGCAAGGCGGCCCGCGCCAACCCCCTGCCCTATCTGTTTGTTTGTGCGTTCATCGCCAACGCGGCCAGCTTCGTGCTGCCCATTTCCAACCCGGCCAACCTGGTGGTGTACGGCAACCACATGCCCTCGCTGCTGCAGTGGCTGGCGCAGTTCGCGCTGCCTTCATTGGCTGCGATCGGCGCCACGTATCTGGTGCTGCGCTGGGTGCATCGGCGTGAGATCGCACAGCCGCTGGCCGCCGCGCCCGAGCATCGCCCGCTTACCGAGGGTGGCCGGCTGAGTGCGCTGGGCGTGCTGTTCACCGGCACCGTGCTGCTGGTGACCTCGGCAATGAACGGCCCGCTGGGCCTGGCCACCTTCTGTGCAGGCGCGCTGAGCGTCGCGGTGGTGGCGATCCGCCAGCGCCACAGCCCGCTGCCGCTGTTGCGCCACGTGTCGTGGGGCGTGCTGCCGCTGGTGGCCGGCCTGTTCGTGCTGGTTGAAGCGGTGTCGCAGACCGGTGTCATCCAGACAGCGGCCAGCAACCTGCAGGTGCTGGCGCAGACCTCGCCGCACCAGGCCGGCTGGCTGGCCGGCGCCGCAGCCGCACTGCTCAGCAACGTGGCCAACAACCTGCCGGTGGGTCTGGCGGCCGGCTCACTGGGGCAGATGGCCGAGCTGCCGGCGCAGACGCGTGCGGCATTGCTGATCGGCGTGGACCTGGGCCCGAACCTGTCGGTGACCGGTTCGCTGGCCACCATGCTGTGGCTGGTGGCGCTGCGCCGCGAAGGCGAGCATGTCAGCGCGCTCGACTTCCTTCGGGTCGGCGCGCTGGTGATGCCACCCGCGCTGATCGGAGCGTTGCTGCTGCTCTGATCGGGGCGCGGGCGCAGCGCTGGCCTAGAACGCCACCTGCAGGCGGGTGTTGAAGGTGGTGCCTTCGTCCTTACCTGGCCCGGTGCCGCTGCGGTTGTTTGTCTGCCAGCGGATGGCCTCGAACATCACGCGGCTGAAATCGTTGAGGTACCAGTTCGTGCCCAGCGTCCACGCGTGGCCGGTACCGCCGCTGGGCAGTTCGGCGTAATCCACGTCTTCATAGCGTGCCTTCAGCTCCCACGCGCCCCTGCCGCCGCGCGTGACCGGGTCGGCCACCTTCACCCGGCCCCAGGTGCCGGCCTTGCCCGAATAGGCCGGCGTGGCGCCGGCCAGGAACCAACCGGCCGAGACGGCCCAGGCCTGGTGGTCGAGGTCGTAGCGACCGCTGGCATCGGCACCGCGCAGGTTGCGGGTGCCCCATTCGCCGGTCGCCCAGGCCGGGCCGAAGAAGCCCGCCAGCTCTGCGCCATAGCCGGTGCTGCGCTCGGCGCCCAGCAGCGTGCCCGGGGTGATCTTGACCAGGTCGTTGAAATGCCCGGCGATGGCCGAGCTGCGCACCACGCTGCTGGCGCCGGCGGCGATTTCCTCGTGGAAGGCCCATGCGCCCAGATGCACCGTCGCGGTGGAGCTCTCGATGGGGTTCCAGTGCACGCGCGTGGCCCAGGTCTGGCTGTCGTTGTCGGTACCGGCGTTGTTGAGGTCATTGCCCGCCACCGAAAGGCTGGCGTGCCAGCCCTTGCCGTACACGCGCTCGGTAAGGCCGACACCGAACAGCCCGCGCTGCGGCAGCATCAAGGTGCCCACCACGTTGCGGTCCTGGAAGGGTGTGTTGGAGGTGCTGCTGGAGCCGTCGATGCCGCGATCGTTGAGGCGGTTGCCGACGGTGAGATCGGCAGGCAGGCCGAACAGGCGGTGATCGACAGTGGCATAGACCGACTTCCAGGCCACGTCGTTGTCGGCGAAATCGCCTTCGACGGCCCAGCCCAGAATGCCGTAGCGCCCTTCGGCGCCCAGGCGCACCGAACGGATTTCGGTGCCGGACAGATTGCGGTCGTTCACCGCGGAGCCGTCGGTGCTGGAGGCATCAACAAACAGGCGCCCGCGCGGCCGGAAGGTGACGTTGCCGTCGGCGCTGCTGAACTCCGGCGCGCCCTTCGACCAGGACACCTTGGGCTGTTTGGACTGGCCCGATTCCAGCGCGGCAACCCGGGTTTCCAGCGCAGCCGCGGGCGTTGCCGTTTCCGGTGATTGGGCTGCAGTGCCCTGCCCACCCTCGACAGCGCGCAGGCGCGCCTCCAGCTGCTGGATCTGCACGGCCTGCTGCTGCACCAGTTGCGAGAGCTGGGCCTGGCTCAGTGGCGCAGGCGGTGGCGAAGTGGACTGGGCGCCGGCATGGCCACTGGCCAACAGCAGGCCAAGCGCGACCGACAGCGCTGCCGGCGGCAGCACGGTGGAATGGTTCATGGTCTCTCTCTCTCCGGCCAGCCGGCCCCCTGGCCGGGCGCTGGCCTGTTGCGGTGGTGCGGGGGAAGATCGGGGAAGGAGGCGCGCGCCGCCGGATCAGCCCGGCGGCGCGGCAAGCGGGCTCAGGCGGCCGCGCTCAGCTGGTGGCCTGCGTCTGCGCGTTCGGGCGCCAGGTGATCAGCTTGTTCTCGACCACATCCAGCATTGCGTCGATGACCAGCACGAAGGCGGCCAGGATGATGATGCCGGCGAACACGCCCACGGCATTGAAGTTGCCTTCGGCCTGGGCGATCAGGTAGCCCAGCCCTGCCGAGGCACCGAGGTACTCGCCGATGATCGCGCCGACCACGGCGAAACCGACCGAGGTGCGCAGCGAGGACAGGATCCAGCTGGCCGCCGCCGGGAAGTACACGTGGCGCAGCAGGTCGCTGCGGCCTGCGCCGAGGATGCGGGCATTGGCCAGCACCACCGGGTTCACTTCGCGCACGCCCTGCATGGCGTTGAAGAAGGTGGTGAAGAACACCAGCGTGACCGCCAGCGCCACCTTCGACCACAGCCCCAGGCCCAGCCACAACACGAAGATCGGCGCCAGCACCACGCGCGGAATCGCATTGAAGCCCTTGATGAAGGGGTCCAGGATGCGTGCCGAACGGCGGCTCAGGCCCAGCCACACGCCGCCGGCCACGCCCAGCCCGGTGCCGATGATGTAGCCCAGCGCGGTTTCGGTCAGGGTGATGTAGACGTGCTGGTAGAACGAGGTATCGGACAGCCAGGTCCAGGCCTGCTGCACGATCGCCGTTGGCGCGGGGAAGAAGAACGGATCGATCACGCCCAGCGCGATGCCGCCTTCCCAGCCGCCGAACACGGCGACCACCAGGGCCAGCTGGATGAATTTGTCAGTCTTGGCGTGCATAGCTCTTCTCCACTTCGCCGCGCAGGCAGGCCCAGATGTCGCGGTACAGGTCGGTGAATCGTTCGTCCAGCTTGATTTCGGCCACGTTGCGCGGCCGCTCCAGGTCCACGTCGAAGCTGCGCACGACGCGGCTGGCCGGGCCGGAGGACAGCACCACCACGCGGTCACCCAGCGCGATCGCCTCTTCCAGGTCGTGGGTGATGAGGATCACCGAGCGGCGATCCTCCTGCCACAGCCGCAGCAGTTCGTTCTGCATCAGGTGGCGGGTGTGGATGTCCAGCGCCGAGAACGGCTCGTCCATCAGGATCACCTTCGGCTCGACGATCAACGCCTGCGCCATCTGCACGCGCTTGCGCTGGCCGCCGGACAGCTGGTGCGGGTAGCGGTGCTCGAAGCCGCTCAGGCCAACCTTGGCCAGCCAGGCATTGGCCTTGGCCTTGCGCTCGGCTTCAGGCACGCCTCGGAAGCGCAGGCCCAGTTCGACGTTCTGGTAGGCGGTCTTCCACGGCAGCAGTGCATCCTGCTGGAACAGATAGCCGACCGATTCCTGCACGCCGCTGACCTTGCGGCCATCGATGGCGACGTCGCCGGACGACGGGGTCAGCAGGCCTGCGACGGAATTGAGGATGGTGCTCTTGCCGCAGCCGGTGGGGCCGACGATGGCGAGGAACTCGCCGTCGCCCACCTGGATGTCGACATCGCGCACGGCGGTGAATTCGCCGAAGGACATGGTCACCTTGTTGATGGCGACCATGGTCTGTGCAGGCTCCAGCTGCGGCGCGCCGTTGAGCTGGCGCACGGTGGCATTGAGGGCCATGGGGTTACCTCCGCTTAACGTTGGGCAGCCGGCGCCGCAGCGTGTGCACGCTCGACGAAGGCATTGGTGTAGGTCCTGGACAGATCGATGTTGGCCTTGGCCACGTCCGTGTTGAATTCACGCAGCACCTTCAGCGGTGTTTCCAGATCGGCCGCGGTGAAGTGGCCATCGGTGGTGAAGATCGCGCGGGCGTTCTCCACGGCGCGCGCATAGGTGGCGCGGTCGCCGGAGACATAGCTGTCAGGCAGGGCCGCGACGATGTCCTCGGCGCTGTTGTCGGCGATGAACTTCAGCGCCATCTGCTCGGCACGGGCGATCTTCTCGGCCGCTTCCGGGCGTTTGTCCAGGAAGCTCTGGTTGGCGTACATCACCGAGGTCGGGTACAGGCCGCCATAGACCTGGCGTGCGCCTTCATCACTGCGTGCGTCGAGGATGATCTTGCCGACCTTGCGTTCGGTGATCAGGGTGGCGGCGGGGTCGTAGTTCACCAGCAGGTCGATCTTGCCCTGCTCCAGCGCGGCGACTGCGGCGGCACCGGACCCCACGCCGATCAGCGAGATGCTGTCGACCGGGATGTCATGCTGGGCCAGGAAATGCCGCACGAAGAAGTCCGACGAGGAGCCCGGTGCGGTGATGCCGACCTTCTGGCCCTTGATGGTCTGCGGGCGCGCCGGATCGAACGTGGCGTCTTCGCGGCCGGCCATCACCAGGCCAGAATTGCGCGAGAGCAGCACGAAGGCGACCACGTCCTTGCCCTTGGCCTGCATCTGGATGGTGTGGTCGTAGAAGCCGACGGCCACGTCGGTGGAGTTGGCAACCAGCGCCTGCAGCACCTTGGAGCCACCCTGGGCGAAGTTCTCGGTCTTCACGTCCAGGCCGACGTCCTTGAAGTAGCCCTTGGCGTCGGCGATGAAGAACGGCAGGTTGTTGAGGTTGTAGGAACCGACGCTGATGCGCACCGGCGCATTGTCGCCACCGGCGGCAGTGGCATCCGGCTTGCTGCATCCGGCCGCGGCCAGGCCGACCGCGCACAGCGCGGCCATGAAGAACTGCTTGTACATCATCCCTCCCAGGAGTGAAGCATCTACGTTGTGGTGGCGGGCAAGCACGGCTGTGCCGGCCCGACCGGTTTCAGATCATGCCGCTGACGTCCATTGGCGGGCTTGATTGGCACTGGCCCTGGCGGGCGCGGGCGACGTGGCGAACACGCGACCTTCAAACAGACGACGTGCGGTGCGCACCACGCTGGCGACCACCGGCGCATCGTCCGAGCTGCGACTGAGGCCCACCTCCAGGGCCCCACTCGGATGTTCGAGGGTAATGCTGCCGGGCAGCGGCAGGCACCCGACCAAAGTGTGGGCCAGCGTGCCCGGGGTGACGGCGGCGGTCGCGATGCCCACCGCACCGGTGATGGCCAGCGCGGTGTGGCACTGGTGCGGCATGAAATAACGCACCTGCAGCTGCCCGCCGTGTTGCGGTGCGGACAGCAGCACCGGCTTGGGAATGACCTTGTTGCCGGCGTCGGCGATGCCCATGCGGGCGCCGGCCTCGATGCGCAACGCCTCCAGCCGCGCCATGAACGCAGCATCCGCATTCAGTTCGGCAGGTGAGGCATCGCCGCGGATGCCCAGGTCTTCGGCCTGCACCAGCATCAGCGGCATCGCGCAGTCGACCAGGCTGACCGGCACGCCGTCGATGATTTCCCGGGCATGGCCACTGGGCAGCAGCTTGCCGGTGCGTGCGCCGGCGGCGTCCAGGAAGGACAGCCGCACCGGCGAGGCCGAGCCCGGTGCGCCGGCAATGCGCGTATCACCCCGGTAGACCACGTTGCCGCCCGGGGTTTCCACCGTGGCGATGATCAGCTTGCCGGTATTGACGTTGTGCACGCGCACTTCGGTCTGCGGGTCCTGTGCCTGTACCAGCCCGCGCTCGATCGCATACGGGCCCACGGCCGCCAGCATGTTGCCGCAGTTGGGCGAGGTATCGACCACCTGCTGCTCCACCCGCACCTGGGCGAACAGGTAGTCCACGTCGGCATCGGGGCGGCTGGAGCGGTCGATGATGGCCACCTTGCTGGTCAGTGCGTTGCCGCCGCCGATGCCGTCGATCTGCAGCGGGTGGCCCGAACCCATCACCTCCAGCAGCAGGCGGTCACGCTCGGCGGGATCGGCCGGCAGATCGCTGGCCAGGAAGAACGGGCCCTTGGAGGTACCGCCGCGCATGAGCACGCAGGGAATGCTGAGCAGATCGTTGGACATACGTGTGATAGATTGATGCGTATAGGGGATGAATGACCCCTCTGTGATTCGATACTGGCATGACCCCAATTGATCTGTGAATTGCTGATTTTTGGATGATTGATACCTGATGAGCATCAATTGCGAAATTCTGGATCTGCGCGCGTTCCTGCTGGTGTCGGAAACCCGCAGCTTCCATCGCGCTGCCGAGATCCTGCATGTTTCCCAGCCGGCGTTGAGCCGACGCATCCAGAAGCTTGAGCAGGCGGTGGGCTCGCCGCTGCTGGAGCGCACCACGCGCAGCGTCAGCACCACGGCCGTGGGCGAGAACCTGCTGCCGCTGGTGCGGCGCATGCTGGAAGAATTCGATGGGTCGCTGTTCTCACTGCGCGGCCGCGAAGACACCCGCGGCGCTACCGTGACCATCGCCTGCCTGCCTACGGCGGCGTTCTATTTCCTGCCCAGCGTGATGGCGCGTTTCCACGAGGCGCATCCGAACGTGCGCTTCCGCATCCTGGATATCCCGGCCACCGAAGGCCTGCAGGCGGTGGAGCGCGGCGAAGTCGAATTCGGCATCAATTTCATGGGCGCCAATGACCCCAATCTCGATTTCGACGTGCTGGCCGAGGATCCGTTCGTGCTGGCGTGCCGGCGCGATCATCCGCTGGCCCGCAAGCGCACGGTGGAATGGGCCGATCTGGCCGAGCACCAGCTGATCACCGTGCATCGCACCAGTGGCAATCGCACGCTGCTGGACGGCGCATTGGCGCGCGAGAACCTCAAGCTGAGCTGGCACTACGAAGTGACCCACCTGTCCACGTCACTGGGCATGGTCGAGGCCGGCATCGGGGTATCGGTGCTGCCGAAAATGGCGACCCCCGACGGCGATCATCCGACGTTGGTGACGCGTTCGATCGGCAATCCGGTGGTGTCGCGCACCATCGGTATCGTGCGCCGTCGCGGTGCCCTGCTCTCGCCCACCGCAGAGCGGTTCCTGCAGATGCTGATGAGCCAGTGGCGCGCGCAGACCTGAGCGCGGCCTAGTCCGCAGGGCGCGTTCCCGCTGTGGCTGTGGTGCCGCCAGCAACGGCGCTGTTGGCCAGCAGCTGCTCGGCCAGCCCGCGGTAGATCGGCACCCGGCAGACCATGCCGGACACGCCCCGGGCAATCAGCACGGTGGCCAGGATCGGCAGCAGCAGATCGCCGCTGTCGGTCAGCTCCAGCGAGATCACTGCCGAGGTCAGCGGCGCCTGGGTCACGCCGGTCAGGTAGGCGCACATGCCCAGCAGCACGAACGCTTTCGGGTCCACCGCCGGCATCAGCACCGCCAGGTTGTGCCCCAGCCCTGCCCCCACCGCCAAGGCGGGTGAGAACAGACCGCCGGGGATGCCCGCCACGTAGGACGCCAGGTTGGCGAGCAGCTTCATCAGGCCGAACTCGTGACCGACGATTGCCTGGCCCTGCACCAGGCTGCGCGCCTGCTCGTAGCCGGTACCGAATGCGCCGTCGCCGAACAGCAGCGCCAGCACCACCACGATCAAGCCACAGGCCGCGGCCAGTGCCACCGGATGGTCCCGCTTGAGCCGGCCCAGCCAACGCGGATGACCGGACATGGTCAGCAGCACGACCCGGGCGAACAGTCCGCCCAGCAGGCCGGCGACCACGCCGCACAGCACAATGGCGCCCCACGCCTGGCCCAGCGGCAGCAGCGCCGAGACGTGGCCGAAGTAGGTGTAGTTGCCCAGCAGGCCGAGGGACACCACGCCGCCCACGATGACCGCCGTGAGCAGGGTGCCCGAGAAGCGGTGCTCGAACCGCCCGCTCAACTCTTCGATGGCGAACACAATGCCCGCCAACGGCGTATTGAAGGCCGCGGCGATGCCCGCTGCGCCCCCTGCCAGCAGGAAATGCGACAGCTCGCGGGGATCCTTGAACCCGAACCAGCGCCCAAACAGGTACATCAGGCTGGCGCCCACGTGCACGGTGGGGCCTTCGCGGCCGACCGACGCGCCGCCCAGCAGCGACAGCGAGGTCAGCAGCAGTTTGCCCGCCGAAACCGCAGGCGAGAGGTTGACCTGCCGGAATTCCGGGTCCGGCTGTTCCAGCGATGCGATGACCTGCGGAATGCCGCTGCCACGGGTTGGCCTCAACGCACCGGCGGTCAGCCAGGCCAGCAGCGCGAAGATGCCCGGCGTGAGCAGCAACGCCCACCACGGGGAATGGGCAATGACGCGCTGGAAGACATGGAAGGCGGCATCGCTGGCCTTGGCGAACACGATGGCAACCAGTGCCACGGCCACCGCGCCGCTCCACAAGGCCGCGCGCCGGCGCCATCCTTCGGTCAGCACCATCGCTGACAGGCGTGCGCGGAGAGGTTGAAGATCGAACATCGGTTGATTCTGTGAGCGCCGATGGGCCCAGGGAAGTGGCGAGTGTGGCGGTTGGCGCTGCGGTATCCGGTGAAATGGGCGTCCACCTGCCCTGCCAGTGCCCCCGCCAGGTGCACATCACTCGGCGCAGCTTGCGGTGTTCTTGCCGTGCCGTTTTGCGTGATAGAGCGCCTTGTCCGCCTTCGCCAGCCAGTCCTCTGCGGTGCCTGTGCCAGCGGCGGCGGCGATCCCGATGCTGACGCTGAAGTCGATGTCGGCGGCCTCGGCCGTGCCCGGTTCCTGCAGATGCTGCCTGATCTGCTCGGCCACATTCATGGCCTCCGCTGCTGTGCGCTGACCCAGCAGGACGGCGAACTCATCGCCGCCCAAGCGCGCCGGCATGTCGCCCGGCTGGGCCAGCTGGCGCAGCACTGCCGCGATGCGGCGAAGCACCTCGTCGCCGGCGCGATGGCCGTGCGAATCATTGATCTGCTTGAAATCATCTACATCGAGCATCAGCAGGCACGCGCCCGCGCCCTGGTACGGCCCCTTCTCCAGCACCTGCTGGGCGCGCTGGATCAGGAAGCCGCGGTTGGCCAGTTCGACCAATGGATCCATCCGGCTCAGCCGCTGCAGCTGGCGATTCTGTGATTTCACCCGCCGCGCCAGTCGCCAGCTCAGCACGCTCAGACCGATGCCATAGACGAACAGGAAAGGCAGGCTGAGGACGATCGTGCGCTGCGAGGTGACCGGCTGAAACGGCAAGCCCAGGGCGAGCCAGGCGACCACGAATCCGGCCACCAATGCCAGGGTCGCCCGCGTTGCCAGGCGGATACCCCCGGCGGCGATCTTGTCGGCCACCAGCAGCGCGGCAAACAACGCGCTGGGCACGGTACTGAGGGCCATGAAGGCGATCCACGCGCCTCCGAGCAGGGAGTCGACGATCATGCAGCGGAACTGCACCGCGGCCGGCGCGCGCGCGCGGCGTGTCAGCACCAGCGCCACTGCAGGCCATGCGACGGCATTGAGCAGCAGCAGTACCCACGCCGACGCATCCGCCTGACGCTCCAGGATGATCGAGGCAATCGGAAGCGCCCCCAACCCATTTCCCACGAACCGCATCCAGCCGATGCGCCGTGCAGCGCCGACGCCCTCGACCGCGACTTCCGTTGAATCAGTGAAGAACGGCATTGCCGGCTCTCCCGATCATCTCCCCTGCCATGCGCCCAGACATCCGTTTGCCTGCGAGTCTGGCATCTGCACGTCAACAACAGGTCAATGGCCGGTGCTTGCCACCGGTGTCGATCTCCCAGCGCAACTCGAAGTGCAGTTCCAGTTGCTGTCCCGGCTGCAACCGGGTGGGCGCCAACGTGAACCCATCCGGCGGGCCGGTCTGTGGCTCCACGCAGGTGGCGTGCGCGGCGCCGTCATAGACCACCCAGTGATCGGTGTCGGCGCGCAGTCGCAGCCGCTGGCCGGCGGAAACCAGCGTGACCTCGCGATGGTTGATGAAGCAGTCGTCCCACGGGCCTTGCGCCGGATCGACGCAGGGCAGGACGGCGATTCCCTCTCCGTCGCGGGGGTACATCGCGGCTGGCGCGAACAGCAACCGGTCCGGCTTGCGGAACCACGGGTGCCAGCCGAGCACGGCCGGCATCGGCGTGTCGCCTGCCTGTACGGCCAGGCGCAGTTGCAGGCAGTCGGGCTGCACGTGGATGTGCTGCGATGCCCTGCCCCCGAAGGGCCAATAGCCATCCTCGGGAAGGTCCAACGACAGCGACGCGCCGTCCGATTCAAGGCGGTCGATGCGCCAGGGCCGTGAGAAGCCAACGCCATGAATGGCGTGCACGCCAAAGTTCACCGGTAGCTGATAGCACCTGCCGTCGACGCTGAAGCGTCCCTGCCGGATGCGCCCGGCCCAGGGGACCATGGGATAGCACCCCCAGCCGATGGCGGCCGCCTCCTGCTGTTCGCCGATCAGCCATTCCACACCGTCGAAACGGATTCGGGCGATGCGACCACCGGCCTCCGGTGCCACTGCCACTTCCAGGCTGCCCGCCCGCAACCAGTGCAGCGGACCGGCAGGCATCGCGGCCTGCGCATCATCCTGCGGAGATGTTTCAGGCGCCATAGGGATCGATGGTCCGGATGCTGCCGTCTGCTTCCATGTGCAGCGGCGTGCACTTGACCGAACGCAGGTGGGTGACCCCGCCAGACAACAGCGCGTCGTGGTAGAACAGGTACCACTGCCCCCGGAACGCACAGATGGAGTGATGGGTGGTCCAGCCCACCACGGGGGTGAGGATCACGCCGCGATAGGTGTACGGCCCGTACGGGCTGTCGCTGGTGGCGTAGCACAGCAGATGCGTATCGCCGGTGGAGTACGACAGGTAATACCGGCCCTGGTATTTGTGCAGCCAGGGCCCCTCGAAGAAACGGCGTGCGTGGTCATCGGCGCGCAGTGGCTGTCCGTGCCCGTCCAGGATGACGATCTCGCGCGTGGCTTCGGCCAACCGGGTCATGCTCGCGTCCAGTCGCGCGATACGCGGGCCCAGTGCCGGCGCGTCGCCGGCAGGTTCTTCATGCGCCGGGGCGTAGCGGTTGTCCCGGTACTTCTGCAGCTGGCCACCCCAGATGCCACCGAAACAGAGGTAGTGCGTGCCGTCGTCGTCCTCGAACACGGCCGGGTCGATCGAGTACGCGCCCTCGATGGGCTCGGACTCGGCAGTGAACGGGCCCTCCGGCCGATCCGCCGCCGCAACGCCGATGCGGAACATGCCGTCGGCATCCTTGGCCGGGAAGTACAGGTAGTAGCGGCCATCGCGGCAGGCGGCGTCCGGCGCCCACATCTGCCGGCTGGCCCATGGCACGTCGCGCACATGCAGCGCCACGCCGCAGTCACTGGCCTCGCCGTCGGGCGTGTCCATCCGCAGCACATGGTAGTCCTGCATGCCGAAGTGCCCGCCCTCATCGTCGAAGGGCGCGCCGCTGTCGATGTCGTGCGACGGATAGATGTACAGCCGCCCCTCGAATACGTGCGCCGAAGGGTCGGCGGTGTAGATGTGCGTTACCAGTGGTTGCGCGATGGCGTGTACTGCCAGCTGGTCCAGACGGCTGCCCTGTCGCCGCGACTGCAGGTCCTGCTCGATGCGGGTTTCCATGCGCTTGTTGATCTCGTAGAGGAAAAGCAGCGCTACTGCAGCCAGGAACGGAATAGCGCAGTAGACGCTCACCGTCAGGCGGATGCCTTCCACCACGGCCTGCGGCTGCTGCGGCGCGCCTGCCTGGTAGCCATGGTGGGCGAGGATGCCGGCGACCAGCGCACCACCGATGCTGAGCCCGATCTTCAGGCCACACAGCATTGCCGAGAAGACGATCGCGGTGGCACGGCGGTGGTTCTTCCATTCGGAATAGTCGGCGACGTCGGCGATCATCGCCCACAGCAGCGGGATGGTGATGCCGTAGCAGAGCCCGTGCAGCATGAAGGCAGCGAAAGCCACGGCAACCGCCGTGGGCGGAAAGAAATAGAACGCCAGCAGGAATACGGTGGACACCAGCAGTGCACCACCAAAGACATCACGCTTGCCGAACCGGTCGGCCAGGCGGCGCGATACGCCGATGCCCAGGATCATGCAGACGATGCCGCAGGCGTTGAACAGGCTGAACACCGACGTTGCCGGGTCCTTCGGCCAGGCGAACCCGGACAGGCCCATGCCGTTGAGCGCCGCGTTGACGGCAGCGATGAAGGGGTTGAACCCGGAGCTGTCGAGAAAACCCGCCAGGGCGGTTTCGCTCATGTAGTACTGGAAGTAGTAGACGTAGGTGCCGCCCTTCAGGGACAGGTTGATGAAAACCAGGATGGTGAGGGCCAGCATCACCTTCCAAGGACGGTTGCGCAGCAGGTCGGACAGGTCCTGCAGCACGCCGGCGGTCTGTTCCTTCGCCGGTACGATGCGCTCGCGCGTGGTGGCGAAGGTGATCAGGAAGAGCACCGTCCCCACTGCCGCGAACACGGTCATGACCCGCTCGAAGCCCAGCACGCGGTCGCCGTCGCCGAGGATCAACACCAGCGGCAACAGCAGCACCTGGATGATGAACTGCGCGACCATCACCGCCACGAAGCGGTAGGCCGACAGGCTGTTGCGCTGGGCCATGCTGCCGGTGAGCACGCCGCTGAGCGCCGAGTACGGCAGGTTGTTGGCCGCATACACGAGCATCAGCAGGCCGTAGGTGGTCACGGCGTAGATGATCTTGCCGCGCGGCGCCAGGTCGGGGGTGCTGAAAGCAAGCAGCGACAGCGCCCCGAATGGAAGTGCGGTCCACAGGATCCACGGCCGGAACTTGCCCCACCGGCTGGCCGTCCGGTCGGCGGCGATGCCGATCAATGGAGTGAACACGAACGCCCCGAGCACGCCGATCACGAAGATGATCGTTGCGGCCGTGGCCGGCGGCAGCCGGAACACATCGGTGTAGAAGAACGCGAGGTACGTGATCAGCGTCTGGAAGATCAGGTTCGCCGCGAGGTCGCCCAGGCTGTAGCCGAGCTTCTCCCGGATGGACAGCGTGTGCTCGGTGCTTTCCATGCGACGTGCATCAGTCACGGTTGGCCTCCACGCGGAACCCGACCTTCGCACGGATGTCGGCGCTGGAGCTTCCCACCCTCACTTCATACGCACCCGCCGGCACCGCATAGCCGCCGCGCGCTTCGTCATACTGGCGCAGGTCCTGCTGTGCCTGCAGATCGAACGCTACGGTGCGCCGCTCGCCGGCGGCCAGGTGGACGCGCTGGAAGCCGCGCAATGTCTGGCGTGCGTCGCCGGGACCCGCCTCCAGCCGCCGTACATACAGCTGGACCACTTCGTCGCCGGCACGCTTGCCGGTGTTGGCTATCTCGACCTGCACCCTGAGCTTGCCGTCGTGGGTGATGCGCGCCGAATCAAGCTGCAGCCTGCCGTAGTCGAACCGGGTATAGGACAGCCCATGACCGAATGGATACAGCGGCGTGCCGCGGAAGTAGCGGTAGGTACGGCCTTCCATCGTGTAATCGTCGAACGCGGGCAATGTGTCATCCGCCCTGTAGAAGGTCACCGGCAGGCGCCCGCCGGGATTGACTTCGCCGAACAGCGCCTGGCCGACGGCGGTGCCACCGCGCTGGCCGGGATACCAGCTCATCAGGATGGCGGACAGATTCTGCTGCGCCCATTCCACCGCCATCGCCGAGCCACCAGTGAGCACCATCACCACCGGCTTGCCAGTGGCGTGCAGCGCTTCCAGCAGCGTGCGCTGTGGCGCGGGCAGGCGCAGGTCGGTACGGTCCCCGCCGGCGAAGCCCGGGTAGTTGACCTTCATTTCTTCGCCTTCGACATCGCCGGTGAGGCCGCCAACGAACACCACCACATCGGCGTTGCGCGCGGCCTCCAGCGCCGCTTCGAAGGGCGGCTTGGCACCGGGCATGCGCCACCCCAGGCGGACACCAGCGTCGCGCTCGGCGTCGAAGTACTCAAGCCTCAGGTCATAGGCGCGGCCGGCCTGCAGGTCCAGGTCCACGCCATCGCCGCGCAGGCGATCGCTGTTGGCCCAGTGGTCGAGCACCCGCTTGCCGTCCACGTAGAGGCGGAAGCCGTCGTCGGCGGCCGCCTCGATCCGGTAGCGCCCCGAGACGGGCGGCAGCAGCTGGCCACTCCAGCGGATGCTGAAACCATCGCTGGGGATGCCCTGCCCCGGCGCGGCTTCACCACGGGCCAGCAGGTTGTCGGTGGGAGAGCCCCGGTCCCAGCGGAATCCGATCTGGGCATCGGTGCGCACCAGCGCCGGCGTGCCGGAAAGATCAGCGGTCCGGAAGTACTCGCCACGCAGGCCGCGCTCCGGGGAATCGGCCGAGGGCCGCAGGTAGGTCGCTTCGATCAAGGGCGTGGCGCTGGGATCGTCGCGCCCTTCAACCAGGTCCACGCCGCGTGCGTAGCTCACCTCGATGCCCTTGGCGGCATCGCGGATGCCCTGCAGCAGGGTGACCGGCGCGGCTGGGGTGCCGAAGTAGTTGCCCAGCAGTGCCATGGTGTCATCGGCGGTGGGGCCGATCACGGCGATGCGCTTGAGGGTGCGCGACAGCGGCAGCACGCCATCGTTCTTCAGCAATACCAGCGATTCCTGGGCGGCCTTCAGGGCCAGCGCATCATGCGCCGGGGCCTGGTTGACCGACGCGGGAATCCGCGCCCAGCGCACGCGCTCGGGCGGGTCGAACATGCCCAGCCGCATCCGCGCGGCGAACAGGCGGGTCACCGCATCGTCGATCTCCGCCTCGCTGATCAGGCCCTGCCGTACGGCGGCTGGCAGCGTGGCGTATTCCTGGCCGCACTCCAGGTCGGTGCCGTTCCTGACCGCCAACGCGGCTGCTGCTTCGCGGCTGGGAACGATCCGGTGATGCTTCCAGATGTCGACGACGGCCCAGCAGTCGGATACCACGTAGCCCTTGAAGCCCCAATCGCGGCGCAGCACATCACGCAGAAGGAAGCGGCTGGCGCTGGCGGACTCGCCATACACCCGGTTGTAGGCCCCCATCACTGCGTCCACCTGCCCCTCCTTCACCAGCGCCTCGAACGCCGGCAGGTAGGTGTCATACAGGTCGCGCTTGCTGGGGCGGGCATCGAAGTGGTGGCGATCAGCTTCGGGGCCGCTGTGCACGGCCAGGTGCTTGGCGGTGGCGTCGAGCTTGCGGTACACCGGGTCGTCACCCTGCAGGCCGTGCACGAAGGCCACGCCCATGCGGGCGGTGAGGTACGGGTCCTCGCCGTAGGTTTCCTGGCCGCGGCCCCATCGCGGGTCTCGGAAGATGTTGATGTTCGGTGACCAGTAGGTCAGCCCCTGATAGCGGCCATGCGAGCCTTCGCGGAGGAACTGGTGGTGCTTGGCACGGGCCTCGTCGCTGATGGTGCTGGCAACCTGCCCCATCAGCGGCACATCGAACGTGGCCGCCAGGCCGATGGCCTGCGGAAACACGGTGGCCTGCCCTGCCCGCGCCACGCCATGCAGGCCCTCGTTCCACCAGTCGTAGGCGGGAACGCCCAGGCGCTCGATTGCGGGCGCGGCGTTCTGCATCTGCGCTGCCTTCTCCTCCAGGGTCATCCGTGCGACCAGGGCGGCGGCGCGGGTTTCAACGCTGGCCGAGGTGTCGAGCCAGGGCGCAGGCCCGGTAGCGTGACCGGTCGTTGCCAGCGCGATGGCAGCGCACAGGGCCAGCGTGCGGAAGATGGGAGTGCGCGTCATCATTTGCTCCTCAGGGCACGCTCGTCGCGCGCGAATGGTCCCAGCAGGGCGCCGACGAAGCCGCCTGCACGATCCGTACTCAATACCGTTCCGTCCACGTCATCGGCCAGTGTCTGCCAGCCACGCCCGTCGCCGCTGTCGAAGGCGAACGCATAGCGGCCTTCGTCACCGGCGATCTTCAGGCGCAGCGACGCGGTCGCCATCGCCTCACGTGTTGCCAGTGTGCGGGCATCGCCGCTGCCGTCGCGCGCTTCGAGGAAGACCGCCACGCGGTCACCGCCAATGCTGCGGACGCCCAGGAAGTACCAGTGCGTCTCGTTCTGGAAAGCTGCCAGGCCGGCGGCCACGCCTGCTGCCGGGCGGGTCATATCGGAACTGGCCTCGAAGCGCAGGTGCTGCTGGCGTCGGCCGAGGAACGCGGGGTTGCGCAGTGTGTCCAGGTTCTCCGCCAGCGGATGCACGGCCAACGCCCCCGGCCGCTCGCGCAGGTCGGCCCACGGCTGCGTGGGGACGCGCACGCGCAGCCAGCCGCTGCCGAGTGTCGGCGCATCGAATTCGTCGCGCTCGGTGAAGTTGCCGGTGGACGGCGCCTGCGACGCCTCGCCCTGCATCCACGAGGGCGCTCTGGCCGCATACGGAATGGCCTGGTTGGCCGGCAGGATCACCGGCCAGCCGTCCTGCCATTGCACCGGCAGCAGATAGGTCTCGCGCCCGGTGTTGTAGTGGCGGATGTCGTAGTTGCGGCTGGCAAGGAACACCGCCCACCAGGAGCCGTCCGGACCCTCCACCAGATCGGCATGCCCGGCATTGGTGATCGGCAGTGGCCTGCCATCGGGCAGGTCGCGCTGGGTGAGAATCGGATTGCCCGCATACGGCACGTAAGGCCCCCACACCTCGCGGCTGCGCAGCACCACCTGCGAGTGCTGCGGGCCGGTGCCGCCTTCCGCATCGGAGAGGTAGTACCAGCCATCGCGCCTGTAGAGGTGCGGCCCCTCGATCCAGATCGGGTTCCTGGCCGGCTCCACCCCGCCGTCGATCAACACCCTGCGCGGTCCCACCGGGGTGAAACGCTCCAGATCGATCTGCTGCATCCAGATGGCACGGTGGCCCTCGTAGCGTGGTGGGCCGGGCGGTACATCGTTGTTGAGCAGATACACGATGCCGTCATTGTCGAAGAACAACGACGGATCGATGCCGTCGATGCCGGGCAGCCAGTGCGGATCGGACCAGGGACCGGCGGGATCGCGCGCGGTCGCGATGAAATTGCCGCCGCTGTCGACGGCCGTGGTGACCACGTAGAACATGCCGTCGTGGTAACTGATGGCCGGTGCGAAGATGCCACGCGACACGCCCAGGCCGTCGAAGTCCAGCTGCGATGGCCGGTCGATCACGTTGCCGATCTGCTTCCAGTGCACCAGGTCCACGCTTTCGAACACCGGGATGCCCGGGAAGTAGGTGAAGCTGGAGTTGACCAGATAGAAGCGCCCGTTTGCGGCGACGACGCTGGGGTCGGCATGGAACCCGGCAAGAATGGGGTTGCGATAGTGTCCGGCCGGCAACGGCGCATCGAATGCCGCGTCGCGACCGCGGTACTCGAACCAGTCGAAGTAGACCGGCGGCGCAGGCGCCGCTGCCCACGCCTGCGGCAGGAATGAAGACAACACGAGCAGTGTGGCCAGCAGCAGGCGCATCAGGGAACCTCCGCAGGAGAAATGGAAAGCTCGAAGGGACCGGCGGGCGCGCCGCTGCTGTCGTGCAGGGTGCACACCGGGCCATCGGCCCAGCAGTAGCGCACGCGGGCGGCGGAACCGGCCTCGGCGCTGCGCAGCACGACGTCGTGACCGTCCAGCACCGCGTCGGCGTAGTGGCAGTGGCGCGCATCGGCGTCGCACAGCTCGAAGCCGATGGGACCGTTCGCGCCGGTCGTGACCAGAGCGCCGGTCACGTCGTCGAACGCGATGCGTACACCGGCCCGCGTGGCCGATGCCTGGCGCGCTATCGGGCCGGACGGCGCTACGCCGCGCTCGCTGTAGACCACATGACGCGCTGCCCGCGCCAGCCGCCGGCCCAGTTCCTGCTTGTTCGGCGGGTGGATGTCGTAGGCATCGCCGATGTCGATGGCCACCGCCAGCCCGGTGCGCGGGTCTTCCACCGCAGCGAGCCGCTGCGCTTCGCGCACCTGCGCCCAGCCACTTTCAACCGGCGCCACGGCTGGCTGGCCATAGCCGGCCAGTTGCACCAGCAGCAGCGGCGTGTGCGCGCCGAACCGTCTCCGCCAGTCGTCACGCAGGCTGCGCAGGCGTGCGAGGTATGCCATTGCGTCGCCGGTATTGGATTCACCCTGGTACCACAGCACGCCGCGCAGGCCATAGGCGCCCAGTGGCGAAATCATGCCGTTGTACAGCGTCGACAGTCCTGTAGCGGCATGCCACGGTGCCAGCGGCGGCGCCTGTACACCGGGCGCCATCCGATACTGCCAGTGCGCATCCAGCGCGATGCGCGTACCGTCATCCAGGCCGATGGCGTGCGCACTTGCGGGCCCTGCAAGCCCACCCTCACCGTAGGTGTCCAGGACATTGATCACCACCGTGTTGGCACCGGCCTTCAGCAACCCGGGCGGCAGCGCATACGTCCGCCGCTCACCCGCGCCGTACTGGCTGCCCACGGCGACGCCGTTCACCCAGGTCATGTCCGTCTCGTCGACGGGACCCAGCTCAAGCCACGCGTGCTTGCCGGCCTGCGCGGCCGTCAAGGTCACCTGGGTGCGGTACCAGACCATGCCGTTGTAGCCGGCCAGCGGCGGCACACCCCAGCGCTCCCACGCGCCGAGCGTGGCCGGTGCGCGTTGCCATCCGCTGCTGTCGGTGCCGGGCTGCCAGGGCGTATCGGCGGCGGCACCTTCGCGTGTTGTCCACCAGTGTTGCCAGTGCTGGCCCCAGCGGGCGTTTGCCGCTGCGGGATCGCGGGCAGACAAGGCGAGCACGTCCAGTGCTGGGCCCATGCCGCCCTGCATGCGCAGGGCATAGGTGCTGGTCCAGGCCTCGATGCGCGAACCGCCCCACGCCGCCTGGATCAAGCCCATGGGGACATCGACCGTCTTCTGCAGTTCGCGCGCAAAGTAGAAGCACGCAGCGGAAAAGTCGCGCACCGTGTCCGGCGCCGCCGTATGCCATGCCACAGACGCCGGAAAATCACTCTGAGGTGAAACCGCCGCCGCCTTCGGTACGGTGAACAGGCGGATCTTCGGTTGCGTGGCGCTGGCGATCTCGCTGTCTGCGTCCAGCGTGCGCCGCACCGGCAGTTCCATGTTCGACTGCCCGGAACACAACCAGACGTCGCCGATCTGCACGTCGTGCACGATCTGGGTTGCGTCCCCCGCACGCACCGACATTGCATGGGGGCCGCCGGCGGCCATGGACGGCAGCGTTGCCTGCCAGCGGCCGTCGGCCGCCGCGTGGGTGCTGACCGTCCGCCCTGCAACGGTCACCGAAACCGTGGCACCTGGCGCGGCCCGGCCCCATACCGGAACCGGCTGCTCACGCTGCAGCACGGCGTGATCCTGGAACAGCGGATGCAGCAGCGCCATCCCTGGTTCCTGCGCCGCTGCATTCGTGGCACAGCCGCCCATGGCGACCACCAGCATCAAGCCCACCCACGACGTCGGCTTCATCGCCCATCTCCCGGTGCGGACGGAAACTGCAACGCCTGGTACCAGGCCAGCGGATGCGGCGGCGCGGCTTCGCCTGCGGGCAACGGCCTGCCGCTCACCGACTGGAAGTACGCCACGCTGGCATCGCGCCACCACTGTGCTTCGCGCAGCTGGATACGCAGGAAGGCCGCGACCTGCGCATGCCGTTGTGCATCCACCCTGCCCTGCAGCCCTGCCCAGGTGCCCTGCATGCCCTGCACCTGCCGTACCCCCTGCGAGTAGCGCGCGACCAGCTCGTCCCACAGTGTCCGCCCCGAGGCCATGCGGTGGTCCCACGGCACGTGGTGGAACCACAGCAGCAGCGGCGCTGGAACCCGCGCCAGGTCGCCATACTGCTCAGCCACGCCGGGGGAATACTGGGCCACGGCATTGCTGCCGCCTGCGGTGCGGTCGAACCCGATGCCGCTGTGATCCGCACGGTGGTAGTACACCGACGTCCAGTCCGCGCGTGGGCCGCCATCGACCCACGGACCCGGACCATGGTGGTGTCCCCGCGCCATCAGATGGTGCAGGCCCAGCGGGGTCATGTAGTTCACCGCGGCCTCGCGCGAAGCCATCATCATGCCGACGATGGGCTGCACCACGCCGGGATCGGCCGAGAAGGTCAGCGCCGCCCAATCTGCCGCGATGTCCCCGGCCGATTGCCGCGGATCCCACGCAAGGCGCCCGAAGGCGTACCAGTTGGCCTGGTCGAAATGCGATCCACTCCAGGTGCGATCGGTGCCGATGTTGGCGACGCCGGCCATGCCGGACAGGGATTGCGCCACGGTGGAACCTTTGCCGCGTGCGCGGGTGTCGGCCCGCAGCACTTCCTCGTACAGCGGCCCCAGGTAAACCAGATGCGTGGCGAAGCCCAGGTATTCCTTGGTGATCTGCACTTCCATCATCAGTGGCGTGCGCGGCATGGCCCCGAACAGCGGATGGAACGGCTCACGCGGCTGGAAGTCGATGGGCCCGTTCTTCACCTGCAGGACCACATTCGGGCGGAAGGCGCCGTCCAGGCCGGCAAATTCGCTGTAGGCCTGCGTGGCCCGGTCGGCGGGAACGTCGTGCGCATAGACGAAGGCGCGCCACATCACCACGCCACCGTGCGGGGCCAGTGCATCGGCCAGCAGGTTGGCGCCGTCGGCGTGCGAGCGGCCATAGTCCTGCGGGCCGGGCTGCCCTTCCGAATTGGCTTTCACCAGGAAGCCGCCGAAGTCGGGAATGCGTGCGTAGATCTCGGCGGCCTTGTCCCGCCACCAGCGCTGCACGCCCGGGTCGAGCGGATCGGCGGTGTCGAGCCCGCCCAGCTCGATGGGTGCGCTGAAGCGTGCGCTCAGGTAGACGCGGATGCCGTACGGCCGGAACAGATCCGCCAGTGTTGCCGCTTTGTCGAGATACTGCGGCGCAAGACTCTGTGCGTTTGCATTCACGTTGTTGAGCATGGTGCCGTTGATGCCTACGGACGCATTGGCGCGTGCGTAGTCGGTGTAGCGCGGGTCGTGCCACTCCGGCAGCGTCTGCCAGTCCCAGAGTGACTGGCCTGCATAGCCGCGCTCCACATACCCGTCCAGGTTGTCCCAATGGTTGAGCACGCGCAGCCGAAGCCGTGGCGATTGACGCACATCGAGGGCATCGATCCTCGCGCCCGTCTGCAGCAGCCGCAGCAGATGGAACACGCCATACAGCACGCCGATATCCCGTGATGCGGCGACCAGCAGCACATCGCGCTCGCCCACCCGTGTGCGCTTGAGCAGGTAGCCTTCCTCGCCCAGTGACTGCAGCTGCGCCCGCAACGGTGCGATCAACGCTGACGACTGCGGGGTACCCAGCACCAGCGCGGGACCGATGGCCGCCGTCCCCGGTGCCTGCGTAGCGCTGCCGAGCAGTCCGCCGAGTCCACGCTCCAGCTCATCGCGCGCGGCGCGCTGCGTGGCCGTCTGATCAGGGGCCACCACCTGCCCCAGGCGGATGCGGTAGTGGGCAGCGAGCGTCGGCTCGAGCGGGGCGTAACGCATCCACAGCGCGTAGCCATCCTCTGCGCGTGCGTTGCCCATGCAGGCCAGCAACGCCAGCACGCTGGCGAACATCCAATGACACCGCTCGCCATCGAAACGGAACCGCAGGGTGGCCAGCAAACCTTGTAAGCTCGGCGCGTGCGCTGGATGCAGCAGCGTCACAGAGAAGAACGGGAGCGCGTATTGGACAAGCCGAAGAAATCGGTCCGCCGCAAAACAAGTGGCGTGACGATCGACGAGGTGGCAGCCCTGGCCGGAGTGTCGCCGATGACGGTGTCGCGGGCGATCAACCAGGGCAAGGTGCGCGACGTCACCCGCGAGCGCGTGATGCGCGCAGTGCGTGAACTGGGCTATACGCCCAACCTCGCCGCCAGTTCGTTGGCCGCCGCGCAGCACACGCGTATTGCACTGATCTACACCGACCCCAGCGGTGCCTACCTGCGCGAACTGCTGGTCGGCCTGCTGCGGGTAGCGTCCAACGCTGCCATCCAGCTGGTCATCGACTACTGGGACGAGCCGGGCCCCGCCGCCCAGCGCAAGGCCGCGCGTGCCCTTGCCGGGCGGGTGGACGGCGTCATCCTGCCGCCGCCGCTGTGCGAATCGAAGCCCGTGGTGACCGAGCTGGTCAGGGCCGGTATCCCGGTGGTGGCGATCGCGCCAGGTCACCTTGGCAACGGCGTTTCCTGCGTGCGCATCGACGACTTCCACGCTGGCAGGGAACTGGCCGAACACCTGATCCAGCATGGTCACCGCCGCATCGGCTTCATCTGCGGGCGTACCGATCTCAGCGCGAGCGCGCGGCGCTATGACGGCTTTGTCAGCGCGCTGCACGACGCCGGGCTGGAGGTCGACCCCGCCCTGGTCGAACAGGGCGACTACACCTACCGCTCCGGGCTCGCCGCTGCTGAAAAGCTGCTGTGCCAGCCCCGGCCGCCCACTGCGATCTTCGCCAGCAACGACGATATGGGCGCGGCGGCAATCTCCGTTGCCCACCGCCGTGGCCTGGAGGTACCCCGCGATCTGTCGGTGGTGGGCTTCGATGACAGCTCGGCGGCCACCACGGTCTGGCCTGAGCTCACCACCATCCATCAGCCGATCGCCTCGATGGCCGACGCGGCCATCGATATCCTGCTGCGCACCATCCGCCGCCGCACCGACGGCGAGCGGGTGCTGATCGACCACGTGGTGCCGCACCGGCTGGTGGTACGCGACTCGGTCGCGCGCCCGCCTGGTTCCCGATAGCGCAGGGCGCGGCGTCACGGTCACTCGCCCGCGCAGCCGATGGTGGTCTCTGCTTCATTCAGAGCGCCCAGTGCGACACGTGACACCGACAGTGTCATCGCCCCCGCCGTTCCGATCGACCAAGGGCGATCCAGCTTGCCGACATCCGCACCAGCGGCCAGCAGGCACTTCAGCGGCACGCCCACGCGCGTCCATTGGCCCACCGGCAGCGTTGCCAGCGTCGGCGTGAGCGCAATGCGGGCCGAGCAGCCGGTGCCGCAGCCCACTGCCAACCAGGCCTCGCCGCGGGGTGCAGACTCCACCCGCAGTGTGGTCAGCAGCATCAGGTCGCCGTTGCTTTCACGCTGCAGGTCCAGCGCTGTGTGCGACTGCAGCATGGCAACTGCCTCAGCCTTGCCCGACCATGCAAGGCGGCGACCGTCCTCCTGCGCCAGATGGTCCACGCCAGTGACCTTGAGCAGATCGCCCTCCAGGGCCTCCGGCACCTTGGTGACCGTGACGCCCTGCCCCGTGCCCTTCTGCAGGCGCAGGGCCATGCCTGAACCGGCTTCGCCGCGCGCGAAGAACACGCCGGTAGCGCCTTCGTTGCCAGTCACGCCGGAGACTTCCGGCAGGGCTGCCAGATCGCCGTTGTCGGCGTAGGACAGTCCGAAGCCGAAAGCGAACTGCGGGTCGTAACCCTGCTGCCCCACGTTGTTGGCGTACTGCGTGGCCGTGCGCGGCCAGCTGAAGCTCAACCTGCCCTTGAAATCGTGCTGCACGCTGCCATCAGGCCCGCGCAGCAGCACGTCGGCAACGCCGGCACCTTCCGAGCCGGGCAGCCACGCTGCAACGAACGCATCCGCGGCGTTGATCTCGCGGTTGACCCACAGCGGGCGTCCGCTCAGGAACACGGCCACCACAGGGATGCCGTCGGCCTTCAGCCGTTTGATCAGGGCAAGATCCGCGTCGTCCCCCGGCTTGTACGCCAGGGTCGGCAGATCGCCCTGGAACTCGGCGTACGGGCTCTCGCCGAATACCACCACGGCCACGTCCGGCTTCGTCACATATTTCCCATCGACGGCAAGCACTGCCTCGCCACCTGCGGCGGACGCCTGTTGGGCGATACCCTCGTAGATCGTGTCTGCGTTGGGGAAGTCCTTGCGCGTGGTGCCGGTTCCCTGCCAGTTCAACGTCCAGCCACCGGCCTGCTTGCCCACGTCGTTGGCACCATCACCGGCGACCAGGATGCGCTGGCGGGGGGACAACGGCAGTACACCACCCTGGTTCTTCAGCATTACCAGTGATTCGCGCACGGCCTGCCGCGCGAGGGCGCGATGTTCCGGTGCACCGATCAGGGCGAACTGCCCGCCGACCGCGCGGGCGGATGGCTTGCCGGCCTCGAACAGGCCCAGTCGCATCTTCACCCGCAGGATCCGGCGCACGGCTTCATCCAGCCGTTGCTGGCTGATGGTGCCGTTCTTCACTGCAGCCAGCGTGGTTTCGTAGAAGCCTTTCCAGCTGTCCGAGGCCATGGCCATGTCCAGGCCCGCATTGATGGTGGCCGGGCAATCGGTGGTCGTGCATCCCTTGACCTGTCCATGTCCGTTCCAGTCGCCCACCACGAACCCACCGAAGTGCATGCGGCCCTTCAACGCATCGGTCAGGTACTGCCTGTGACCATGCATTTTTTCGCCGTTGACGCTGTTGAAGGACGCCATGACGGTCTGTGCGCCTGCCGCGATCGCCGGTGGATACCCGGCCGCGTGGATGCGCACCAGGTCTGCTTCGCTGATCCGGGTGTCACCCTGGTCCTTGCCATCGGTGGTGCCGCCGTCGCCGAGGAAGTGCTTCACCGAAGCGATCACATGACGACCATCGAGGAACGCGGGCGTACCCACTTTGCCCTGCAGGCCTTCGACCATTGCACCGGCATAGCTGGCCACCACCTCGGGCGATTCGGAATAGCCCTCGTAAGTACGCCCCCAGCGGTCGTCCTGCGGTACCGCCACGGTCGGTGCGAATGCCCACTCCATGCCGGTCGCGCGGGTCTCCAGTGCGGTGACTTCGCCGATCCGGCGCAGCAGATCCGGGTTGCGGGCCGCGCCCAGGCCGATGTTGTGCGGGAACAGTGTCGCGCCGATGATGTTGCTCTGCCCGTGCACGGCATCAATGCCGAACAGCACCGGAATCGCTTTGCCACCGGCGGAGGTGTCCATCGACGCTGCGTAGAACGCATCGGCCAGCGCCAGCCATTCGGCCGGCGCGGCATCGTAACGGCCACCGGGATCGGAATTGCCGCCGGCCAGGACCGAGCCCAACCGATAGCGGCGCACGTCGTCGGGCGTGATGCTGGCGATATCGCCCTGCACCAGCTGGCCGACCTTTTCCTCCACCGTCAGGGTGGCCATCAGGTCGGTGATGCGCTTCTCCAGCGCGGGGTCCTCGGCCAACGGCCAGGCGACCTGCGGCCACGGATCCGCCGTCGCGGCCGCAGGTCCGGCAACCTTCTCATCCTTGCCGCAGGCCGTAAGTGCCAGCAGCAGCGTGGTCAGCAGCACGCCAGCATGGGCGCGGCCAACGTGTCGATGGGTCATTGCGTTCATCCTTCCATCTGCTCCAGTTCCTTGCCCTTGGTTTCGTGCACGTACCTGAGCACGAAGAACACCGAAATGACCGCTGCCACCAGGTAGATGCTGTACGTGGCTGCCAGCCCGGTGGCGGCCAGCAGGATGGGGAAGGTCACGGTAACGGCGAAGTTGGCGGTCCACTGCGCCGCACCGGCCACTGCCAGGCCCGAACCGCGGATCTGGTTGGGGAACATTTCGCCCAGCATCACCCACATCACCGGTCCCCACGAGATGTTGAAGAACACGACATAGGCATTGGCCGCCACCAGCGCCAGCGTGCCCATGCCTGCAGGCAGCTGCAGGTGCGTATCGACCAACGAGCCGCTGGCGAATGCCGCCACCAGCACCGCCAATGACACCGCCATGCCGGCCGAGCCCACCCACAACAACGGCTTGCGCCCGATGCGATCGATCAGCAGCACGGTGACGATGCACGCACCGATGCTGAGCGCACCGGACAGCACGTTGATCAGCAATGCGTCGTTCTCGGAGAAGCCGACGGCCTGCCAGAGCACGGCACCGTAGTAGAAGACCACGTTGATGCCGACCAGCTGCTGGAAGGTGGCCAGGCCGATACCCACCCAGACGATGGAGCGGATCCGGCCGGTGCTCTTGCTGCGCAGGTCAGACAGCCGCGGCCGATGGTGGTCGGTCGACAGCGAAGCGTCGATCTCGGCAAGCTTCGCCTGCGCCTCGGCACCGCCGTACAGCCGCGCAAGCACCTGCAGTGCCTCGTCCTTGCGGCGCTTCACCATCAGGTAGCGCGGGCTTTCCGGAATGGTCAGCAGCAATGCCAGGAACAGCAGCGAAGGCACGGCCTGCATCCAGAACATCCAGCGCCACGCCGCATAGCCGCCCCACAGCGCCTCGGTGGAGGCACCGGCGGTGGCCGCCAGCAGGTAGTTGGACAGGAACGCGACGGTCAGCCCGCTGATGATGGCGATCTGCTGGACCGTGGCGAGGCGGCCACGGTAGCGTGCCGGTGCCACTTCGGCGATGTAGGCCGGCGAGATCACGCTCGCGGCCCCCACCGCGAAGCCTCCCAACACCCGCGCGGCGACGAACATCACCGAGGACGATGCGGCGCCTGCGCCGATCGCCGACAGCAGGAACAGCACCGCCGAGACGATCAGCACATTGCGGCGACCGAGACGGTCGGCCAGGCGGCCGGCACTGAAGGCACCGACGGCACAGCCCAGCAGCATCGAGGCGATCTCGAACCCCTGCATCCACTCGCCGGACCTGAACGCCTGGTGCAGGCCGTCCTGGGTGCCGTTGATCACGCCGCTGTCGAACCCGAACAGGAATCCGCCAATCGTCGCCACCACGCTGATCAGTACGATCAATCGGGTGTTCTCTCCACCGCTCATTGCCTGCTGCATTGCCCTGCCCCTCCCCGGTTCGGTGTCATCGATGCGAGCCGTCGCGCTCAACGCAGCAGGTACTGGTTGATCAGGTTCTCGTAGCGCTCCTGCTTGCCGCTGATCTGCCGTGGCTCGCCGCCCTTGGCACCCAGCGCAGCCAGCTCTGCGAGGCTGAGCGCGCCGCGCGCGAAGTCATTGCCGGCACCACTGTCGAAGCTGGCGTAACGCTCTTGGCGCCACTGCTCCAGCGGCGAATCGTTCAGCAGTGCATGGGCCACTTCGAGCCCGCGGGCGAAGGCATCCATGCCGCCGACGTGGGCAATGAACAGATCTTCCAGGTCGGTCGATTCGCGGCGCACCTTGGCGTCGAAGTTCAAGCCGCCTTCCAGACCGCCCTGGCGCAGTACCACCAGCATCGCGCCCACGGTGTCGTACAGGTCGGTGGGGAACTGGTCGGTATCCCAGCCGTTCTGTGCATTGCCGCGGTTGGCGTCGATGCTGCCGAGCAGGCCGTGGTCCGAGGCGACCTGCAGATCGTGCTCGAAGGTATGGCCGGACAACGTAGCGTGGTTCGCCTCGATGTTGAGCTTGAAATCCTTGTCCAGGCCATGCTCCTTCAGGAAGCCCACCACGGTGGCGCTGTCGAAGTCGTACTGGTGCTTCATCGGTTCCATCGGCTTGGGCTCGATCAGGAAGTTGCCCTTCAGGCCGATGCTGCGGCCATGGTCGCGCGCCATGGTCAGGAACCGCGCAAGGTGGTCGACTTCGCGCTTCATCTGGGTATTGGCCAGCGCGGCATAGCCTTCGCGGCCGCCCCAGAACACGTAATGTTCGCCGCCCAGTTCAACGGTGGCCTCCAGCGCCGCCTTCACCTGCACGGCGGCACGCGCCACCACCGCAAAATCCGGGTTGGTGGACGCACCGTTCATGTAGCGCGGGTGCGAGAACAGGTTGGCCGTGCCCCACAGCAGCTTCATGCCGGTGGCATCCTGGCGCGCCTTGGCAAGGCCCACCATGTGCTTCAGGTTCTTTTCGTACTGCGTGACGTCGTCGGCGTCCGGCGCCAGGTCGATATCGTGGAAGCACCAGTACGGCACGCCCAGCTTGGTGAAGAACTCGAACGCTGCATCCACCTTCGCCTCGGCGGTTGCCATCGGCGAGCCGGTCTCCCAGGGGAAGTGACGGGTACCCGGGCCGAACGGATCATGCCCGGCGTTGCAGAAGGTATGCCAGTAGCAGACCGCGAAGCGAAGATGCTCCTGCATGGTCTTGCCACCGATGACCTTGTCGGCGTCGTAGACCTTGAAGGCGAGCGGGTTGTCCGAGCCCCGTCCTTCGAAGGGAATGCGGCCGATGCCGGGGAAGTACTCCTTGGCGCCGATGAAGGGTTGCGTGCTCATGGTGCGTCTTCCTGTCGTTGTGCGAGGTGTCGCGGAAAGAGGAATCAGCCGCGATACAGCGGCGTGATGGCGTCGAGATGTCGAAGGAACCGGGCGTAGGCCGTGGCGTAGGCTTCGCTGCGCGAGGGGTCCGGGCGCGCGGACCGCAGCGGGTCGAGCGCAACGTGCCGGTCGGTGATCGCGGCGATCGAGGTGGCGTCACCGCGCGCGTGAGCGACGGCCCACAGCGCCTGCAAGGCCGCACCGAACGCCGCGCCTTCGGGCTGGGTCGGTACGTCCACCGGCAGGCCGAACACATCGGCCACCAGCTGCCGCCACTCTTCGCTGTTGCTGCCGCCGCCGGTCAGCACGATGCGGTCGAACTGCATGCCCGCGCCGACGAATGCGTCGTAGCCAAACTTCAGGGCGTAGGTGGCCCCTTCCATGGCCGCGCGGTAGATGTGCGCCGGCGTCATGTTGGTCGTATCCAGGCCCGCCAGCACCCCTTTGCCCTGCGGCAGGTCCGGCGTGCGTTCGCCGTTGAGGAACGGCAGCATCACCAGCCCGTCGGCGCCGGGCGGCGTGGCGTGCAGGTGGCCGTCGCCATCGCGGCTGCTGAAACCGAAGGCATCGGCAACCTGCCCGGTTACCACGGTGCAGTTCATCGTGCAGATCAGTGGCAGCCAGCCGCCGGTCGACGAGCAGAACGCGGCCCACGCGCCGTTGGGATCGACCACGGGGGTATCCGAGAACGCAAACAGCGTGCCTGACGTGCCCAGGCTCATCGCCAGGCGACCAGGCACGACGCAGCCAGTGCCGATGGCCGCCATCATGTTGTCGCCACCGCCGACGGCGACCTTCACGGTGGGCGGAAGTCCCAATGCCACGGCGGCCTCAGGCGCAATGTCGAACACCTCATCGGGTGCAGCGATGCGCGGCAGGCAGCCGGCAAGATCGCGCTGCGGATCGGTCGCGTGCAGCAGCTCGTCCGACCAGGTGCGGGTGCGCACGTCCAGCCAGCCGGTGCCAGACGCGTCGCCGTACTCGCAGAAGCGTTGGCCGGTCAACACGAAATTGAGGTAATCGTGCGGCAACAGGATGGTGGCCAGCCGGGCGTAGGCGTCGGGCCGGTGCATCTTCGTCCACGGCAGCTTGGAGGCGGTGTAACCGGCAAGCACCGGGTTGCCGGCCAGTTCGATGGTGCGTGCGGCACCGCCAACCGCGGCCATGATCTGCACGCATTCGGCCGCGGTGCTGGTGTCGCACCACAGCTTGGCCGGTGCCAGGACCTTCCCTGCTGCATCGATCGGTACGAAGCCATGCTGCTGCCCGGAGACCGCAAGCGCGGCAATGCGCGAGCGCAGCGCCGGATCGATTGCGGCAAAGCAGCCCTGCAGCGCGGCGACCCAGTTGTCTGGGCGCTGTTCCCGGCTGCCATCGGCGGCGCTGGTCAGTTCCAGTGGCGCGCTGGCGCTGGCAACGAGGCTGCGTGCATCAGGATCGTAGACGACCACCTTCAGGCTCTGCGTACCGGCGTCGATTCCTGCAACCAATTCCATCTACTGCACCCCGTAATGATGTGAAGGTAGCGCTACCAATTCTGTGCAACAGCACACACTGCGGCTACGCCACGGCCCGCCCCATTTGCCAGGCTCCCGGCGCAGCCTTGCAGTAGCGTTCGATGAAGTCCGCCTGCGACGGCATCTTCGCCACCGCTTCCTGCACCGGCTGCCGGAGTCGATGCAACAGCGTTCGCAGGTCCGCGTCGCTGATCGCGCGCGCAAGCGGATGCGGCGGTCCCGGCAGGATGCCCTGGCCCATCAGGACGCTGGTCCAGGAGTCGACCCGGAACAGCTCGCCGGGGTCCTGCCAGGCATGGGCCCGTTCGCGCCACGCGCGCAGGCGGACCTGCAGTGACTCGGGAAGCGCCATCTCGCGGCACGCCTTCCACATCGGCTCGACGCGCTGGTTGGCGTGGTAGTGCAGGATGATGAAATCGCGCACATGCTCCATCTCCTGGCGGCTGACGTCGTTGTACAGCGCCACCAGCGAAGGGGTGATGCCCTCGGACGGGAACAGCTGGATCAGGCGGACGACGGCGCTGATGGTCAGGTGGATGCTGGTCGATTCCAGCGGCTCGATGAAGCCACTGGCCAGCCCCAGCGCCACCACGTTGCGGTTCCAGGCCTGCAACCGGCGTCCGCTGCGGAACGGCACCAGCCAGGGATCGCGCAAGGGCCGTCCGTCGACATCACGGAGCAGCTTGGCCTGCGCCTCGTCATCGGACATGTGGCGGCTGGAGAACACCAGGCCGCAGCCGACCCGGTGCTGCAATGCGATATGCCAGCGCCATCCGGCCTCGTGCGCGATGGCGCGGGTGTAGGGCACCGGCGGCGTAGCCGCGTCGGTCTGCACGGCAACGGCACGATCGCTGGGCAGCCATTCGTTCCAGTCTTCATAGCCGGTATGCAGTGTCTGCTCGGTCAACAGGCCACGGAAGCCGGTGCAGTCGATGAACAGATCGCCTTCGATGACCTGGCCGTCCTCCAGCAGCAGCGATGCAACCGAACCGTCATCGGCATGCTGGCGGACTTCGCGGATCTTGCCTTCCACCCGCCGCAGCCCGTTGGCTTCGGCCTTGCCGCGCAGGAAACGGGCGTAGAGCCCGGCGTCGAAATGGTAGGCGTAGTTGACCTGGGGCTGGGTCTGCAGCGAAAACCGGTCGGCTTGGGAAGCGACGCTTTCCAGGCAGAAGTCGCCCAGTTCCGAAGGCATGCCGCGACGCAGGCTGTCCAGCCAGAAATGATGGAACGGCGTGGCCCACGTGCCCTGCCCGATCGTGCCGAAGGGATGGATGAAACGCTCACCCGGGCGACGCCAGTTTTCGAACGAGATCGAGAGCTTGAACGTGCCGGCGACCGCCCGCATGAACTCCTGCTCATCGATCTGCAGGAAGCGGTGGAACGTGCGGATGGGCGGCACGGTGGATTCGCCCACACCCACGGTACCGATCTGCTCGGACTCTACCAGGGTGATGTCCAGCTGCTGGCGGAACTGGTGCGCCAGCGCGCAGCCGGCCAGCCAGCCGGCAGTGCCGCCACCGGCGATCACCACTCTCCGGATCCGCCCTTGTGTAGTGTCCGCAGCGTTCAATGCGATGCTCCCCATCAGCGGTTGAGTCGACCCAGCAGCTGCGCGCGCATGCGCCGCGCCTGCGTCTCGTCGAACGGTGCCAGCTCCCCCCGGGCGGCTTCGGGCAGGTGTTGCCCTGCCCGCTCGCCGGGACCAAACACGTAGTAATCGAAGATCCTTGCCCAGGCCTGTTTCTCGCGTGCCGGTAGATCACGCAGGGCCCACATCGCGTGCTGCAGCGCCGGCAGGGGCGAGCCCAGGAAGGCCGGCGCGCTGCGCCACCAGTAATTCACCAGCACGTTGAACGGTTCCAGGCTGCGCACGTGGTGCCACCACAGGCCCGGGATGAAGATGGCATCCCCGGGTTCAAGCGTGGCGGTCTGCGCGCTTGCCATGGCATCACGGAAGCGCGGATGGCGGTCGACGTCCGGGCGTTCGAAGTCCACCGTGCTGACCACCTGTCCTCCCGGGGTCGGCTCCATCGGCCCCGGGTAGAGGTTGTCGATCTGCTCCGGCGGAAACAGGGTGAAGCGGCGCCGGCCCACCGCACAGCACGCCAGGTTGTCGGGGATGTCGTAATGGCAGGAGGCCGTCACCCGGTTGCCGATCCAGATGCTGGCCGAGGCATCGATGCCCTGCCCGGCCAGGCCGGCATCGTTGTGCTGCGCGAACCCGGGCAGCGCCCGTGCGATCAGCAGCGAAGCGACGTAGTAGGTGGGCGGGTTCGGCGAATCCAGATGATCGCCAATTGCGTCCAGCACCTCCGTCAGCACGCCACGCCGGACCTCGAAGTTCAAGCGGGTGAAGTCGGCGTTGTAGAACGGGCGCCCTTCGATCTCGGGGCCGCCGAAGGAATAGGGAACCGGCACGCCTGCGTCAAAGCCGCGAAGGTAGGCCATCGCCTCCTGCAGGGAACGTGCACCGGCCTGCACCAGCCCCCATCCGTTCGCGATGCCGCGCAGCACCACCGGTTCGCCGGCAGCCACCAGCGACTCCAGCGGCAGCGCCGTGGCATCGAGCCCTTCCAGGGTACGCATCGGGAGGCCGTCCAGCACCGGTCAGTTCCTGCCTGCCGCAGCAGCGGCATCATGCGCCCGCAGTCGCCGCTGCTTCTCGGCGATGAGGCGGCGCATGTTGTGCAGTGACGCCAGCATCAGATAGGCGCCTTCCAGATAGCCGGCGCGGTTGAGCGCGGCCAGCGCGGCACCGTCCAGCTGCGCCAGCCGATCACGGTCGATCGCGTGCAGGCCGTTGACACCGACCCGATGCTCCGGATCGATCCGCACGTCCAGCGTGACCGGTTGGATCAGCCCGTTCGCATCGAGGGCGGCGAACATCTCCGCGGCAAACGCATGGCCATCGTGAATGCCGCGCAGCACGCCGGCGACGTGTTCGAGATAAGGCGAGTTCCCTCCTTGCGGCAGGAACACCGGCTCCCCCTGCATCGCGCTCACGCGCGGATGGTCCAGATCCACATGCAGCACGGCCTCCCGGGTGAGCGCGCCATCAACGTGGTTCTCCTGGAAGCCGATCAGGAATGGCCCCTTGGCGGCCGCACCGGGCAGGTACGCCGCATTCCAGCGGCCGCCCTGCAGGAACAGGTTCTCGTGCTGCTCGAAGCCCAGCAGAGCCACCGACTGCCAGCCACCGGTGTCGGCATCCCTGCGCAGGAAGATCGGGTACTCCCGCTGCAATTCTGCAAATTCACTCGGGTACGCTGGCACCATGCCGACCGCATCGCCGAACTCCGGCCCGAAGCCGGTGGCAACGCGAAGATCGCGGTGGGCAACGTTGTTGAGCATTTCGTAACGCGGCATGGACGTGTCCCGTTCGGTCAGATGCCTTCAACCGGTGCAGCTGCCGTGGCAGCTGCACCCCCTACGGTTCAGAACTTGTAGCGCACGCCGAGCATATACCGCGGACTCTGGTCGGCCAGCTTGACGATCATCTGCGAGGTGCGCGAGCGCCAGCGGACATCCTCACCGGTCAGGTTGATCGCCTCCAGGCCGAACGACCAGTGATCATCCAGGGTGTAGTTCACGCTGAGATCCCACTGCTCATACGCCTCCACATAGTACGGATTGCGGCTGGCACCCTGGTTGGCCAGGATCAGGTACTGGTCGCGCCAGTTCCAGGCAAGGCGTACCGACCAGCCGTATTTCTCATACATCAGCACGGCATTGGCGGTGTCGCTCAGGCCGGTGAGTGAGAACTGGTCGATGCCCGGATCGCCGGCATTGTTGAAGCCCACATCACCGTCGACCAGGGTGTAGTTGGCCAGAATGCCAAAGCCGGTATCGCCGAAGAAGTACTGTCCACCCAGCTCCCAGCCGTGCAGCTTGGCCTTGTTCTGGTTGATGGGACGGTTGACGTTGAACTGGTAGAGCGGATCGGCAGCGGTGCCGTAAAGATCGTAGGCTGCCTCGGTGGCCAGCACCTGGGCGTCGGTGCCGTTGTAGGCGGCCAGCCCGGCCGGATTGTTGCGCAGCAGGGCCAGGGCGGTGAACAGCGAGGTGTCATTGGCCGAGCACGCTGCCGCGTTGGCAGCGCCCACCTGGGTGACGCAGGCACCGCTGTTGAGGAATGCCAGGGCCGCCTGCGCGTCCGGACCGGAGGTAGGATCGCGCAGGCCGTACAGATTTTCCTGGACAATGGTGTTGCCAACGAAGTTGTCGACCGATTTGTTCCAGTAGGTCAGCGACAGGTAGCTCGCGTCGGCGAAGTACCACTCCAGTGCCAGGTCCAGGTTGTCCGATTCCAACGGTTTCAGCTGCGGGTTCTGTGCAGTGCCGCTGGCCCGCGAGGACGGGTCGATCAGGACCGAGCCGAACGGCTGCTGGGCAGTCGGGCCGGCATACAGGTTGCCGATCGGCGCGCGCGCGATGCTCTTGCCGAACGAGACGCGTCCCTTCAGGTCCTCGCGAAGATCGATGCTGAAATCGAGGTTGGGCAGGATGTAGCTGTAGTTGCTCTTTTCGGTGAACGGCTGCTGCTCGTCGGACAACACCACACGGAAGTCGTTGTTGGACTGCCACTCGATCGCTTCCGGGATGGCGATGTTCGAGGTGGAGACAACGTCCGTCGTTTCATAGCGCACACCCAGTCGGGTATTGGTACGCATGCCGCCCAGCTCGCCATCCAGCTCAACCTGGAAGTAGGCCGACTTCGTCTTCTCTTCCACCAGGTTGTCGGCGGCGCGCTTGGGGCTCACGCCGAGGCCCACGCCATACTCGTTCGCCGCCCACTGCGCGAGGCGGCCGGCGTCGCCGCGCCATGCGTTCCAGCTGCTGGCACTGTAATCATCAAACAGACCGACGATGTTGACCGGCTGCATCAGGTCCATCAGCCCGCCGGCCGTGTCACGGTTGACGTTGGCTACGCCCCAGTCACCCAGTGTCGAATAGGCCTCTTCGGCCTGGATGCGATGGGTGGTGGACTTGCTGCTGTCCACGCCGAACTGGAAACGACCGCTGTCGAAGATCCACTCGCCATCCACGCGGCCCTGCTTGATCTCGCTGATCTGGGTCTGCGAGTTGACGCGCAGCACCTGGCTGCCGATCTCGCCCGGCACGAAGCCCGGGTTGACCACGCCGTTGGTATTGGCGGCTGCATCGGCGTTGGACGGGAACCAGACCTGGGTGCCGATCGGCAGGCCGTTGTTGAAGTTCAGCTCCTGCACCCATGAGCCGCCGCAATGCGGGCCGGTGGTGCAGTTGTTGGTGCCGGCGATGCTCATGAAGATGGAGCCACCGCCAGTGAGCGGGTCGTTCGGGCGGCTTTCGTTCTTCGAATTGTGCGCATCGAAGGTCAGCTTGAAGCGGTCGGTCACGTTCCATGCCGCATTGAAGCCCAGCGACCCCAGCTTGTACTTCTGCATGCTGCGCTGCTGCTCAAGGCCGAAGTCCTTGGTGCCGGCGATCTCGCGGATGTAGGTTGGGGTCGCTACCGCGCCACTGGTGTCGAATTCGACATCGGTGTAATTGCTGTTCTGCAGCCACATGCCCTGCTCGCCACGATTCTCGGTGATCTCGTTGGTCGAATAGGTGTAGTCCAGGGTCAGGGTCACTGCATCGGTCGGCGCGAACTGCAGCACCGCCTGGCCGTTGATGCGCTCACGTTCGAACTCGGAGAACGCATAGCGCAGGTCATTGGGCCGGGCGTACAGCGCGCCCACCGCCGGTGCATTGACTACCCTCGGGTTGCCCGGCATGGTGCCGGTCCAGGGCTGCACATTCCAGTAGTTCTCGGTGGCCTGCACCGAGCCGCCCTTGCGCTTCTGGTAGCTGGCGCTCACGCCCACGCCGAAGGTCTTTTCCGGATTGGTGTAGCTGAAGATGCCGGACAGCTCCGGTGTCAGGTCGTCACCGAATGGCTGGCTGCGGTCGGAGACAGCTTTCGCGCCGGCACTGGCGACGATGCCCTCATGGTCGAACGGCCGCGAGGTAAGGATGTTGATGGTGGCACCGATGCCACCGCTGGGGACATTGGCCTGGCTGGTCTTGTAGACCTCGATGCCGTTGATGGCTTCGGCAGCCAGCTGGGCGAAGTTGAAGGCGCGGGTACCGCCGTCGACACCACCGATGGCGACCTGCCCGGACGCACCGAATGCATCGGCGCCGGGCATCTGGCGCCCATTGAGCGTCACCATGTTGAACTGAGGGCCGAAGCCACGCGCCGTCACCTGTGCACCTTCACCGTCACGTCGTTCGATCGAGATGCCGGTGATGCGCTGCAGGGACTCTGCCAGGTTGGTGTCGGGGAACTTGCCGATGTCCTCCGCACTGATCACATCCACCACGCCGGCCGAGTCGCGCTTGATGTCCATCGCCTGGCTGAGGCTGTTGCGGATGCCGGTGACCTGCACGGTATCCAGCTGTTTCGGACTGGGCGGGTTCTGCTGCTGGGCGACAGGCGCGGCGGGTGACGTCTCCTGCGCGAATGCGGGATTGATGACCAGGACCCCACCGACAAAGGTGAACATGGCCCTGGAGGTGAACTTCGCCAGCGTCCGGCTCATCGACGAGCCCTCCGGCCTGGGGTACGACGGAACGAAAAAGCGCTCATGACTCTCCCCTCTGACATACGATCGAATGGATGTACCGCCCCTCCTGGGGGCACGCACGGGCGATGCCCGTCTTCCACACCGAACATCGCAGTGCGCTTTGCACCCACTGCGACTCACACTCGCTTTCAGACCTGCCGGAACAGCCGCGCGGTAAAGGGGGGGGGCATCCGCTGGCCTTACACCGGCCCAGTGGTAGCGCTACCATCGCGTCAGGGCGCAGACTACTCACCCGCAATCGCGCTTGTCATCATGCAGCGCAGCAAAGGGAATCGACACTTGAAGAACGGCCACAAAGCGGTCCGCCGGAAAGCGAGCGCCATCACCATCGATGACGTCGCTGCGCATGCAGGCGTTTCCGCCATGACGGTATCGCGCGTCATCAACGGCCATGCCGGGGTACGCGAGGGAAACCGCGAACGCGTCCTGCGCAGCGTGCACGCGCTGGACTACCGGCCCAACCTCGCCGCATCCGCACTGGCCGCCGCGCAGCGCACGTGCATCGCCTTGATCTACACCAATCCCAGCTCCAGCTACCTGCGCGAGCTGCTGGTCGGCGCACTGCGCGGGTCCACGCGGTCGGCGGCGCAGCTGGTGATCGCTGCATGGGATGAACTGGGCGCCCAGGCACGTCGCGAGGCGGCACGGCAACTTTCCACCACCGTGGCAGGGGTGATTCTTCCGCCGCCCCTGTGTGAGTCAAAGGACATCGTCGATGTATTCGTCAATGCCGGCATTCCCGCGGTCTCCATCGCGTCCAGCCGCTTCAGCGACAGGATTTCCTGCGTGCGCATCGACGACCGCCAGGCCAGCCATGACATGGTGGCGCATCTGGTCTCCCGTGGGCATACCCGCATCGGTTACATCAAGGGCGATCCGAACCAGACAGCCAGTGCGCATCGCTGGCAGGGCTACCGGGATGCCCTGGCCGAAGCTGGTATCGTCTACGACGGCGCGCTCGTCCAACCGGGCTACTTCACCTACCGGTCTGGACTGGAGGCTGCCGAGCAGCTGCTGACGCTGCAGCCGCCACCCAGCGCGATCTTCGCCAGCAACGATGACATGGCATCGGCGGTCGTTTCCGTGGCGCATCGTCGCGGCCTGCAGGTACCGGGCGATCTTTCGGTAGTCGGGTTCGATGACACATCCGCTTCGACGATGGTGTGGCCGGAGCTGACCACGATCCATCAGCCGGTAGCGGAGATGGCCGACAACGCGATGGACATCCTGTTGCGGGCGATCCGTCACTCCGCCTCGCCGGGACGCGCGACGGTCAATCACGTACTCGCGCACCGGTTGATCACGCGCGCTTCGGTATCGACACCGCAGCGGCCCTCTGCACTGCGGGCATCGCCGATTGCAACGCGGCAATCCGCTGACGCCGATGGGCGCGGCGGCTGAAGCACCGCCCCGGGCCCGGTTGCCCTACAGCCGCCGCATCATCAGCTGGGCTGAGCCTGGGCACAGTCCACTGAACTGCGTCGACGCAGCGATGAATCCAGGCGCTGCATCGCGCGCGACGCGCTCATAGCCAAGCTGCCCGAAGAACGGCGCTGATGTGGTCGTGAGAAGGAACACCGTCCTGCCGCCCGCCGCTCTGGCATGCCGCTCCAGTTCCTCAACCAGGTGCCGCCCCAGACCCCTGCCCTGCGACATCGGCCGGATAGCCAGCGAACGCAGGAGCACCACATCCCGGCTCGATTCGTAGCCCACACAGCCGAGCAGCTCTCCATCCAACGTCGCTGCCAGAAAGGTGATTGGCCTGCCTGCACGCAGATCCTCTGTTGGCAGGCCGCTGGCCTCCAGCAGGACCAGCACATCGGCAGACAACGCTGTCTCCATCACGCGCATGCGGCAGCCCTCTCTTCGTTCCGGCCCGGCGTGCAGCGGCAGCAAGCGCTCATCGCGCTCCCTGCGCGGCGTGGGCGCGGTCGCTGCTGGACGCCGCGTGTTGGCAGGGAAGCGCGGTCTGAAGCGCTTCGATGACCAGAGATGCGGCATCCTGCTGCAGTCGTTCGGCAGGCAACTGCCGGATGTGCGAAGCCACCCGGTCGACCAGTTCATGGGGAAGGATCTGCCCCTGGCCGCACCACTGCCCTCGGCCTGCGTCCGCAATACCCTGGATATAGGCGCTCGCGCGGGCGCTCGACAGGTCCCGGCACTGATCACTGCTGCAGAATCCGCTTTCGCCCTTGCCCTGCAGGAGCCTGGCCAGCTCTGCTCCGCTCACGAACCACGTGCGCGCAGCCGGTGCCGTCTCGGCCAGCGCGGACTCCGCCAACAGGCAGAGGCAGAGCACAAGGGCGGCGGGCACGCAGCGCGCTCTCCTGCCGACCGGATCCCTGCGGATGCCCGTGTCTGTCATCTAGTTCTCCTGGGCAGCATGGCCGCGCTCCTGGATACGGTCCAACTGATTGCGTGGAGTGAACTGCGGGTCGTCCGCTCCCTCCAGCATGAGCTCGACCATTGCATCGAAGGTTGCAGCGGTCTCGCCAGACTTCGCAGGCGTCATGAAGCCGGAATCGCCCTTGCCGGCGAGGTGGACCGCAGCAACCGTCTCCCGCTCGCCATCCTCGGCCCACAGGTAGTCGTGCACCAGTGCCTCGCCGTGCTCGCCAGGCTCAAGGAAATCGGCGGCGCCGCGCGCCATGGCCAGAAACACGACCAGGTCATGGAGGTTCTCGGAATACGTCAGTGACCCTGCAACGAAGTACGCCCCTGCCTGATCGTAGGCCGCAAGTTTGATGTTCTCCGCCTGCGCGGATTGCAGGATCGCGGCCAACGCTGCGCGATTGTCCGCATGCCGGGCCAGCATTGCATTGCAATCGGCGAGGAATTCACCCAGCTCCACATCACTGGACGCAGCCAGATCGGCGCCGCCGGGCAGGCGCCACCGGCCGGCGATCGATCGCCAGTCCTTCCACCTCGATGCCGCAGGCACCGGCGCGGCCAACCAGCGTGCAAGACGCTCGCGTGGCAGCCGCAGCCTGAGCAGGGCCGAATAGGGTTCGGACATGGCTCGCATCCATTCTCTGATCTTCGACAGCGAGGCTTGTACCAAACAACGTCAGCCAAGCCAACTGCCGCAACCGGGCACGTGCTGTTAACGCTCCCGCATTATGCTGACTGCCTCATTGGATTTCCGCGAGGCGCGCCCCTTGACCAAGCTGCATACCCTGATGATCGCCAGCTCCCTGTCTGCCTTCAGCCCATTGGCCCTGGCTGAATCCGTGAATCTCACTAACAGCGCTGACGGCGCCAACCGCGAGGCCGGCATTGCTGCGGTCAAGAAGAAGTTGCAGGACGCCTGCGCCGATCGCAAAGGTTCGCCCGACGCGGCGTCGTTCGAAGTGGTCTTTGAGAAGACCAGCGACAACCCGAACGTACCGAAGCCGTATTACGTGGACGGCAGGATGAAGTGCGAGTTGCCGGGGTAAGCGCGCGATGCCACCGGCGGCCGTGCCTGCATTACCCCCGCGGCGGCTGCGCGCCGCCCGGGGCCCATGCCGGAATCCCTAGCGACGCAGGGCGTCGATGATCACGCCGGTGGCGATCTCCACCAGCAGGTATTCCGTATCCGACTGCCGCACCCAGCGCTGACCGCGGCCGGGGTCGCGCAGACGGTAATGCGCGTAGTCGTCCACCCAGTAGCGCCGGTCAACCTCGGCCCAAGGCAAGCGGTCACCGCGGCGCCATGCCTTTTTCTGCCAGCCCGGCGGGGGTGCGTCGCGGTTGTGCGGGCCGCCTGCATGGGGCGGCGGTCCGTTGCCCCGTGCATGATGCGGCGGATCGGCCCAGGCAGGCGCAGCAACCAGGGTCACTGCCGCACCCAGGGCAATGCCAAGCAAACGTCCGGTTTTCATGGAGATACTCCCGGTCCAGCCGCGGCATGCGGCGTTGTGGCCCGGAATATAGAGCAGCGCCTGTGAATGAATCCGTGCGCCCGGACCGGACCCGATGGGCGTCCGCAAGCCCTTGTCAGCAGACTGCGCCAACGATCATGTTCAATCACCCGATTGTCGCTGGCAGTAGCGGGCAAATTCCTGAAGAAAGGCCTCCGCCGGTCCGCGATTGACCGGCTGCCTTACGGCATCGGCAATGGCCTCCGGCTCCATCTTCATGAAGGGGAAGCGCAGGAACAGTTCTTCGTTGAAGCGGGAGCTGATGGTCGACAGCACAAGCCGCAGAGCCGCGAGCATGTCGTCGCCGCGATGGGATGCGTGCACCAGCGCGATGGGCTTTGCAATCACAAGGTCGCCCGATACGAGCCAATCGATGGCGTTCTTCAGGCCGCCCGGAACGCCTCGAGCGTACTCGGGGGTTGAAATCAGAATGCCATCGCTGGCTTCAATGCAGCGCTTGAAGTGCACAACGCTGTCAGGCAAGGGCAGATCTTCAAGATCGGGAGAAAAAACGGGCAGTCCGCCGAGGCCGGCGTAGGTACTCAGTGTGATATCCGGTGGCGCGATTTCTTCCAGCGCCCTCAGCAATGCGGTGTTGGTGGACAGCCGGCGAGCGCTACCGGATAGGGCAAGGATCTTCATCCCGGCACGCTATCACAGGCACCTGCCGCCGTGTCCGGCAATGACCCGCAGCGCGCCCTTGCACGTGGCAAACTAGCGGTGGTCGTTCAACGTCCATTGATCATGCACGGATGCGCATAGCCCATGACACGTCTGCTCATCATTGAAGACAACCCCGAGCTGGTTGCAAATCTCTACGCCTTCTTCGAGCCACTGGGCTACGTGCTTGACGATGCGCGGGATGGTGCCACCGGCCTGCGCAGGGCAACGCAGAACGATTACGACGCCATTCTGCTTGACCTGATGCTGCCCCGCCTCGATGGCATGGCACTTTGCCAGACGCTCCGTCAGGAGTTCCAGAACCCGGTGCCGATCCTGATGCTGACCGCCCGTGATCCGGTGGAGGACCGCGTGCAGGGGCTCGCGTTGGGTGCGGATGACTACCTGGTCAAGCCCTTCTCCCTGAAGGAGCTGGATGCGCGCATCAAGGCGCTGGTCCGCCGCGCCCAGGGCCGGCAGGTCCAGAGTGTGCTGGACTGGGGCGATCTGCGCGTCGACACCCGTTCACCGCAGGCGTGGCGCCAGGGCCACCCCCTCAATCTGACCCCGACAACGCACAAGCTGCTGATGTGCCTGGTGCGGGCTGCCCCCGCGGTGGTGCGCAAGCAGGAGATGGAATACCTGATCTGGGGCGACGAGCCGCCTGAGAGCGGTGCACTGCGCACGCACATCCATGAGCTGCGCCTGCAGGTGGACAGGCCGTTCAACCCTGCACTCATTGCCACGGTGCACAGCGTTGGCTGGCGGCTGGACAGGCCGACACTGGCACCTGCGGAGTAGCCCATGCCGTTGACTACCCGCTCGCTGAGGTCGCTCTATCGAAGCATGACACTGAGAACGCGCATCACGGTGTCGTTCGTGCTGCTGATGGCCGGTGCCATGGGCTTCATCGTGCTGGTCGAACTGGTGGACTACGACGAGGTAAGAGCCTCCGTCGTTTCGATGACCCAGGACCGCGAGGTCCATCGGCTGCAGGCCGCACTGGCCAGTGGCGCGCAACCGGAACTGGCAAAGGGCAGCCAGCTGTATGACGCGCGCTCGGCTCCTCAGGTGCTGCGCAGATACGGGCCGGGCTACCACGGTGAAGAAGGCCCGAACGAATGGCATCTGCGGGTCTTCGAAAGCGACGGACAGCGCTACTACCTGCTGCAGGATGGCGAGCACTATGCCTACCTGGAGCATCTGATCAACGCCTTCGCGGCGCTGGTCATTCTCACCTGCGTGCTCTGCGCGTTCTGGATCGGCCGCCGAACCGCGACCCATGTCATCGCGCCCATCACCCGTCTGGCCGAGGCGGTGCAGAACAAGCACAAGCCCTTCCCCTACCAGGATGCGCGCGATGAGATAGGTGTGCTGGCGCGCGCTTTTGCCCAGCACAGCGACGAGCTTGAGCAGTTCCTGCAACGCGAACAATGCTTTGCAGGCGATGCCAGTCATGAGCTGCGCACGCCCTTGGCGATCATCGGTGGCGCGGCCGAGACACTGGTGCACCAGCTGCCCGCCGACAGCCACCTGGTGGCCAGCGCCGATCGCATCATGCGCACCACCCAGGAAATGCAGCGGCAGTTGACCTGCCTTCTGCTGCTTTCGCGTGACCCCAGGACGGTGCCGCGCAGCGTCGTGCCTGTGCGGGCACTGATCGAGGAATGCAGGGAGCGATGTGCGCCGTGGCTTTCGGGAAAGCCGGTGCGCTTGGTTCTGGATGCGCCGCAGGACCAGCAGGTGCTGACCAATGCAGAGCTGGCCCGTAGTGTGATCTGGAATCTGCTGCGCAATGCCTGCCAGTACACGGAAGAAGGCGAAGTGCGGGTCGAGCTGCGGAGTGCCACGCTGCGGATTGCCGACACCGGCCCGGGGCTGCCGACCAGCATCGATGCGCAGCAGTTCCAGCGTTTCATGCCCAGTGCCCGGCAGAGCGGTGAAGGCCTGGGCCTGTCCATCGTGCAGCGTGCGGTCGAGCACATGGGGTGGCAGATGACAGTCGAGACATCGGCGCAAGGCTGCCGGTTCACCCTGCAGATGCTCCCAGCGGCGCGCGGCACCTGACAGCTTCCTGACACAGGCCTGCACATCCTTGCCGGATTTCCACGTGAAGGCAGGACAGAAATGCAGCCAGGGCACCCCAATGGCAACGGCAAGTACCCGCACGGAAAGACCGGCCTGCGCCGCGTCTTCCATACCCTGATCCATTCGCGCGATGGCTTCATCGCCACCTTCCGCGGAGAGGCCGCCTTCCGCCAGCTGCTGTTGCTGCATGGCGCACTGGCGGTCGTGGCCTTCCTGCTGGAGGTCAGCCGAAGCGAGCGCGCCCTGATGCTGATGGTCTGCTTCATCAGCCTGATGGTGGAACTGCTCAACTCGGCCATCGAAGCAGTGGTCGACCGCATCTCGCTGGAACATCACCCGCTCTCCAAGAACGCCAAGGACATGGGCAGTGCGGCGCAGACCACGGCGCTGTTGATGGTCGCTACGGTATGGGCCGTGGTTCTGCTGGGCTGAGCACGAAAGCTGACAACTTCCTGATAAACGCATCCAGATACTGCGCGCACTTCTCGTACAACGGATTGTGCACGTGCGTCCATGCTTCAGACTTTCCCCTCATCATCCGATCGTGCTTGTGTGGTGCACCGCGTTGTTCTTCGCCACGCTGGGAAACATCGCCCTCTGGAAAACACTGTGGTCTGTCATGGACATCCATGACCTGCGCAGCACCCTGTTCTTCTTCAGCCTGCCGGTGCTGCTGTTCTGCCTGTTCAATCTGCTGTTCACGCCGATCGGCATCCTTCCCTATGTACGCAAGCCGGTACTGGCGCTCCTGGTTCTCATCAGTGCCGCGTGCAGCTACTTCATGCTTCATTACGGCGTGTTGATCGACCGCGACATGGTGCAGAACGCGCTGGAGACCAACCAGGCCGAGATGACGTCCTATCTCTCAGTCCCGCTGCTGCTGACAGTGCTGTTGTTGGGCGCCCTGCCCTCGTGTGTGCTGCTGGTGATGCGCAGTGGAAATGGCGGTCGCCCCTTGCGGGCGGCCCTGGTATGGCTGGGAAATGTGCTGGCGACATTGATGGTGCTTGCGGCGGTGACGTTTGCGTTCTACAAGGAGTACTCGTCGCTGCTGCGCAACAATCGCTACATCCGTGAACAGGTGCTGCCGCTGAATGTGGTCCGCCACACCTATGGTTATCTCAGGAGCAGCTACAGCGCCAAGGCGCAGCCATTGCGGGCTGTCGGCGAGGATGCCACCCGCATCGTCGGAAAACGGCCCCGCCTGGTGGTCGTGGTGGCTGGCGAGACGGCACGAGCACAGAACTTCCAGCTCAACGGCTACCCACGCCCGACCAATCCGTATCTGTCACGCAAAGACAACGTCATCAGCTTCGGCGACGTTTCCTCCTGCGGTACCGCAACGGCCGTGTCGCTGCCCTGCATGTTTTCGCAGATGACGCGGTCGCAGTACGACGGAGTCGCTGCGGCATCGGAAGAGAACGTGCTCGACATCCTGCAGCGGACCGGTGTCAGCGTGCTTTGGCGCGACAACAACAATGGCGGTTGCAAGGGTGTGTGCGAGCGCGTGCCCACCGATGACATGCCTCCGCTGAAAGTGCCTGGATTGTGTGTCAACCGGGATGGCACCTGCCATGACGAAATCCTGCTGCACCAGCTGGGCGCTCGCATCGAGGCGATGCCGGGTGATGGGCTGATCGTGCTGCATCAGCTGGGCAGCCATGGGCCCACGTACTTTGAACGCTATCCGGCCGATGCCAGGACATTCAGCCCCACCTGCGACAGCAACCAGATCCAGAAATGCAGCAATGAAGCGCTGGTCAACACCTACGACAATACGCTGGTCTATACCGACCGACTGCTGGGCAAGGCCATCGACCTCCTGCAGACCTACGCGGACCAGCGCGATGTAGCCCTGATCTATGTGTCCGACCATGGCGAGTCGCTTGGCGAGCACGGCCTGTATCTGCACGGGACGCCCTACTTCATCGCGCCACGGGAGCAGACCCAGGTGCCGCTGGTGATGTGGTTCTCTCCTGCCTTCGCGACCCATGCACGACTTGAGGTTGCCTGCCTGCGTCATGCTGCGGGCACCAGATCCTACAGCCACGACAATCTCTTCCACTCCCTGCTGGGGCTGTTCGATATCAGCAGCGGGGTTTACGAGCCGGGCCTGGATGTGTTCGCGGGCTGCCGCCTACCCTAGCGTGGTCGACTGTCACAGTGTCTCCGCCAAACGCAGTACGTCCATGGGAAACGCGGCGTAATCGTCGAGCGGCGCGCTGTGGCTGTCCCGCCGGTGGATCTGCCTGACCGCGACCACGCCCTTGTCGGGAACAATGACCAGGTGCTGGCCGAGATAGCCGTTGGCTGCGTATGCCGCTACAGGCCCCCGGTCGATGTCGAAGATGTCGCTGAGTTTCAGTCCGCGCCCGCTGATTTCGGCAGCGTAGCGCTGTGGCCAGGCAGGTCCCAGGCGTTCGGCCAGGAAGCTGATCAGCGCTGCCTTGCTGTCGAACAGACGGGCCTCGGTGGCCAGCAGCACCTCCTGCATCCCGGCGTCCACGCTGCGGGCAGACAGGAAGGCTGCTGCCGCTGATTTCAGCCGGTAGTGCTCCCAAGCGGGGATGCGCCACCACAGCAGGCCGACATCGGGGGAGCGTGCGCTCTCGGCGGTCATCAACGCCACCGAGCGTTCGCTCAGCAACCGCTTGCCGTCCGGGGCGACGCCACCGGCCAGCATCAGTCTTCCGATCGCCGCCAGATCAGGGGCTGACAGCGATAGCCCGGCCATGCCCAAGGGCGTGCCGGCCTGATCCTTCATCCATGCATGACCGGAGATGCCGAGTGGCTTGAACAGCCGTTCGTCCAGGTAGACATCCAGCGGCTTGCCGGCAAGCCGTTCGACGATGCCCGGCAGGAGATTGGTGGCCTTGTTGTTGTAGGCGAACGTGGTGCCTGGATCGGTGGACACCTCGGCCGCCAGCGCCAGCTTCACCAGATCCGGTGCGCCCTCCAGTTCCACACCGGCGTTGGCTACGTTCTGCAGTCCGGAGGTGTGGTCCATCAGCATCCTGATCGTGATGTCCCGCTTCCTGCCCTGCCGCCATTCCGGGTAGACAATGCTGACCGGCTCGTCGATGGAAGCGAGCTTGCCGTCATCGAGCAGCAGTCCGATGGCCAGGGCGACGACGGACTTGGTCGCCGACATGAGGTGAATCCGTTCTTCACCGGCGGCGGGTGCGATCTGCAGCAGGACAGCGCCTTCTCGCTCAACGAAGACCGCGTCGGAATGCGCATTGCGGGCATTCTGCTCGATCACTGCAAGGGCGTCAGGCGTGTTGGCGCCGGCCACCCAGGGGCGCAACGCGAGGAAGACTATGCAGACGAATAAACAGGCTCTCATGGCGGGCTCCTCCATTGGACAGGTACAGGATGACTACATTTGTAGTCATCGTGCAGTGCATGAAGTCATGCGCCGACCGGGTGCCTTCACCCACGCCCGGGCGGCGCCTGCCAGGCATCCGACGGCCTTTGTGCATAGGCGCGTACGAAAAGCGCGACCGTGGCATGGCTTCCAGACATGGGCGTTGCCCCATTTGGCAGGCCATGCTCTGCAAGGATGAGCCTGAGAAACTTCTCACTGTCACTGGAATGCGGCGAACATGCAGAGGCCGTCGCCATCGCCTGCGCGGCGAGATCGAAGTACGGCTGGAGCACCGCACGCCAGTGCTCCATGTAGACAGCGCGGGCATGATCTGAACGCGAAAGCGCACTGCAGAAGGCCTGGCATGAAGGGTTTGCCGCCAACCGTCCGATGCCATCATTGATCCGCATCAGCGCATCGCCAAGATCCAACGTTCCATGCATGTGCAGCCCAGCAACCGGCAAGGATGCCAGATGGCTGTCCATGACCGCCCCGTAGAGCTGCGCCTTGTCACGATAGTGGGCATAGATCGTGACCTTGCTGACGTCACAGACCTCAGCGATGCGCTTCATCGTCGCGTTCTCAAACCCTTCTTCCGCAAACACAGTGCCGGCTGCATCCAGTATCCAACGTCGGCTCAACGCCCGTGCACCTTCCCAGCGCAGGGCGGTTTTGCTTGGGAGGCCGCTGGAGCGAACCACGCTCACATCCGCCTGAACAATGCACTGGCATTCACGCCGCCAAAGCCAAATCCATTGGTCAACGCGAACTCGATCTCCGCTTTCCGCGGCCCGCCGGCGACGATCGAAAGCCCGTCTGCCAACGGATCCGGGCGGTCGAGGTTGAGCGTCGCCGGCGCAACCTGATCGCGCAAGGCAAGCACCGTAAAGATTGCTTCGATGCCGCCAGCCGCCCCGAGCAGGTGCCCGGTGCTGGACTTGGTGGCAGAGATGAGAAGATCTGGACGGGCGCCGAACAAGGCACGCATGGCCGCAAGCTCTGCCCGGTCCCCCACCTGGGTCGACGTCGCGTGCGCATTGATGTGGTCGACCTGCTCAGCGGAAATGCCCGCCTGCGCCAGCGCGATCTCCATCGCCCTGCGGGCGCCACTGCCGTCGTCGGGCCCCGCGGTCAAATGGTAGGCATCCGAGGTGGTGCCGTAGCCGACCAGCTCGGCCAGCGGGGTGGCACCACGCGAGCGCGCGTGATCCAGCCGCTCGATCACCAGCAGCCCCGCCCCTTCGGACATGACAAACCCGTCCCGCTGCTCGTCAAACGGGCGGGACGCTGCCTGCGGTGTGTCATTGAATGACGTGCTCAGTGCCTTGGCAGCGGCGAAGCCACCGAGGCTGACCCGGTGCATTGCTGCCTCTGCACCACCGCACAACGCGATGTCCGCCTCACCGGATCGGATGAGGCGCGCCGCGTCGCCGATAGCTTGGACACCCGCTGCGCACGCGGTGACGGGTGCACCCTGCGGGCCCTTGAATCCGTAGCGTATGGACGCCTGCCCCGCTGCCATGTTGGCCAGGAACGTGGGCGCAGTGAATGGCGACAGCCGGCCGGGGCCGCGACTGTCCGTGGTGTGGACCGCCGTGACGATCGATCCGAATCCGCCGATTCCCGTAGCGATCACGGTCGCTGTTCGCAGCAGCCCCTGTTCATCGGCCTCGTTCCAGCCAGCCTGTGCAAGCGCTTCATGGGCGGCGACCAGCGCGAACTCAACAAACCGGTCCATCTTCTTGAGGTCTTTCGGTGCGATGATGCCGGCGGAATCGAAGCCCGCCTCGGGATCCTGAATCCGGTCTGGCACGCGGCCGCCGACTTCGCAGCCGGTTCCCGCGGCAAGCTCGGCACCCAGCGACCCGATCCCGGAGCGCCCGGCCAGGAGGCGCGACCAGACGGTTTCAACTCCACAGCCGAGTGGACTGACCACGCCCATTCCGGTCACCACAATGCGGTCTCTGTCGGCAGTACTCATGTCTCACGTCCCATTTGGAGGAGGTTCTTCGGGCCACCATCAGGCGACGGGGGTCTTGTCCGCTCGCACCTTGAACCAGATGGCATACATCGCCGGCAGGAACACCAGTGTCATGACGGTGCCTGCGATGGTGCCGCCGATCAGCGTGTAGGCAAGCGTTCCCCAGAACACCGAATGGGTCAGCGGAATGAACGCAAGCACCGCTGCCAGAGACGTGAGGATCACTGGGCGGGCGCGGTGAACTGTCGCCTCGATGATGGCGTGGAAGGTATCCATCCCCGCTTCTTCGTTCTCGTGGATCTGGCCGATGAGGATGAGCGTGTTGCGCATCAGGATGCCCGACAATGCGATCAATCCAACCAGCGCGTTGATGCCAAACGGCTGCTGGAACAGCAGCAGGGTCGGCACCACGCCGATCAGCCCCAACGGACTGGTCATGAAGACCATGATCATCGCGGAGATGGAACGTACCTGCAGGATGATGATCAGCAGGGTCACCGCCAGCATGATTGGGAACAGTGGCAGCATCGCGCTCATCGCCTTGCCCGATTCCTCGATGGAGCCGGCCTGGGTAATCGCGTAGCCCTCGGGCAGCGAGGCAATGAGCGGCGCAAGCTGCTTGCTGATCGCGGTGGATACATCCGGTGGCTGCAGTGCATCGTCAATGTCACCGCGCACGGTGATGGTGGGTACCCGATCGCGGCGGCGCAGCACCGGCTCTTCCATCCGAACCTCGATCGAGCCGATCTGCGACAGCGGCACACGCTGGCCAGCAGCACCGACGAGGGTGAAGTCTGCGATGCGCGCAGGATCCAACCGCGTTGCCCCACCAGATCGAGCGACAACCTCGACGGTGCGGATGTCCTCACGAACGGCAGTGACCGGCACGCCGCTCAGGAAGAACTGCAACTGCTGCGAGACGGACGCCGAGGTCATGCCCATGGCCTGCAAGCGGTCCTGATCCAGCGTGAAGTGCAGCGTTGGCGTGCGCACGCCCCAATCGGTGTTGACCGTGCGCATCATCGGGCTGGCGTGCATGGTCTGCTCCACCTTGGCCGCAATGCCACGGATGACATCCGTATCCGGACCGCTGACACGGTAGGCCACCGGATAGGGCGAGTAAGGCCCGAACACCAGCTGCGTCACACGCACACGCGCCTCTGGTGCCAATCCCTCAGCCACCGCCTGGCGCAGCCTTGCTTTCAAGGCATCGCGCTGTTCCTGGCTGTCGGTACGCACCACGATCTTGGCGAATGCCGGATCCGGTAGTTCCGGCGAGATGGCAAGATAGAACCGGGGAGCGCCCTGACCAATATAGGCCGTGACGATCTTCGATTCTTCCTGCTGCGAAAGCCACTTTTCGACCTTCCTGGTAGCCAGGCTGGTCTGTTCGATGGCGGTGCCGTAGGGCATCTGCACTTCGACCAGCACTTCCGGGCGATCGGAAATGGGGAAGAACTGCTTTTTCACCAACCCCATGCCCACCACAGCAAGCACGAACAGACCGATCACCGAACCTGCCGCAAGCCACTTGCGCGCGATCACGCGCGCCAGGATTGAACGGAAACGGTTGTAGCGCGGCGTGTCGTAGAGGCTGCTGTGCCCGCCTTCGACGGTCTTGAGTTCAGGGAGGAGCTTCACCCCGAGGTAAGGCGTAAAGAACACCGCGACCACCCACGACACGATCAGCGCAATGCCCACGATCCAGAACATGTTGCTGGTGTATTCGCCCGCAGTGGACCGGGCAAAGCCATTGGGCATGAAGCCCACCGCAGTGACCAGGGTGCCGGCCAGCATGGGCGCTGCCGTATGGCTCCACGCGTAGGCCGATGCCTTGACCCGGCTATAGCCCTCTTCCATCTTCACCACCATCATTTCGATGGCAATGATGGCGTCGTCCACCAGCAGACCGAGCGCCAGGATCAGCGAGCCGAGCGTGATGCGGTCAAAGTTCTTGCCGGTTGCAGCCATCACCATGAACACGGCAGCGAGGGTCAGCGGCACGGCCGCAGCCACCACGACACCCACCCGCCAGCCCATGCTGACAAAGCAGACCAGCATCACCACCAGCAGCGCGGCAAAGAACTTCATCATGAACTCGTCGACCGACGAGCTGATGTTCACGGCCTGATCGGTGACCTTGTCCAGCGCCATCCCGACAGGAAGCCCGTCATTGATCTTCCTGACTTCCGCGTCGAGTGAGGCGCCAAGATCCAGGCCATTCCAGCCGTCGCGCATGACGATGCCCAGCAGCATGGCTGGCTCGCCACCGTTGCGGATCATGAAGGTCGACGGGTCCTCATAGCCACGCTTGACGGTGGCGATGTCCCGTAATTTGAGGGTCCTGCCCTGTGCAACGATGGGTGTATCGCGGATCTTGTCCAGCTGATCGAGCGCGCCATCGAGGCGAATGAAGATCTGCGGGCCCTTGGCCTCGACCGAGCCTGCCGGGGTCAACGCGTTCTGTCCGTTCAGCGCCCCGAACACGTCCTGCGGTGTTATGCCCAGGTTCGACAGCCGTTCGTGTGACAGCTCCACATAGATGCGCTCGGACTGCTCACCAATGATGTTGACCTTCTTCACGCCAGGTACGTGCAGCAATCGCTGACGCAGCGTCTCGGCATCACGCGCGAGCAGGCGGAACGGTTCACCCTTCGCTTTCAGTGCGAAGAGAGCAAACGTGACATCCGCGTACTCGTCGTTGACCATCGGGCCGATCACGCCCGTGGGCAGATTTGCGGCTTCGTCAGCCATCTTCTTGCGCGCCTGGTAGAACTCCTCCTGTACCTCCGACGGTGGCGTGCCATCCTGCAATGTCAGCGTAGTGAAGGACAGGCCAGGCCGGGTGTAGGTTTCGCTGCGGTCATACCAGCGCAGTTCCTGCAGGCGCTTTTCCAGCTTCTCGGCGACCTGGTCCTGCATTTCTGTTGGCGTAGCGCCAGGCCAGGCCGTCACGATGGTCATGACCTTGACAGTGAACGCAGGGTCCTCAGCGCGGCCGAGCTGGAAGAAGGAAACGATGCCGGCAACGGAGACCAGAAAGATCAGGAAAACCGTGATGGCACGCTCGCGCACCGCAAGTGCCGACAGATTGAACCCACTCACTGGTGGGCTCCATTTGCAGCGGCGTTCCTGGCGGCGTCAGCGATGCGAACCACCTGCCCTTCGCTGAGTAGATGGGCGCCGAGGGCAGCCACGCGATCCGATGCTTTCAGGGCCCCCTCAACCACGACCCGGTCATCACCCAACTGCCTGACGGCGACCGGCGTCCAATGGGCTTTGAGCGGCTCACCACCGATCACCCAGACGCCGGGACCGGTACCAGGATCGAACAGCGCGCCCAACGGCACCGCGACGCCGGCCGACGCACCGGCAGGCGCTGCGCCTGCAAGTTCGACCGCCACCGTGGAACCCAGCGGCAGCGCCGTGCTGCCCTCTTCCAGGGTGTAGCGGGCTTCGAAGGTCCGGGTGGCGGGGTCGGCCGATTCCGAGAGCACGCGCAACCGTGCGGGGATCTTGCCGCTTGCCCCGAACGGGGACGCTGAGGCCACGGAGCCGATCTGGGGTCGCAGCGTCTCGGGCAACTGGACCACGGCCTCCCGACTGCCTGCACGGGCAAGCCGGGCAACGATCTGCCCCGCCGCCACGACCTGACCGGGCTCAGCGGAGATGGTCATGACCACTCCGTCGGCATCGGCGATGAGCGCCGTGTATTGACTGGCATTACGTGCAACCCGGGCTTGCGCGTCGGCCGCCTTGAGCTGTGCCGATGCTGCGTCCGCCGCCGCTTTGATCTGCTCGTAGGCCGACCGGGAAACGACGCCCTTGGCTGCCAGATCGCGGTATCGCGCTTCGTCTGCGGTGGCTTGCGCGCTTTGCGCTCGGGCCGCGATGACGGCCTGCTGCTGGGAGGCCGCTGCCAAATTCAGATCGACAGGATCAATCCGATAGAGCACGTCGCCGCGCTTTACCGTCTGCCCCGTCTCAACCAGGCGCTCGGTGACCTTGCCACCCACTCGAAAGGCCAGATCACTCTGTACGCGTGCAGCGACGGTTCCTGTGAACGTGCGCGCGCCTCCCGCCCCCGGTTGCACTTGGGCAATCCGGACGATGGGCGGAGCGGTCCGGGGATCGACGTCATCCGACTTTCCGCAGGCCACAAGGAACAACGGAGCAACACAGGAGAGGGCTGTGACTACAAAACGGCGACGCATGCGGCCTTCCGGAGTGGGGTATCCGGAGGCATTCTGTTCCTAGTGACTAATATAGTCAATAGTCACTACGGGCGTGACTCAAGGCTCCGGAGGACCAACTCCTGCAAGGCACTTGGCGCTTCTTTGTGCAGGGGCGCCAGGTGCGGCAGCGTCACCGGATTCAGATAAGGAAGCAGGACCTGGTAGACCGCACGACTGGTGTCCTCGAGCGGCGTCGTGCACTCAAATGCGCCGGAAGCGCGTCCATCCTTGATGATGTCTTCAACAAGCTGCCTGATGCGCCCTTCATACGCCTGCGCTGAAGGCCATTGATCCGTCGCGGCCGCAACGGCAATTTCATACAGGCGCCGATCCTGCAGAAACAGGCGAAGACCGGCCTCCACAATGACGGTGAACAACAACCGCAGCCTCTCGGCAGGCGCTTGCACGCCTTGCAGGGCCTGATGAACCTCGCTTTCGATCTGACTGAGGCAATTGGCGCAGATCACCTCGCCAATGGCCTGCTTGGAGGAAAAGAACTTGTAGACGTAGGCCTTCGAGAAACCGATGGCCTTGGCGAGGTCGGACACCGTGGTCTTGTCATAGCCGTAGTGGCTGAAATGCGCGGTGGCAGCCTCGATGATCTGGGTGCGCACGTCGTGCTCGGCGGGGCCGCGCCCGGCGTCGAGTGCTGCAGAGGTTGAAGTAGACATCGGGCAAGGGTAGCGCCGCGCGCTAACGCGGGCAAATGGTGACCGATCGGGTATCGGTCCACTATCGGCCCCAGAGTGACGGTTGACGGCCTCGGTCACCTGTCCAATACTCGGGGCGGCTCAGCTGGGCGATGACTCCGCAGCCGGGATGCGCGCTGCGCACCAGGGCCGAACCGTCTCATGCCGTGAGGAGCGCCTTCTGAATCAAGCATCTCCCCATCCGAATCGCCGCATCGACAGCTGCCTGTGGAGGGCAAGCAATGACCACAAAAACGACACTTGCGCTGGCCCTGCTTGGTGCATTGGCAGGCGCGACTGGTAATGCGCAGGCTGCTGCATTCCAGTTGAAGGAGAAAAGTGCAAAGGGCCTGGGCCGCGCTTTTGCGGGGTCGATCAGTGCGCCAGGCGACGCATCGGTGATAGCGGACAATCCGGCTGCCATGCGTCTTCTCGATGGGCGGCTGTTTCAAGCCGATGCAAGTGTTGTGAACTACACCGTGGACTTCAAAGGCGAAGGACGCGATGCCCTGGGACGTCCGCTCTCTGGAGGCGATGGCGGGGACGCGGGTGACACCAGCCCCATCCCTGCCCTCTATTTCAACACCCCATTGGGTGAGAAGGCCCACCTGGGGCTTTCACTGACGGCGCCATTTGGCTTCAAGACTGAGTACGAGAGCGACTGGGTCGGTCGCTACAACGGGATCAAGACGGAAATTAAATCGGTTGACCTGGGGATGTCGCTTTCCTACGACGTAAATCCTTATGTGTCCTTTGGCGCCTCCATTTTTGTCGAGCGCGTGGAAGCCAAGCTCTACGACGCTGTCGATTTTGGCGCCGTGCTCGCTGGCGCACGGGCGCCCGGCTTTTCTCCGGGAAGCGCAGATGGCTATACGCGCATTGACGCCGAGGATGACGCGGTTGGCTTCACCCTCGGCGGACTCTTCACGCCGGTAGAGGGAACCAACATCGGCATCGCATATCGGTCCAGGGTGGAACACAAGCTCAACGACGCAGAGGTACGCTTCGGGGTTCCAGCGACCGCCGCACCATTGTTGGCAGCAGCGCGTCCTGGCTGGTTTGTCGACACCAACGCAAGCACTGCGCTCAATCTTCCCGCCACGCTGACCGGCAGCATCAGCCACCAGGTCAACGACCGCTGGACGGTCATGGCCGATGTGACACGCACGGCATGGTCCAAGTTCGCCGAAATCAGGCTGGACTTCCACTCTGCTCAGCCCACCCGGGCTCTGGACTTCAGCTACCGGGATACAACGTTTGCTTCCATCGGCACGGAGTATCGCTATAGCCAGAAGCTAACGCTCCGCGCGGGCATCGCGACCGATCAGAGCCCTGTGACAGACGATATCCGTGATGTCCGCGTGCCAGACAGCAACCGCAAGTGGTTATCCCTGGGCGCTACGTATCGAGCCTCTGAGTCGGCTGAGTACAGCGTCGGCTACACGCATCTCTTCCTGGACAAGCCGGAAGTGTCGGTGACCTCGGCTACGGGCAGCAGCCTGCAGGGCGAGTACGACGTCGGCTCAGACATCGTGGCTTTTTCAGCTGCCTACTACTTCTAAAGCACCGGGCGGGTCCCCTCCCGCGTCCGTAGGCTGGCGGCGCAAGCCGCCAGCCGCCTTGGCAATCCCGATCACACAAGCGGATGCCAGGCCCTGTCGCCAACAAAGAAGCGGTTCGGAGTAAGCGCGGCAGCCAGACCGCTACTCGACTTCCAGTCGAACCACCAGCGGTCCCTCGGCACGAAGGGCCTGCAGACTTCCCTCGATACGTCCAAGCAGCACCAGCCCCTTCGAGTAACCGAACGGTCTGTGGAAGATCGCCAGGTTCCCCCACGGCGCGTAGAAGGCGATATCGCCAGCCAGTGGCGTGATCCCGTCCGGTTCGCCGGCAATGTTGAGGCGGCGCGGGAGCTGCGCGATCTTCTCCGTAGCAGCATAGTCCTCAAGCTGAAGGGTAATCGGCAACTGGGCGGCAAAGTCGCGTGCGGGAACGCTGTCCTCCAACGTGGCCGACAGTGTCTGGTCGTTGATGATCAGCCGGATCTTCATTGCAGGGACCTTCGGGTTGGGTGCGGTTTTCATGAGCGCAACGGCGTGCTGATTCTGCCCGGCAGAACATGCAGGCACCGCCGCGAATGCAAGGCAAAGCGAAAGCAGCTGCGCAATGATCTGCGCCGCGCGTCCCATCAGCCTCGGGCTTCCGCGGCAACCGCCGAGCCGGACGCGGATGCAGCATCGGCAGCCGTGACATGGGCAAGCAAGGCCGCGAGCAACAGCAGGCCTGCGCCGGCCAGGAACGTACTGGCGAAACCAGCGCTGTCCAACAGCAGGCCACCGAGGGTGGAACCCAACGCGATCGAGCACTGCACCACCGCTACCATCAGCCCGCCGCCCGCCTCAGCGTTGCGGGTGAACGTGCGCGCCAGCCAGCTCCACCAGCCCACCGGCGCAGCCGTGGCCAGCAGCCCCCATACCGAAAACAGTGCGGCAGTCGGCCAAAGGTGCGAACCCAGCGGCACCAGCGTTACGGCAATCACCGCCATCAGGATCGGGACAGCCACCAGCGTGCGGTAGAGGCCGCGCCTGATGAATACCCCGATCGCGAGCGTGCCCACAAAGCCGCTTGCACCCATGGCCAACAGCACCAGCGGAACCGCGGATTCCCCTGCACCCGTGACCTTCTCCAGGAACGGGCGCACATAGGTGAACACGGCAAACTGCCCCATGAAGAACGCGCCGCACGCCGCCATGCCCAGCATCACCACCCGCCGCCGCAACAGGGCCAGTACCCCGCCGTGGGATGGCCTTCCTTCTGCGGGCATGGAGGGAAGGCACCGCCACTGCCATGCCAGCGCGATGGCTGCCACAGGCAGAAGGCACAGGAACGCGCCGCGCCATCCGATCACGCCGCCAAGGTAACTGCCCAGTGGCGCGGCCACGACCGTCGCCAGCGCGTTGCCGCCATTGAAGATCGCCAGTGCTCGCGGCACCTGCGCTGCAGGCACCAGGCGCATGGCCGTGGCCGCAGACAACGACCAGAACCCACCGATCACCACGCCGATCAGCGCCCGGCCCATCATGTACATCGGGTAGCTGGAAGCCATCGCCACCACCACGCCCGACACCGCCATCACTGCGGTGAGCGTCAGCAGCAGCGTCTTCCGGTTGATGCTGCCGGCCAACCGGGAGATCGACAGGCTGGTCAGCACTGCGAAGGCGCCGGAGATGGCAATTCCATACCCGGCCAGCCCTTCGGACACACCGAGGTCAGCCGCCAGGGGCGTGAGCAGGCTCACCGGCATGAATTCGGAGGCGATCAGTGCGAACACGCATAGTGTCATCGCGAGCACACCGCCCCAGTTGGCCCGTTCGGCCGTCGCGTCGTTACTGCTCATTTCCCAGCGAGGCCTTGCTGGAAGAACGTCGCCAACCTGGCGAAGGGAATCAGGTCGGTGCGGTCATACAGGTCTACGTGGCCGGCATCTTTCACCCAGTAGAGTTCCTTCGGCTGGGCTGCCCTGCGGTACGCATCCTCGCTGAACTCACGGGAATGTGCATGGTCACCCGAGATGAACAACATCGGCCGCGGCGAGATGGCCTCGATATCGTTGAAAGGATAAAAGTTGACGAACTTGACCAGGCTGCTGAACAGCGGCTGGGTGGTTCGTTCGGGCTGCTCGCCTGCGGCTGCATAGGCACCGCGCGGCGTACGGTAGAAATCGAAGAACTCACGCTGCACGTCCGGCGTATCGGCATCCAGCGTATTCACGGTACCCGGCACATAGGCGGCCTGCCCACCGTTGAACTCAACCAGGCGCTGCTTCGTCGCCGCTTGGATCATCGCTTTGCGCTGTTCAAGCGACTGCGTGTTGTTCAACCCCTGGCGCACGGCGGCGCCCATGTCATACATGCTGACCGTCGCGATTGCCTTGATGCGTGGATCGATCTTCGCAGCGCTGATCACGAAACTGCCACTGCCGCAGATACCCAAGCCGCCAATTCGTTCCGGGTCCACGAACGACTGCGCGCTCAGGAAGTCCACCGCCGCGCTGATGTCATCCGAATAGATCTCCGGCGACACCAGGTGCCGAGGCGTACCGGCGCTTTCACCCCAGAAGGACAGGTCGATCGCCAGTGTAACGAAGCCCTGCTCAGCCAGCTTCTGCGCGTACAACTGTGAACTCTGCTCCTTCACTGCGCCCATCGGATGACCGACTACCACGGCTGGCGCGCGGGCACCCCGCACCTGGCCCTGAGGCCGGTACAGCATTCCGACCACCTCCATCTGGTACTGGTTGCGGAAGCTGACGCGCTCGCCCTTTACGCTGGCGCTTCTGTAGAAATTGTCGGCGCCGGCGGTTCTTGCGGCGACCGGTGCCTCGGCGGCCACGGCCGACTGCGGAACGAAATGGCTGGCAATCAGTGCCAGCAGCAGCGTGGTGGGTTTCATGTGCGGACGGCCTCAGTGGGAACTCAGGTCGCCACGATAGACGGCGCCTGCTACCGCGATAAGCCGGCTGAAAGTTGATGCATTACTGAGTTGAGCTCACAATTGACCCATGAGCAGCGTGAAGACCAACGACCTGCAGGCCTTCCTGGTGGTGGCCCAGGAGCAGAGCTTCACCAAGGCAGCTGTTCGCCTGGGGGTGACACCCTCGGCGCTCAGCCACTCCATGCGGCTGTTGGAGAAGCGCCTGGGCATCCGGCTGCTGGCCCGGACCACGCGCAACGTCTCCCCGACCGAGGCGGGCGAGCGCCTGATGCGCTCCATCGCACCGCACTTCGAGGCCATCGGCGCCAGTGTGGAGGCATTGGGGGATCTGCGCGATCGCCCGGCCGGAACCCTGCGGATCTCCTGCACGGACGATTCGATGGAGACCATCATCCGCCCTCGCCTTGCCGGATTCCTCGCCGAGTATCCGGACATCACACTGGAGCTCTACGTTGATTACGGCTTCACCAACGTGGTGGAACAGCGCTTCGACGCCGGCATCCGGCTGGGTGAGGCGCTCAGCAAGGACATGATCGCGGTCAGGGTCGGGCCGGATTGGCGGCTGGTGGTGGTGGGATCGCCCGACTACTTCCAGAAGCATGCCAAGCCAAGGAAGCCCGCCGATATCACCCAGCATCGCTGCGTGCACATCCGGCATCGCCCGAATGGCGCCATCTATGCGTGGGAGTTCGAGGAGAAGGGCAAGGAGTTCACCGTGCGCGGCGACGGACCACTGGTGTTCAACAGCATGATCCACGTGATCAATGCCGCCCTGGACGGCCTGGGCCTGGCGTACGTGCCTGAGCCGATGGTGGCCGATCACATTGCCGAGGGCCGGCTGCTTGCCGTGCTCGACAAATGGTGCGTGCCTTTTCCGGGCTATCACCTGTACTACCCGAACCGCCGGCAGCCCTCGCCGGCATTTTCGGCGCTGGTGGGCTGGCTGAAGCGGGACGCTTAAGGTCCGCGGTGGTGCCAGGACGGACTGAAGCACGGCGGCCTGCATCGCGCGCGCCGGCTGACGGCCCAGACGCACGCGCGCAGGCGCGACTCAGCGATCGGGCGCATCCGACAGGCGCGCGATGACGGCCGCCCGGCACGCATCCAGGATTTCGTCCGCCAGCGGCGAATCATCCGGACAGGACCTGGACAGCACCACCGCGCCCACGGCCATGGCCATCAGGGCTATCCGGCGCGCACGCGCCTCCGGGCTGGCGTGCTCGCTCGACGGATCATCCTCGCCGGCAGGGCGCCCTACCTGGGCTTCAATGCCGGCGGCAAAGGCTGCCTTGACCGTTGCCGGCTGGCGCGCGGCGTCTGCACTCAACGCGGCCATCGTGCAGCCGTGGCCTGGGTCATCCCGATGCTCCCGGGAAAGGTAGTAGCCAAGAAATCCCGCCAGATCCATGCCCGCTGCGGCGTCGGCAGATTGCGCCAGGCCGCAGAGGGAGGCTTCGGCCATGAGGTCGGTCTTGGAGCCGAAGTGTTTGTAGAAGCCACCGTGGGTAAAGCCTGCAGCCGCCATCAGGTCTGCGACGCCTACACCGTCGTAGCCCCGCTCCCTGAAGAGCGTGGATGCGGTTTCGACAATGTGCGCCCGGTTGGCCTGCGCTTGTGCCTTGGTGACCTTCATGACCCGATGCCCCAGGGGCTGTGCTGCGGAAGGACGGCAGTCTAGCACGTATTGATTACGTTCATCATCAAACCATTGACATCATGGATTACGGTCATCATCATTGCGGCAACGACCAGCAGCCCCACATCACATGACGACCACGACACTGTTCCAACCCTACCCCCTTGGCCCGCTGACGCTGGCCAACCGTATCGTGATGGCACCGCTGACGCGCAACCGCGCCGATGCCGGCCTGGTGCCCAGCCCACTGGCATCCACCTACTACGCCCAGCGGGCCTCGGCCGGCCTGATCATCACCGAGGCCACCCAGATCTCGGCCCAGGCCCAGGGCTACCAGGACACGCCCGGGCTCTACACGCAGGATCAGATCGACGGCTGGCGCCAGGTCACCGACGCCGTGCACGCACGTGGCGGGCACATCTTCGTGCAGCTCTGGCACGTGGGCCGCATCTCGCACGTGGATCTGCAGCCCGGCCACGCCGCACCCGTCTCCGCCTCCGCCATCCGTGCGCAGACCAAGACGTTCGTGCACAACGGCTTTGTTGATGTGTCCGAGCCGCGCGCATTGGAGATCGACGAACTGCCGGCCATCGTCAACGACTTCCGCCAGGCCGCCGCCAATGCCATCGCCGCCGGCTTCGATGGGGTCGAAATCCACGGTGCGAACGGCTACCTGCTGGAACAGTTCATCAAGGACGGCGCCAACCAGCGCACCGATGCGTACGGCGGCTCGGTCGAGAACCGCGCGCGCCTGCTGCTGGACGTCACCGCCGCCGTGGCGCAGGAGATCGGCGCCGATCGTACCGGTGTGCGCATCTCGCCGGTTTCTCCGGCCAACGCGATTTCCACCGTCAGCGACCCGCAGCCGCAGTACGACTACATCGTTGATCAGCTCAGCGCTCTGGGCATCGTGTACCTGCACGTGGTGGAAGGTGCTACCGGTGGCCCGCGCGACGTAGCGCCGTTCGACTTTGACAGCCTGCGCCGGCGTTTCACCGGCACCTACCTGGCCAACAATGGCTACGACCTCGAACTGGCCAACGCACGGCTTGCCGCTGGCAAAGCAGACCTGGTCGCGTTTGGCCGTGCCTTCATCAGCAATCCCGATCTGGTCGAACGCCTGAAAACCGGCGCGCCGTTGAACGCGTTGAATCCAGCGACGTTGTACGGCGGCGGTGCGGAGGGTTACACCGACTACCCCGCATTGACCGATACGGCGCCGCAGTAACCCGTTCGACAGCGCCACGCTGCACACCCCGTTCGCCCCTTCCAATTCCAAGAGACACACCATGAGCCAGCTTCCCATCGTCCTCATCACCGGCGCCTCCAGCGGCATCGGCACCGTTTACGCCGAACGCTTCGCACGCCGCGGACACGACCTGGTGCTGGTTGCGCGCGACAGGACGCGTCTGGAAACACTGGCCGCGCGCCTGCGCCAGGACACCGGGGTCGCCGTAGACGTCCTGCCGGCCGATCTCACCCAGCGCAGCGATCTGGCCGCCGTGGAAGCCCGCCTGCGTGACGATGCCCGTATCGGCATCCTGATCAACAACGCAGGCATCGCCCAGTCCGGTGGCTTCACCGCGCAATCGGCCGACAGCATCGACCAACTGGTAACACTGAACACCCTCGCCCTGACGCGCCTGGCCGCTGCCATTGCACCGCGATTGGCCACCGCCGGCGAAGGCGCGATCGTCAACATCGGCTCGGTAGTCGGCCTGGCACCGGAGCTTGGCATGACCGTCTACGGCGCGACCAAAGCCTTCGTGCTGTTCCTGTCGCAGGGCCTGAGCCTGGAACTGTCGCCCAAGGGCGTCTACGTGCAGGCCGTCCTGCCGGCGGCCACCCGCACCGAGATCTGGGAGCGTGCCGGCATCGACATCAACACGCTGCCCGAAGTGATGGACGTTGGCGAACTGGTCGATGCCGCGCTGGTCGGCTTTGATCGCCGCGAACCGGTGACCATTCCGCCGCTGCATGTGGCCGAACGCTGGGACACGCTGGAGGCATCGCGCCAGGGCCTGCTCTCGGATCTCCGCCAGGCGCAGGCAGCGGAGCGCTACCGCGCATGAAAGCCTTCCTCATCGACCGGTATGGCAAGAAGGAAACGGGGCGCATCGGAGAGGTACCAACGCCACCGCTGCGCGACGGCGATGTACTCATCCGCGTGCACGCGGCCAGCGTCAACGCGCTGGACACGAAGATCCGGCGTGGCGAGTTCAAGGCGGTCCTGCCGTATCGCCTGCCGCTGATCCTGGGCAACGACCTGGCCGGTACGGTGGAGCGTGTGGGCGCGGGCGTTTCCCAGTTCAAGCCGGGCGATGAGGTATATGCACGTCCCGACGATGATCGCATCGGCACGTTCGCCGGGTTCATCGCGCTCAACGCGGGCTCTGTGGCGCCAAAGCCCGGCAACCTCAGCATGGTGGAGGTCGCCTCGCTGCCGCTGGTCGCACTGACCGCGTGGCAGACGCTTGTGGAAACCGCACAGCTGAAGCCAGGACAGAAGGTGTTCATCCAGGCCGGCTCCGGCGGCGTCGGCACCGTGGCCATCCAACTGGCCAAGCATCTGGGAGCCTTCGTGGCGACCACGACCAGCACGGCCAACGTCGCGTGGGTGAAGGCGCTGGGCGCGGATGTCGTCATCGATTACAGGCAGCAGGACGTCGCCTCCGAACTCCGCGACTACGATGTGGTGCTCAACAGCCTGGGTAAAGAGGAGCTGGAGCGCTCTCTGCAGATCCTCAAGCCGGGCGGACATCTCATCTCCATCTCCGGGCCACCGACGCCGGCCTTTGCCGCCGCGCGCGGGCTCGGCTGGCCGCTCAAGCAGGTCCTGCGCCTGCTCAGCCGTGGCATCCGCAGCAAGGCCAGGCAGAAAGGCGTGACCTACACCTTTGTCTTCATGCGCGCCGACGGGCAGCAGTTGCGCGGGATCACCCCGCTGGTCGAGTCCGGTGTGATCCGCCCGGTCATTGACCGGGTGTTTCCGTTCCAGGACACCCAAGGCGCGTTGGCTTATGTGGAGAGCGGGCGGGCAAAGGGCAAGGTTGTTGTCGAGTTGCCGTAGATTCTGACGAAGTCAGGCATCGCGGGTGGGTGGACACTCGATACCCTTGAAAGCGCGTTGCCCCCGCGCGTGTGCGACTCCGGCCGGAAGCGGACATCCGAGTGGTACTGGCTTCGCAACTAATCCGCCCGCATGGCGACGTAGGTGCTGTTCCCGCGCTTCAGCGAAAAGCTGCCTGGCCTCGTGCTGCCTGCCTGCTGGAATTCGACCGTCATGTCCTGTGCGGTCATGAAGAACCGGGTCTTTGACTCCGCAAACAGCTGCATCGGCCGCTTGCTGAACAGTTCGCTCTGGAGATACAGGCGGTCTCCTTCGGCAATGATCTGCGCAGGCTTGCCCACCAGAGTGTAGTCGCCCGCATACGTCGCGTTGGCCGCTGGGTCGGCTGCCAACGCAGCTTTCTCGATGATCTGGAACTCCGGCCAGCCATACTCTGCCGCCACGCTGACAAGAATCTCATCGATCAGAGCAGCGCCGTTATCGCTATTGGTCATGACCACCACGCCCTGCCCGGTGTGGGTGTAGCCATACAGCTGCGAGCGGAACCCATCCGTACCTCCCGAGTGGGAAAAGCTGCTGCCCGCGCCAAGCTCTTCAACGTACAGCCCGAGGCCGTACTCACCCAGACCCCGGCTCAGCATTGTGGAGGTCATCGCACTGGACAGCACCTTTCCGGGCTTTCCGGACTGCGCCTGCTGGATGTCGACGACCACCTTGGCCAGATCCGCTGGAGTGCTCCAGAGCGCGGCTGCTGCCGACTGCGGATAGACGTGCCAACCGCCGGCGAGGGGCGTTCCGTTGCTGTCATGGCCCGTTGCGGCCCGCGCCTGCCATGCTGGCGGCAGTGTCATGGCGAACGTACTGTCGTCCATGTCCAGCGGTCCGAGGACCAACGCCTGCATCAACTCGGGGAATGGCTTCCCGCCGGATTCGGTCATCATCAGCTGGACAACGCTGTAGCCACCCCCGGAGTACTTCCAACCGGTGCCGGGCCTGGCCTCCACACGAACCGCCTCGGAGTTCGCTGGCGCCACGCCATCCAGCACCTGCAGCAGCGACGGTACCCGTTGGCCCTTTGCGTAGCCGTAGAAGCCATGGACGTTGATGCCGGCACTGTGGTTGAGCAGACCGCGTAGCGTGACGGGGCTTTGCCGGGTGAACGCGTTCTCCGGAATCTTCCAGCTGCTGAGCTGACCGTTCGCAGGATCGTCCAGCGACAGCTTGCCCTGCTCAACCAGGCGCAGCGCGCCCAGTGCACTGACAGGCTTGCTGATTGAGCCAGCCTGAAACAGGCTTGCAGGTGTGACCGCGCGTTGACCGGTCGTATCGAGCACGCCGTAGCTCCGCGTCCATTCGACATGCCCATCGTTGATGAGCGCAATGCTGACCGCTGGAACAGCGTGGAAGACCATGCGTGTGGCAATCGACGCCTTTTGGCCGGTGGCGCCCTTGACGATTACGCGACTGGAAAGACCCTGCTCCACCCGGGCAATCCGGGACTGGATTGCAGGTGAAACCTCCTGCGCAGGGGCCGATGGAACCACGAACATCAGCACGATCGATGCAACGCTGAGACTGGTGCGGAGCAACAGGCGCTGTCCGATCTCTGCAGGCGCGACGACATCAGGCATCGTGGTCTCCAAGGTGGAGCGTGCCCCCGCCAAGGGAGATCGCTTTGGGTCGAAAGCAGGCATCGAGGATCTGGACCTCCAGCGGGACGATCAGCCGGAAAGGCCTGGCTGGGTGGGCGCGTCGCTGCCAACGTCCTGATCAAGCAGGCAATCAATGAAAGCACGCAGTGCCGGCAGCATGTGACGCCGGCTGGAATAGTAGAGGAAGAGGCCGGGCACCGTCGGCGACCAATCGGCAAGTACGCGTTTGAGCCGTCCATCGCGCAGGGCGTCCGCTATGTCACTGTCATTGTAGGCGTACAGGATTCCAAGTCCCTGCAGCGCGGCGGGCACGATGATGTCCTGATGGTTCGAGATCACCTTTCCATCACCGAAGAACTCGATCGCCTTTTCCTTCTTCTTGAACGGCCAGCCCGCGACCTTGCCGCTGCCCGGAAAGCGCCAGTTGATACAGGCGTGGCGGCTCAGATCCGCCGGCGTCCTGGGTGTGCCATGCCGGGCAAGATATTCGGGCGAAGCTACGGCAAGCAGCTCGAAATCTGGAGTCAGCCGGACCGCCACCATGTCATTCTGCAGCCGCCCACCTACCCGTATGCCGGCATCGAATCCCTCTCCCGCGATGTCGCTGAGGCCATCATCTATCACGATATCGAGAACGACATCGGGGTTGGCCTGCGCGAAACGTCCCAACCGTGGCGCGAGCACGCGCTTGGCGCCCATGCTCAGGGTGTTGATACGCAGGGTTCCCGCCGCACGCGCACTCGCGCCCATTGCCTGCGCCACGGCTTCGTCCATCTCGCGAAGCATGGGGGCCATGCGCTCATGCAGCCGCCGACCGGGCTCGGTCGGCGAGACGCTGCGTGTGGTGCGGTTCAACAGGCGCACGCGCAGCCGGGCTTCCAACTGGCGGATGATCTGACTGAGGGCCGACCGTGACAGGCCCAGATGATCGGCAGCCCGCGCGAAGCTGCCGCGCTCGACCACGGCCACAAAGGCCTTGAGTTCCGCAAATTCGGAGCCGCGCATTGTGCACTGATTCCTACATGGCCTGATCGGATAATAGGTGATTCTCTAACCGCAGGAAACCAATCAATCTAGCTCCGTACACCCCAAACGGAACATTGCAATGAAAGATCTGGACCTGCCCGCGCCGATCGCAGCCTACTTCGCCGCCGACCACCAGAGCGGTCATGCGGTAGCCTCCTGCTTCACCAGGGAGGGTGTAGTCCTTGATGAGGGCAACACCCATTCCGGCGCGGCCGCGATCGAAGCCTGGAAGAACGAGGCATCTGCCAGGTACACCTATACGACCCAACCTCACACTCTGGAAACCCAGGGGCGCTCCCACGTCGTTACCTGCCGGGTGTCGGGCAACTTTCCCGGCAGCCCGCTGGACCTGCGTTACGTCTTCGTGCTGGAGCGCGGCAAGATCGCCTCACTGGAGGTCGCGCCATGAATTTCGATCTCCAACTGGCGGGAAAGCGCATCCTGGTAACGGGCGGCACGCGCGGCGTCGGCGCGGCTGTCGTCGAACTGCTGTCCCAGCTTGATGCCCGGGTCGTCGCGACGGCACGCTCGATTCCGAAGCAGCCTGTCGAGGGCGTCCACTACGTGGCGGCCGATCTCGCGACGGCGCACGGGGTACGCGAAGCGGTCGAGGCGGCGCAGGAAAAGCTCCATGGAATCGACATCCTCATCAACGTGGTCGGTGGCTCTTCGGCGCCTGCTGGTGGCTTTGCCAGGCTGGACGATGCCGAATGGGCCACGGCGCTCGATCTGAACCTGATGTCGGCCGTGCGGATGGATCGTGCATTGCTCCCCGCGATGATCGCGCAGGGGGACGGTGTGATCCTGCATGTGTCGTCGATCCAGCGCATGCTGCCGCTGCATGACGCCACGATCGCCTACGCCGCCGCGAAGGCGGCGTTGTCCACCTACAGCAAGGCCCTGTCCAAGGAAGTGACCCCCAAGGGCGTGCGCGTGATCCGTGTCTCGCCGGGTTGGATCGAGACGGAAGCTGCGGTCGATTTCCTCGGCGGCATCGCCGCCAATGCCGGCACCGACTACGAAGGTGCCAGGCAGATGGTCATGGATGCGCTGGGCGGGATTCCGTTGGGGCGCCCGGCCAAACCGAGCGAAGTGGCCGATCTCATCGCGTTCCTGGTCTCGCCCCGTGGGGCCTCCATTTCGGGATCGGAGCACATCATCGACGGCGGAACGGTGCCGACGGTGTAGGCAGGCTTCCGCTTGGCCGAGCGCTGATCACGTCCGGCCTTGCCCCCACGCCAATCAGTACGCTGGATCAAGTTATCAGGATTCCATGCCACCCATGATCCTGCCGCTCAGCGCAAAGTTGCCCTGCCGACCATCACCACCTGGGATAACACACATGTCCACGCTCATTTCCGCCGTGCTCGCCGCCGCCCTGGCGGCCGGCTTCAGCCCGTCCACACAGGCCGCCGATGCCGCCGCTGGCGATGCCGGCCGGGTGAAGAACGTCGTCCTGGTCCATGGCGCCTTTGCCGATGGCGCGGGCTGGCGTCCGGTCTACAACGAGCTGACCGCGCTCGGCTATCGTGTATCGATCGTGCAGAACCCGCTGACCTCGCTTGCCGATGACGTGAGGGCCACCCAGCGCGTGCTCGACCGACAGGATGGTCCCACTATCCTGGTCGGCCATTCCTGGGGCGGCACCGTGATCACCGAAGCCGGCGTGCACGGCAAGGTGGCAGGCCTGGTCTATGTATCCGCGCTGGCACCGGATGCAGGTGAGACCACCGCACAGCAGTACGAAGGGTTCGCCCCCACCCCCAGGTTCGTCATTGAAACCGGGAGCGACGGCTTCGGATTCATCAGCCAGACCGCGTTCAAGGCCGGCTTCGCACACGACACCACGGACGCTGACGCCGCATTCCTGCGCGACTCGCAGGTGCCCATCAACATGTCGGCGTTCGCCACGAAGCTGACACAGGCCGCCTGGCGGACGAAACCCAGCTGGGCCGTCATTGCCACCGAAGACCAGGCATTCGACCAGGCGATGCTCATCCACATGGCCGAGCGCATCAACGCCCGCATCACCAGGGTTTCGGCAAGCCATGCGGTCTTCATGACGCAGCCCAAGGTGGTCGCCCACACGATCGACCAAGCGGCCAAGGAAGCGATCAGCTCGACAAAGTAGGCTCCGGCAGCAGGACATCGGGCGCCGACTCCTCGGTCGCGCCCGGCGTCTTCGTCCAATGCGTCCGCCCCTCGATCAGCCGCCCTGCCCCAGCTCCCGCGCAAGGAAAGGCGCCGTCCTGCTGCCTTTGGCGCGGGCCACTTGTTGCGGCGTTCCCTTCGCCACAATGGTGCCACCCGCAGCACCGGCGCCCGGCCCGAGGTCGATCACCCAGTCCGCCTGCGCGACGGCACGCATGTCGTGCTCGATCATCACCACCGTATTTCCGGCCTCCACCAGCCGCTGCAGCTGGACCAGCAGCCTGTCCACGTCCGACGCATGCAGGCCGGTGGTGGGCTCGTCCAGCACGTAAAGCGTGCGCCCACGCTGGCTGCGCTGCAGCTCGGTGGCCAGCTTGATACGTTGTGCTTCACCGCCTGACAGTTCCGTGGCCGGTTGGCCCAGTCGCAGGTATCCCAGTCCGATGTCCTGCAGCAACTGCAGCGGGCGGGCAATGGCATCCTCCTCGATGAAGAACGCATGCGCCTGCTCAACCGTCATCTGCAGGACCTCGGCGATGTTGCGGCCGTTCCACAACACCTTCAACGTGGCCTCGTTGTAGCGGGCGCCGTGGCAGGTGGGGCAAGGCGCATAGACGCTGGGCATGAACAACAGCTCGACGCTGACGAACCCTTCGCCCTCGCAGGTTTCGCATCGGCCCTTGGCCACGTTGAACGAGAAGCGGCCCGCATCGAAGCGACGGCGGCGCGCATCGGGTGTCGCCGCGTACAGCTTGCGCACGTGGTCGAACAGGCCGGTATAGGTGGCCAGGTTGGAGCGTGGCGTGCGGCCGATGGGCTTCTGGTCCACCTGCACGACCCGCTGGATGGCGTCCACATCACCTGCAAGCTGGCCTCGCGTGGTTTCGATCACGGTCGGCCCTTCCGTAGGCGTGCCCTCCGCTCCATCGTCTGCGGGCTCATGCCCCAGGTGCAGCAGCATCAGCTCAGGCAGTGCCTGCGCCATCAGGCTGGACTTGCCGGAGCCCGAAATGCCGGTCACTGCGGTCAGCAGCCCCAGCGGCACCTGCGCATCCACACCCCGCAGGTTGTGGCGGTGGATGCCCTTCAGCTCCAGCCAACTGTTGGCACTGCGCTGCCGGCTGGCGGCCGCAGGCACCTGGTCGAACAGGTACCGGGCCGTGCGTGAATCCTGCACGTGCCGCAGGCCTTCGGGCTCGCCGCTGTAGAGCACGCGCCCGCCATGCTCGCCCGCCTCAGGGCCGACATCCACCAGCCACTGCGCGCGGCGCATCAGCTCCAGATCATGTTCGACAACAAACACCGAGTTCCCGCCGTCACGCAGCCGGTCCAGCGCGTCGTACAGCGCCTGACTGTCGGCGGGATGCAGGCCGGCCGAGGGCTCATCGAGCACGTACAGCACACCAAACAGCAACGAGCTGAGCTGGGTGGCCAGTCGCAGGCGCTGCAGTTCGCCGGCCGACAGTGTTGGCGTGGCGCGATCCAGCGAGAGATACCCCAAGCCCAGGCCTCGCAGCTGGTGTACACGCGCCATGACACCGCCTGCAAGCCGCTGTGCAGCCAGACGTTTCTCCTCCGACAGGGCAGAGGTCAGCCGTACGTCGGGGGCCGAAGCATGGACAGGACGACCGCTCGCTGCCCGCGTGGTGCGGTCGCGGCGGGTGGCGCTTCTGCTGGTGCGTTCATCCCGGCTGTGTGCGCTGAAGTCGCCCTGCGCGATGGGCTCCAGCAAGTCCGCCAGTTGATCCAGCGGCAGGCGCATGAATTCACCGATATCCACGCCCGCGAAGGTGACCGAGAGCGCCTCCGGCTTCAGGCGCTTTCCGTGACAGGCCGGGCACAGCTTGCCTTCCATGTAGCGCGAAACCCGCTTGCGCATCAGCGCGCTCTGGGTATTGGCAAACGTGTGCAGTACGTAGCGACGGGCGCCGGTATACGTGCCCATGTAGCTGGGCTCCAGCTTGCGCTTGAGCGCGGCACGGGTTTCGGCGGGCGTGAAGCCGGCATAGACCGGCACGGTCGGCGTCTCCTCGGTGAACAGGATCCACTCCCGGTCCTTCTTCGGCAGCTTCTTCCACGGTATGTCGATGTCGTAGCCGAGCGTGACCAGGATGTCGCGCAGGTTCTGGCCATGCCATGCCGGCGGCCAGGAGGCGATAGCGCGTTCGCGGATGCTCAGCGACGGATCCGGAACCATCAGCGCTTCGGTCACCTCGTAGACGTGCCCCAGGCCATGGCAGGTGCTGCAGGCGCCCTGTGGCGTATTCGGTGAGAAATCTTCGGCGTACAGCATGGGCTGGTTGGCCGGGTATGCGCCTGCACGCGAGTACATCATGCGCACCAGGCTGGACAGCGTGGTGACACTGCCCACCGATGAACGTGCATTGCTGGCGCCGCGCTGCTGCTGCAGGGCGACCGCCGGCGGCAGACCGTCGATGGCATCCACATCGGGCACTCCCGCCTGGTCGATCAGGCGGCGTGCATATGGCGCTACGGATTCGAAGTAGCGCCGCTGCGCCTCGGCGAAGACGGTACCGAAGGCCAACGATGACTTGCCGGAACCCGATACTCCAGAGAACACTACCAGTGCGTTGCGCGGAATGGAGACATCGACATTCCTGAGGTTGTGCTCGCGCGCGCCGCGCACCTCGACGCAGCCGCTGGCGGCGGCAGCACATGACGATTCGCCAAAGGGGGTGTTGGACATCTTCGCGATCCTGCAGGCAGTAAGCGGCACGCAGCAGAGCGTGCCCGGTGACACATTCTCGCTGCTGCGGGGTGAATGGAGCGAGGGAGTTCCGCCCCGGGGGCTCGACTCCGCCATCAAGGACCGGGAACCCGGCCTTCACAGCTACCACGGCACCTGCAATGCAACCATGCAGGACGCACCCTCCCCCTTGGTAGCCCATGCCCCACCTTCGTCGTCTATTTGGCCGCTGGCTGCGCCTGCGTCGTCGTGTGCGTTGGCGCTGGCGTGAACACCAGGCCTCGGTCCCGGCCATCGAGGCCACCGAGGGCCCACTGCGTGCCGCGCTGTACAGCGTTGAACAGATGGAGGTGTACGGCCGCGCGCTGGCGCGCCAGCACCGCGTGCGGATGCGCCCCGGCCCGGAGCGCCTGCTCGAACGCCTGCAGGCCAACGAGCGCGTGCTGGAAGACGCCAATTCGCTGCTCAGCAGTGTGGTGCGCGAACAGCGGCCGGTAACCCCGGCGGGGGAATGGCTGCTCGACAACTACTACTTGGTTGAGGAACAGATCCAGACCGCGCGGCGCCACCTGCCGCGCGGCTACAGCCGGCAGCTGCCGTCGCTTGTCTCGGGCCCCTCGGCCGGGTTGCCGCGGGTGTATGAGCTGTCGATGCAGGCCATCGCGCACGGTGACGGTCGCATTGACGCGGACACGCTGGGCCGTTTCATCGCATCGTACCAATCGCTCGCGCCGCTGAGCCTGGGCGAGCTGTGGGCGGTTCCCATCATGCTGCGTCTGGCGCTGCTGGAGAACCTGCGGCGCATGGCGGCGCGGGTGATGCGCGATGGAACCGATCGTCGCCTCGCTTCGCAATGGGCGGACAGCCTCAATCAAGCCGCTTCCGAGACCCCGACCGATGTGGTCCTGGTGGTTGCGGACATGGCACGATCCACGCCGCCGTTGACCGGCGCGTTCATCGCCGAGCTGACGCGCTCGCTGCATGGGCGCGGCGGTGCCTGGGCCATGCCCGTCGCGTGGCTGGAACAGTGGGCTGCAGCGGCCGGGCAGCGCGTCGACGAGCTGGTCGCCGCCGAGGGGCAGCAGCAGGCGGCCGACCAGGTGTCGATCGGCAACAGCATCGGCAGCCTGCGCTTTCTGTCCACCATGGACTGGCGCACCTTTGTTGAAGACATGAGTGTGGTGGAGCAGCGGCTGCGCGAAGACCCGATGGCCGTCTATGCTCAGATGGATTTCGCTACCCGCGACGCCTACCGCCATGTGGTGGAGAAGGTCGCCCGCGGCAGCCGCATGGCAGAGGAGCGTGTTGCCACCATCGCGCTGGACCTGGCACGGACGGCGACACCGCCGGAGGGGCCGCGTGCGCACGTGGGCTACTGGCTGGTTGGCGAGGGCCTGGACGCCACCGTGGAAGCGGTGGCCGAGGCAGCACCGCGCCACCGCAAGGCACGGCGACTGGCGCATCGCGTACCGCTTGCGCTGTACCTGCTACCGATCGCCCTGCTGGCGGTGCTGGCCACTGCGGGCCTGCTGGCAACCGGCAGTGGTTCGGTACCGCTCTGGCTGGCCGCGCTGCTCTCACTGCTGGTGTTCAGTGAGCTGGGCATCGTGCTGGTGAACTGGACCGCGACGGTGCTGGTCGCCCCCAGGCCGCTGCCCAAGCTGGATTTCAGCGAAGGCATCCCTGCCGCCTGCGCCACCGTGGTCGCGGTCCCCTCGATGCTGTCCAGCATCGACGGAATCGACGTACTGGTCGAAGCGCTGGAGGTGCGCTTCCTGGCCAACCGTGATCCTCAGCTGCGCTTCGTGCTGCTGACGGACTTTCTCGACGCGGCGGAGGCCACGGCGGCGACGGACGACACCCTGCTTGCGCACGCCACGGCACGGATCGAGGAATTGAACAGGCGCTACGCGCCCGAGCGCGGCGATCGTTTCTACCTGCTGCACCGCCCCAGGCAATGGAACCCGGGTGAAGGCGTGTGGATGGGACACGAGCGCAAGCGCGGCAAGCTGGCGGCACTCAATGCCCTGCTCCGTCTGGGCGATGCGGCCGCGTTCATGCGCATCGTCGGTGACGCGGCTGCGCTGATCGGCGTCCGCTACGTCATCACGCTGGATTCGGATACACAACTTCCGCGGGATGCGGCACGCGCGTTCGTCGCCACCCTGGCGCACCCGCTCAACCGCCCGCGCTTCGATCCGACGCTGCAACGCGTGGTGGAGGGCTACGGCATCCTGCAGCCCAGCGTCGGCACCAGCCTGGGCCGGCGCCGCACCTCGCGTTTTGCCCGGATGTTCGGCAGCGAGCCCGGTATCGATCCGTATACGCGCATGGTCTCGGACGTCTACCAGGACCTGTTCGACGAAGGCTCGTTCGTCGGCAAGGGCATCTATGACGTCGAGGCCTTCGAGCATGCACTCGAGGGTCGCCTGCCCGAGAACCGCATCCTCAGCCACGACCTGCTGGAAGGTTGCTATGCACGTGCGGGCCTGGTCAGCGATGTGCGCCTGTACGAGGACTACCCCGAGCGCTACGCCGCCGACACCAAGCGCCGTGCACGCTGGATCCGCGGTGACTGGCAGCTGTTGCCTTGGTTGATGCCGTGGACGCCGCGCCCGGGCCCGGGATGGGAACGCAACCGGCTCAGTCTGCTGTCGCGCGGCAAGTTGCTGGACAACCTGCGCCGCAGCCTGGTGCCGATCGCTGCGCTGGCCTTGCTGGTGGTGGGCTGGTTGTATGCCGCAAACCCTGTTGCATGGACCGCGTGGGTGCTGGCGCTGTGGTTCGCACCGCCGCTGATAGGCATGCTGCGCGATGCCCTGAGCGTTCCGGACGACACGCCGCTGGAAGCGCATTACATCAAGGTCGGGCGCGGTACGCTGCAATCGTTGCTGCGCGCGTCCACCCAGGTCGCGTGCCTGCCCTTCGAGGCATTGCTGGCAAGCGACGCAGTGCTGCGCACGCTCTGGCGCATGGCCGTCACGCGCCGCCACCTGCTGCAGTGGAACCCTTCAAGCGAAGTCGAGCGCCGTCTCGGCAGCGACCGCGGCGCGGAATGGCGGGTGATGGCGCCGGCCTCACTGCTGGCGATCGCTTTGGTGGTTGTGGTGGCCAGCCTGCGTCCGCAGGCGTTGCCGTTCGCCCTGCCCTTGCTGTTGGCCTGGGTCTTTGCCCCCGCGTTGATGGCGTGGCTGGGCCGGCCACCGGCCGCGAGCGTGGCGGAGCTTTCGGTAACGCAGCGGGCGTTCCTGGGCCGGCTGGCGCGGCGCACCTGGTCCTTCTTCCAGGCCTGGGTGCGCGAGCAGGATCATTGGTTGCCACCGGACAACATCCAGGAGCATCCGTCGCTGGTGGTGGCACGCCGCACCTCGCCAACCAACATCGGCCTGTCCCTGCTGGCCAATCTGTCGGCATGGGATTTCGGCTATCTGCAGCTGGGCGCGGTCGCTGAACGTACGGCCCTCACCTTCGACACGCTGGACCAGCTGCCGCGCCATCGCGGCCACTTCCTGAACTGGTACGACACTGAAACCCTGGCGCCGCTGCCGCCGCGCTACGTTTCCACCGTGGACAGCGGCAATCTTGCCGGGCATCTGCTGACGCTGCGCCAGGGCCTGCTCGCGCTGGTGGATGCGCCGGTGCTGGCGCCGCACACCTTCGATGGCCTGGCCGATACGCTCGGCGTGCTGGAAGAGGAACGGCAGCGCCATCGCCGCGACGATGCAGCACTGGTCGAGGCGCTCAACCATCTGCGCCAGCGTCTGGCCTCAACGCGTGTCGACCGCCCTGTCGGAACGGCGGAGATTCTCGCCCGCCTGCAGGAACTGGTCGGCCTGGCCGACGTCGTGCTGGCGCAGTGGCCCGCACCGCCATCGCCCGAGGATGGTGAGCTGCACTGGCCGACCCTGTTCGCCGCCGAATGCCATGCCGCCCACGCGTCGCTTGCCAATCTCCCTGCCGATGCCAATACGGACGACGAAGCACCGGTGCCCAGCCTGCGCCAGCTGGCTGCGCGGCGCGGCACCGCCGGTGCGGATGCCCGTGCGCGCATCCAGCAGTTGCAGGCCCTGGCGCACCGCGCCGGGCAGTTCTCGCTGATGGAATACGGGTTCCTGTTCTACCGCACCCGCAACCTGCTTTCGATCGGCTACAACGTCGACGACCATCGCCTCGACAACAGCTTCTACGACCTGCTGGCCTCCGAAGCACGGCTGTGCGCCTTCGTCGCCATCGCCCAGGGCCAGCTGGCGCAGGAGAGCTGGTTTGCGCTCGGCCGGATGCTCACCGAGGTCAACGGCACGCCGACGCTGCTGTCATGGAGTGGCTCGATGTTCGAGTACCTCATGCCGCAGCTGGTGATGCCCAGCTATCCGGATACGCTGCTGGACCAGACCACACGGCATGCGGTCGAGGCGCAGATCGTCTACGGGCGGACCCTGAACCTGCCGTGGGGCGTGTCCGAGTCCGGCTACAACGCCGTCGATGCCCGCCTGAACTACCAGTACCGGGCGTTCGGCGTACCGGGGTTGGGGCTGAAGCGCGGCCTGGGCCAGGATCGGGTCATCGCGCCCTATGCCAGCATGATGGCGCTGATGGTGGCGCCGGAAGCGGCCTGCCAGAACCTGCAGGTACTGGAGGGATTGGGGTTTGCCGGGCGCTTTGGCATGTACGAGGCGATCGACTACACCCCTGCCCGGCTGCCGCCGGGGCAGGATCACGTGCTGTTGCGTTCGTTCATGGCCCACCACCAGGGCATGGGCCTGCTGTCGCTGGATTACCTGTTGCGCGACCAGCCGATGCAGCGCCGCTTCCTTGCCGATGTCGAGTTCCAAGCCACCTTGCTGTTGCTGCAGGAACGCATCCCGCGCATCGGCGTCTTCCACCCGCATGAGGTGGAAGCGCTGGGCGAGCACTCGGCCACGGCCGAGGACGAGACAGCGCTGCGCGTACTGCGGGACCCGGGCGGCCCGCGCCCGGAGGTGCAGCTGCTGTCCAACGGACGCTACCACGGCATGCTGACCCATGCCGGCGGCGGCTACAGCCGCCACGGCGATCTGTCGCTGACCCGCTGGCGCGAGGACGGCACCACCGATGCCTGGGGGTCGTTCTGCTATCTGCGTGATGTGGACAGCGGCGAGTTCTGGTCTGCCGCGTACCAGCCCACCTGCGTGGCGGTGGACAATTACGAGGCGATCTTCTCTGACGCCAAGGCAGAGTTCCGTGGTACCCGCCGCGGCTGCGAGAGCCATCTGCAGGTCGCCATCTCCGCCGAGGACGACATCGAGCTCAGGCGCCTGCGCCTGACCAACCGCAGCCGTCGCCAGCGTACGGTGGAGATCACCACCTATGCCGAAGTGGTGCTGGCACCTGCGGCGGCCGACGATGCGCACCCGGCCTTCAGCAACCTGTTCGTGCAGAGCGAGATTCTGGCGGCCAAGCAGGCCGTGCTGTGCACGCGCCGGCCGCGTTCGCACGACGAGGTTCCGCCGTGGATGTTCCATCTGGTCGCCGTGCATGACGCGGAGGTGGTATCGATCTCCTACGAAACCGACCGTGCGCGCTTCCTGGGCCGTGGCAACACGCCGCGGACGCCACAGGCATTGACCACCGATACCGAGCTTTCCGGCACGGACGGTTCGGTGCTCGACCCGATCGTGGCGATCCGCGTCCGCGTGGTGCTTGAGCCCGAGCAGACCGTGCAGCTGGACATGGTGTATGGCGTCGGCGCCGACCGCCCCGGTTGCGAGGTGCTGGTGGACAAATACCGTGACCGCCGCTTGGCCGACCGCGTCTTTGACCTGGCGTGGACGCACAGCCAGGTGGTGCGCCGGCAGATCAACGCCAGCCAGGCCGAGGCGGCGCTGTACGAGCGTCTGGCCGCCCACGTGCTGTATGTCGGTCCACTGCTGCGCGCGGGCGCCGGGGTCCTCCTGCAGAACCAGCGCGGACAATCCGGGTTGTGGAGCCATGCCATCTCGGGTGACCTGCCCATCGTGCTGCTCAAGGTCACCGATGCGGACAACGTGGAACTGGTCAGGCAGCTGGTGCAGGCACACGCCTACTGGCGGCAGAAGGGACTCAACACCGACCTGGTCATCTGGAACGACAGCAAGGCCGGCTATCGGCAGGAACTGCAGGACCAGATCCTGGGGATGGTGGCCGCCAGTTCGGAGACGGGCCTGCTTGATCGCCCCGGCGGCATTTTCGTGCGGCCGGTGCAGAACATGACCCACGAGGATCGCGTCCTGTTGCAGGCGGTGGCACGGGCGGTGATCAGCGACGAGGACGGCACCCTCGCCGCACAGGTCGGCCGCCAACCGCCGCCTCCGCGACGGATCCCGCCTCTGGTGCCGCAGGCAGTGCAGCAGGAACTGGCACTGTCGTCGGAGGCGACGCCGGGGCTGTCCATCGTCGCAGAAGGGGGCCTCGACGCCGGCTTGCCCCCGGGCGCCGGGCACGACGAGGAGATGGATGACCCGTGGCCGTTCCTTCCCTACCGCGGCGCCGGCCAGTTCGACAACGGCACCGGCTGTTTCAGTGAGGACGGCCGCGAGTATGTCGTGGTGGTGCGCGAAGACGCGCCGACGCCGGCGCCCTGGGCCAACGTGATCGCGAACGCCCGCCTGGGAACGGTCGTCAGCGAAAGTGCGCCGGGCTACACCTGGTTCGAGAATGCGCACGAGTTCCGCTTGACGCCCTGGCTCAATGACCCGGTCTCGGACACGGGCGGCGAGGCCTTCTACCTGCGCGACGAGGACACCGGTCGTGTCTGGTCGCCGATGCCGCTGCCGCGCAGGGGCACCGGGGCCTACCGTACGCGTCACGGATTCGGCTACACGGTGTACGAGCATGTCGAGGACGGCATCGCCAGTGAGCTGTGGGTCTTCGTCGACGTCGCCGCGCCGCTGAAGTTCTCGGTCCTGCGTCTGCACAACCTGTCGGGCAGGACACGGCGGCTGTCGGCCATCGGCTACGTCGAGTGGGTGATGGGTGACCTGCGCGCGAAGTCGCGCATGCACGTGGTCACCGAGCGCGACCAACAGACCGGCGCGCTGTTGGCGCGCAATACCTACAGCACCGACTTCGGCGGCCGGATGGCCTTCTTCGACACCGATGCCGACGGCTGCGGCTGGACCTGTGATCGCCTGGAGTTCATCGGCCGCAACGGCAGCCTGCAGGCACCGGCGGCGCTGCGGCGCGAACGGCTGGATGGACGGATGGGCGCGGGCCTGGATCCCTGTGCGGCGATCCAGGTGCCCCTGGAGCTGGCGCCGGGCGACCGTAGTGAAACCACGTTCCGCCTCGGCGCGGGGCGCGACCGCGAGGAAACGCTGGCACTGGCACGAAGCCGCCAGGGCGCCCAGGAGGCCATCGACGCGCTGGACGCGGTGCGCATCCATTGGCGCAATGTGCTGGCCACGGTGCAGGTGCGTACGCCGGACCCGGCGTTGGACGCACTGGCCAATGGCTGGCTGGTCTACCAGACCCTGGGCTGCCGCTACCTGGCGCGCAGTGGCTACTATCAGTCAGGCGGAGCGTTCGGCTTCCGCGACCAGCTGCAGGACGCGCTCGCCCTCGTACACGCTCGCCCGGAGCTGACCCGCGAACACCTGCTGCTGTGCGCTGCACACCAGTTCACCGATGGCGATGTGATGCACTGGTGGCACCCGCCGCAAGGTCGTGGGGTGCGCACGCGCTGCTCCGACGACTATCTGTGGCTGCCCCACGGCGCCTGCCGTTACCTGGAGGTCACCGGCGATGCCAGCGTGCTGGACGAGACGGTCGGCTTCATCGAGGGGCGCGCGGTGACCGCAGAAGAGGAAGGGTACTACGACACGCCTACCCCTTCGACGCAGCGCGACAGCCTGTATGCACATTGCGTCCTCGCGCTCGAGCGCGGTTGCCGGCTGCTCGGCGAGCGCGGCCTGCCGTTGATGGGCAGTGGTGATTGGAACGACGGCATGAACCGCGTCGGCGACCAGCAGCGCGGTGAAAGTGTGTGGCTCGGTTTCTTCCTGCATGACACGCTGCACCGCTTCATCGGGGTGGCCAACGCGCGTGGCGACACCTCCCGTGCTCAATGGTGCCAGCAGCAGGCCGACAGCCTGCGCCAGAACCTGGAACAGCATGCCTGGGACGGGGAATGGTATCGCCGCGCCTGGTTCGACAACGGCACCCCGTTGGGCTCGTCACAGAACCAGGAATGTCGCATCGATTCGATCTCCCAGAGCTGGTCGGTGCTGTCAGGCGTTGCCGCACCTGAGCGTGCCACGCAGGCGCTGGATTCGCTGTACACGCATCTGGTGCGGAAGGACGCCCAGCTGATCCAGCTGCTCGATCCGCCGTTCGACCAGACCACTGAAGACCCCGGCTACATCCGTGGTTACGTACCAGGCGTGCGCGAGAATGGCGGCCAGTACACCCACGCGGCCGTGTGGGCGGCGATGGCATTCGCACAGCAGGGAGACGCGGTGCGTGCCTGGGAGCTGGCCGGCATGATCAATCCGCTCAATCACGCGCTGGACCCGGAAGCGGTGCAGACCTACCGCGTCGAACCGTATGTGTTGGCAGCGGATGTATACGCCGTGTCTCCTCACGTCGGCCGCGGCGGCTGGACGTGGTACACCGGCTCGGCCGGCTGGATGTATCGCCTGCTGGTGGAATCCCTGCTCGGCATACGTCGTGAGGGCGATCGCCTGTCGCTTGCACCGTGCCTGCCCGATCACTGGCCATCATTCGAACTGAGCTACCGCTTCGGTCGCAGCTTCTACGAATTCGTGGTGACCCGCACTGCGCAGGGCCAGCCAACGTTGCATGTGGATGGCATGCTGCAGCCGGACCTTACCGTCCTGCTTCGGGATGACGGGCATCACTACCGTGTTGCGCTTGATCTCGGTGCGCCCCCGGGATGAACGTCCGCCCCGAAATACAGGTGCAGCTTGATGCGCTGGCCGAGATGCTGGTGCACTGGTTGGCGCAGGTGCGGCATCCGGCGCAGTTCTGGCCGCAGTTTGAAACGCTGGCTGCAGAAATTCTGGACCAATGTGAGCACGCGGAAAGGGGCCACGCACACGCGTGCATCCAGGCCATGCTGAAGCGCCACGCGCTCGAGCTGCCGCTCTGGCACGAACGTGACGACAGCGTGCCATCGCGGCAGCCAGAAGAGTGAGGGTTGGCTCCCTGCGTTACGATGCCGGGCTCAACCGACCAGGGATATGCATGCTCGTCTCCGCGCGCCTGTTGCTTGCCATAGCGGCGTCCCAGCTGCCGCTCTCCATGGCAATCGCGGCATCGCCCCCGCGGCCTGCTTCCACCGCGCCAGCAAGCAGCTGCAAAGCTGATGCATCCGGTTGCCCGGCGTGGATGCCGTCGCAAGCCGAGATGCGCAACACCATCGCCGACTACTTCTGCGAACTGGCTGACCAGGGACGCATCCAGCCTCGCGTAAAGCAGCTGGACCGTGCCGAATCCTCGCCACTGAACTGTGGCGCGCTGGGAGAGGCGCCCGGCTCGAACTTTGTCTGTGGCGGCGAAATGCGTTTCATCGGCAAGGGCAGCGAAATCGATAGCATTACCTTCAGCCCTACTCTCCGCTACGAGGAGGATGGGCGCATCGCGTTCTACGTCGGCGATGACGAGGAGGGTGAACAGGTCTGGCGGGTTCCCGCCCCACGGTCCACCTCGACAACATGCGCGATGCGCTGAGCGTCCAACCACGCCTACCCGCCAAAGATGGAGGCGAACGGAGGATCAGCGTGACGCGTCATCGCTGGTGCGCATTACGCTCTCTATCCAGTCGATGTAACGAGATACACGTACGTTGTAGACAACCTGGCCATAGAAGCCCGCTTCAAGCGCGTGCTCGGGAACGGCAGTGATCCAGGAACCGAGGCCCACCAGCTGCAAGATTCCGTGATTGTTGATGATCAGTGGGCCGCCGCTGTCGCCGTTACCCAGCACGCCTTCAAGCGGCAGGCCATGCGGAGGAGCATCGAAACGGTACCAGAGATACCGATCGTTACCGCCAGTAATGGCGTTGTACGCACGCCGCAGCGTCGTGCGATGCGGCCCGCCCGGCACCAGCCCAACGGCGCCATTGCCGGTGGCGCCCTTCCCAATCAGCGCTGCGATCTGCGTGACCTCAGCGGTGCCTCGATAGAGCGGCACGGGCTGCACATCATTCACGGGTGCCTGAAGCCTGATCAGTGCGATGTCATCCGTTTCGGCCAGGAACGCGTGGATCTTGGCGGGATTTCCCGTTGCCAGTGCCTCCTTGCCCAAGGCCTCAGGCATTCTCCTGTAGCCGGAATGCAGGAACACGCGCTCCACGCCGTAGTCCGTTCCATTGATGGCGATTGTGGCTCCCATCCCTTCCATCGGAGCTGCATGCGCCGCCGTCAATACCCATCTGGGAGCGATCAGAACGCCCTGCCCCTCGCCCGGCATATCGGCCAGAGCAGGAAACTCCGTTCCGTCGATCCGGTATCGGGCATCGTCAACGTCATCGCGGATGACGATAGCCCCGGCGCACAATGGCAGCGCGGCAAGCGCCAGGAACAGCCAGCGAATCATGGGTACGTTCATCCTTGTGCTCAGTTGTCGCAGCCTTGCCGAACAGATCCGTCCCGGGCACTACGTGCGCGCCCCCCAAGTCCCACACCCGTACGAGGAAGCGCCGAGGGTGTAGCCCGCAGCTCCGGCATCACGGCAGCCCTGAATTCACTGGCCTTCCAGCTCCTTCAGAATCCCGCGCAGGCGCGCATCATCGGGCGCAAGCTGGGCGGCTCTGCGGTAACTGCTTATCGCTTGATCACGCTGTCCATTGGCACGGTAGGCTTCACCGAGACTGTCGTGGACATTCGCGGATTCCGGATGCGCACTGGCATTCCATTGGAACACCGCCACGGCCTCTGCCATGCGCTTCATTCTCAACAGGCGATAGCCCAGCGAGTTCAGCGCCTTCTCGGACGTGTCGTATTGTCCGGCGGTCGTGCCCAGCCCCTCGTAGGCTCGGGCCATGCCCGCCACGCCCTGTGACAGGGCCAGCGGTACCAGCAGGTCGCCCAGGTTCTTTTTGGCGAGGGCAATCGGCTTGCCGTGCAGTACTGCCATCAGGTCCTTGCCCAAGGTCGCTACCGTCTCGCCCTGCCAGTAGTTGTCCAGGATGATCACCGCAGACTGGTCCTGCTCGGCGCGGAGCCAGTAGCTCTGATAGCCGGGAACGCTGCCCGTATGCGATTCCACCTTGTAGGTGCCACCGGCCGGCAAGGGCCAGCTCTCCACTTCCCAGCCGTACCCATAGCCCGAGCGATGGTCGGTCCACATTGCCTGCCGCGACGGCTCGGTCAGCAACGAATCGCCCTGCAGGGCCTGGTCCAGGCGAAGCAGATCGTCGACGGTGGAGTACAGGCCGGCTGCCGAGAACGAGACGCTCGGATCGATGGGCATGGGGCGAGCCAGGCTGAGGTCGGGCCGGGTTTGATAGCCCGTCGCCAAGCGTGGAATGAGTTCGTTGGCGCGATACAGCCCGCTGTCCTTCATGCCTGCCTTGTCCAGAACCCGGCTTCGAAGGTTGGCTTCGTAGCTGGTGCCCGTCACCTTCTCGATGATCAGGCCAAGCAGGAAATAGCCGTTGTTGTTGTAGCGCCACTCTGTTCCCGGAGCGCTTTGCAGCTTCGCGGGGATCCACGCCTTCGCGAAATCAACCGGCTCGAGCGAGAGCCGGGCCTGTGTTTGCCACCACGGGTCGTCATAGCTGCGAGGCAGATCGGCAATGCCGGAGGTATGGTTCAGCAGCTGCGCCACGGTTACCGGGGCGGCCGGTGTGTTGGCGTAGAGCGCCGGCAGGTACTCACCCAGTGTCCCATCCAGCCGCAGCCTGTTCTCCTGCACCAATTGCATCACCAGGATGGCGGTGATCGGCTTGGTCAGTGAGCCGATGCGAAACACGCCCTCGCCCACATTCGGCACCTGCCATTCGCGGTTGGCCAGGCCGTAGGCGCCGCGGTACAGCACCCTTCCATGCTGGGCCACAAGCACCACGCCGTTGAAGTCACGGTTCGCTGCATAGCTGTCTACCAGCTGCTTCAACTCGGCGGGATTGGCCGCCGCTCTCGCCTGTCCCGAAATGCCGATCACTATCGCCATGGCGCTTGTTGCTGCCAGCACAGTTCGCAACAGAAAGCGTCTTGCGTGTTGCGCGAACAGCAGAGTGGCGCTGGGCATCTACAGGCCTCACTTGGGAAAGGCGCAGTGTAGCTGTGCCGAGCAGTCGCAGGCTGTAACGGGAGCCATGACTGATGGCCTATGGGTGCCAGCCTTTCATCGTGTGAAGTACAGGCACCCGGCTACGGCGATCGGCGTCGGGTCGGCGTCGATGCGCTGGGCCACCAGTGCCATCACTTCGATGCCGTCGCCGTGGGCCTCCGGCGCTGACCGCACCACGCGCATTCCTGCGGGGACACCCTGCGCCCCCGACGTGTCGAGGGACAGGGCCTTGCCGAGGTCCGCAGCAAGGGCTTCATCGAAGACGGCCACCACGGAACTGCGCGACAGTATCAACCGCGTGGATGGATGGCCGAAGACGAGAACCGGGGCGGGAAGCTGCATTTCCGCGACAACACCGGGCATATCGCCCAGTGCGTTGCTGTAGCCCCCGGCCTTGCCGGCGATCTGCTGCCAGCCAGCCGACGGCTTTCCGCTGGTTGCGATGTCACGCAACTGATAGGCCAAGGTCCGGAATGCCGTGCGATCGGCCTTGCAGGACACGAGCGCCAGCGCTCGATCAATGTCCTCCTGTTTGGGAGCGGTCTTGCGGATTGATTCTGCCGCTGGCGCGGCGGGCGCCATGGCAAGCCCCAGGCCTGCGAGCAGCAGGACCACGTTCAACGTACGGATGATCAAAACGAAATACTCCTGCCTGGGGGTGCCAAGACCGTTCGGCACTACACCGACAGACGGAAATCGCGGGGGCGCTAACGGGAAATCCCATCACCAGCAAGAGTCTCCCGCGCGGCAATCTTCTCGACCAGCGTATCGATCGCCGTCTCCATGGCGCGCGCCGTCTGGTCGCCGCTCTGGTTGGTGATGACGAAGATGCCAAGATCATACTTGGGCACGATGTAGATGTAGCACTGCGAACGCGGTACGCCACCATGATGGGCGTAGTAGACGCCCTTCAGGTGATCGCTGGCGACGATGTTCCAGAAGTAGCCGATGCTGAACCCGGAATCGAACTGGACCAAGGGGCGATGCGATTCCTTTACCACGGGCCCATTGGCCAGCTGGAACCTGAGGTACTTCACCATTTCCGGGACGGTCGCCTTCACGTTTCCGGAGGCGCCCCATGGCAACTGCGGCATCGGTGTGGTCGGCACCGGGTTGTCACTGTGATAGCCGGCTGCAAGCCGGAGCGCTTCGGCGTCGCCCAGCTGGATCCTGACGTCGGTCATTGCGGCGGAATCACCGAGAAATCCGCGCAGCAGCGACGCGTAGTCGCGCTTGTAGACGGTTTCGAGGATATGCGCCGTCAGCTCCGTCCCGGCACTTGAGTACGCGTAATCCTTGCCGGGCGCCCGGCCGATCTCGACGGTGTGCAGGTCCTTGAAGAAGTCAGCCTTGCCGTAGTGCGCGTAGATGGCGTTGAGTTCGCTGGGCGTACGATGATCGGTGAAGTCTGCCAGCACCGTGTTCGCGCGTTCCGGCAACATGTTCGGCAGGCCGCTGGTGTGCGACAGCAGGTGGCGGATGCGGATGGGCTCGCCCTTGTACTGCAGGTTCGGGTAGTCCCCCTGCAGGTACTGCCGAACATCGTCGTCCAGACTCACCCTGTGTTCCAGGACGGCATTGGCCATCAGGGTGCCGGCCAGGGTCTTGCTCAACGAACCGATCTCGTAGAGCGTCGCATCGGTGGGAGGGCCTGGCTTGCCGGTTTCCATGTCGCCGCGATGACGGATGAATTCCTTGCCCCGGTACACGACGCCGATCGAGGTTGAATGAAGCAACGGCTGCTGGACCAGCGTTGCGGCGACCTCATCGATCTCCGTCCCCAGATCCTTCGTTGGAACCTTTTCGCTGGCGCAGCCTGCAACCAACAGCGCGGCGGACGCCAAGAGGCAGCTAAGCCATCGCCTGTTTCGGACACTCATCGAAGTCGCGTGCATGCGTCGCTGCTTGAAGGGAGGTACGGAATGGGGCCTTAAGATAGCCGATGGCCAGGGCCCACGCCTGTGCCTGTTCTCACGGCTGGCCACGCCCGCCGCCTACTCCGCCGCCAAGGCCTGGATCGGGTCCAGCTGCGCGGCACTGCGCGCGGGGAAGTAACCAAAGGCCAGGCCGATGGCCGACGAACACGCCAGTGCAACCAGTACCGGCGCGGCGGTAAACAGGAACGGTACGCCCAGCGACAACAGGCTGGACAGCGCACCCGCAATGAAGGCCAGCAGCACGCCAAGTACGCCGCCGAAGAGACAGATCAGCACCGCTTCGATCAGGAACTGGCGCAGGATGTCGCCTTGCCGCGCGCCCACGGCCAGGCGCACGCCGATCTCGCGCACGCGCTCTTTCACCGATACCAGCATGATGTTCATTACCCCCACCCCACCCACCACCAGCGCCACCGCGGCAATGGCGGACACCAGTGCCGCCATGGTCTGGCTGGACTTCATCACCGCTTTGCGGATCTGGTCGGCGTTGTAGATGAAGAAATCGCGGCGGCCATGCCGGCGCTGCAGTTCGGCGCCCAGCAAGGCTTCGGCTGCCTTGGTCGACACGTTGTCGCGCACACGCACGGTAATGCTCTCCAGACGCTGGCTGCCCAACAAACGTGAGGCGGCGGAAGTATGCGGCACATAGACCGTCGGTGTTGCTCCACCGGCAAAGGCGCTGGCGCCGACCACGCCGATGACCTCCACCGGCATACCGCCCAGCAGTACGGTACTGCCGATCGGGTCGCCGTCGAACAGCGCCGTGGCCGCTTTCTGATCGACCACGCCGACCGCACGATACGCCTCCACTTCGTGCTCGGTGAAGAAGCGCCCGGCCTTCAGGCGCAGGCCGCGTACGCGCGGCAGATCTGCGCCAACGCCCATCACCTGCGTGTTGGCCCGTCGGCTGCCCTGCAGCGCGGCCACCGAGCCGCTCAAGGACGGGCTGACGCTGTCCACGTAGCTGAGTGCGGCCAGATGGTCGGCATCGGCGACCACCAGCGTTTCGATTTCTGCCGAACGCGGGTCACCGAAGTCGGCGCCCGGGAAGATCTCCAGTGTACTGGCACCGAGCTCGTTGATCTGTGATTCCACCTGCGCCTGTGCGCCTTTGCCCAATGCCACCACGGTGACCACGGCGGCTACGCCGATGATGATGCCGAGCATGGTCAGCAACGTGCGCAGGCGATGGGCCAGCATCGAGCGCACTGCCATGTGTGCAATCTCGCGCACGCCATCCAGTCGAGCACGGCGCCCGGCACGCGACGACTGTTCGGTCTCGGGCGCGGATCTGGCGCACGCGGCCGCGCGACCGCCCGCACCGCGATCAGCCACGACGCGCCCGTCTGCGATCTCAATTACGCGTGCCGCGTGGGCGGCAACCGATGCATCGTGGGTCACCAGGATGACCGTGTGGCCGTGCGCATGCAGGCGCTTCAATTCGGCCATCACCTGTTGGCCACTGGCATGGTCCAGCGCGCCGGTGGGCTCGTCGGCCAGCACGATGGCGCCGCCGTTCATCAACGCACGGGCGATGGATACGCGCTGCTGTTGGCCGCCGGACAGCTGGCTCGGCCGGTTGCCGGTACGTGCGCCCAGCCCCAGCGTTTCCAGCAGTACGCGTGCCCGCGCCGTGCGCGTTGAGGCATCCACGCCTGCGTAGATCGCTGGCAGCGCCACGTTCTCGGTGGCGCTCAGATTCTCCATCAGGTTGTAGCGCTGGAAGATGAAACCGAAGTGTTCGCGGCGCAGGCGTGCCAGCTCGTCCGGAGGCATCTGTTCGGTGGCCGCACCGTCTACGCGGTAACTCCCTTGGCTGGGGCGGTCGAGACAGCCGAGGATGTTCATCAGCGTTGACTTGCCCGAGCCTGATGGGCCGATGATGGCGATGAACTCGCCGGCATCGATGCGCAGCGATACCTCCTTCAGCACCACCACGTCACCGGCGGCAGTGCTGTAGGCGCGCGATACGCCGTGCAATTGAAGCAGCGCGTGGGTCATGCTCACATCCCCAGCAGGCTGGTGGCCTGCGGCTCGCCGCCACTCGGGGCCTGGCCGACCACCACGTTCTCGCCAACCCGCAGGCCGGACAGGATCTGCACGGCGGTGGCGGTGCGCAGGCCGGTGGTCACCGCGCGCTCGTGGGCACGCCCCTTGGCATCAACCACGCGCACGCTGCCGCGATTGCCGTCGTTGCCATCCGATCCGGTCAGCGCGGTCAGCGGCACCTGCAGTGCGTTGCTGGCCCGGGCCAGCTGCAGCGTCACCTTCACGGTCATCGAAGGTTTCAGCTTCAGGCCAGGGTTGGCCACATCGAACAGGCCCGCGTAGTACACCGCCTTTGGTGTCTGCGCCGAACTGCCGGTGGTGGCCGAAGCCGCGTCGGCAATCGAGGACGGCGCGGGCTCCAGCTGCTGCAGATGGGATTCGTAACGGCGTCCGCTCGGCCCCAGTGTCGAGAACCACAAGGGCTGGCCAGGCGCGATCAGTTCCACGTCGGCCTCGGCGATCTCGGCACGTACGGTCATCGTGTCCATCTGCGCCAGCATCACGATAGTCGGCGTGGTCTGCATGGAGTTCAGCGTCTGCCCGGCCTTGGTGACGATGGCGACGATGTAGCCGTCGGTCGGCGAGAGAATGCGGGTGTAGCCCAGGTTGATCCGGGCCGTTTCCACCTGGGTCACCGCTTGATCGATCTGCGCCTGCAATGCAGCCACCTCCGAGCGTGCCGCATCACGTGCCACCCGGGCGGCCTCGAAGCCCTCCTGCGAGACCAGCCGCGATACCACCAACTGCGACTGGCGATCGTGAATCCGGCTGGCTTGCGCATAGCGGGCCACGCTGGCGGCATGCTGTGCGCGCAGTGCGTTGGTGGACGCTTCGGCACTGCGCAGGGCGATGCGCTGCGGTTGCGAGTCGACCTCGGCGATCAGTTCACCGGCGTGCACGCGCTGGCCCAGCACCACGTGCAGGCGTTTGACCTGCCCGGACACCTGCGCGCCCACCGCCACCAGTTCCTTCGGATTGACCCGGCCCACCGCCTGCACGGTCTTCTCCAGATCCGCTACCCTTGCCGGCGCGGTGATCAGGGCGCCATCATCGCCATCGGCGAACGCCCACCAGCCGGCACTGCCCGCAAGGGTGGCCACGGCGGCGGCGATGATCAGAGTCTTGCGGGTTTTCATCGGGATGCCCGGCTGCTTGCGGTCACCCATCGCGACCGCCAAGCCCTCAGTCTGGGAGCCTTGGTTGGACGTTTCCTGGAGCCCGTGTGGAGATCGCATGGAGCCGGGGCCTGCGTTCAGGTGCACCGCCCGCCGCTGAACCCAGGCGCGGGTCCACACAATCTCGACACAATCTCGACCGGGTCTCCATCAAGCAGCGCTAGCCTCGCTGGGGTCATCCGTCCCCTGCCTGCAATGAAGCGCGATATCCGCACCCATCAGATGCCTTTGATCCTGATTGCCGAAGATGAAGGTGAAATCGCCGACATCGTTGGCGCCTACCTGGCGCGATCCGGAATGCGTAGTGTCAGGGCCAGCGATGGCGAGGCGGCGCTGGCTATCCACCACCAGCTGCGCCCCGACCTGGTGCTGCTGGATGTGCAGATGCCGAAGAAGGATGGTTGGCAGGTACTGAGCGAACTGCGCCGGCGCGGCAACACCCCGGTCATCATGCTCACCGCACTCGATCAGGACCTGGACAAGCTGACCGGCCTGCGCGTGGGCGCCGACGACTATGTAGCCAAGCCGTTCAATCCGGCCGAGATCGTCGCGCGTATCCAGGCGGTGCTGCGCCGTAGCGCGCCTTGCGTGGCCGATGTGGCCAACGGCGTGATCCGGCAGGGGCCGTTCGAGATCGATCTGCGCAGCCACGATGTGACGGTCAATGTCGACGGCCAAGGACATGCGTTGACGGTCACCCTCACTGAATTCCGCCTGCTGGTGCACATGGCCCGTGCGCCGCGCCAGGTACATGTGCGCGCCGATCTTCTGCACGCCTGCCTGCCCGAGGGCGATGCCCAGGAACGCACGGTGGACAGCCACGTGAGCAAGCTGCGCCGCAAGCTGGAGGATGTGGGCGTGCGCGGCATTCCGGCGACCATCCGCGGCGTTGGCTACCGCTTGCTGGGCTGACGGATGACCAGTAGAGGCAAGAGCATCGGCCGTCAGATCACGCTTTCGATCGTGGTGGCATCGCTGTGTTCGACGGTGCTGTCGATCGCCGGCTTCTATCTGTTCTATTACCTGATGGAAGTGTTCTACCCGCGCTGGTACGACACCCCGCAGACGATGCTGCCGTCGGGGCTGGAATGGCTGTGGATCGGCCTCACCGCCATGGTGGTCATCATATTGGCGTCGCTGATCGCTTCGCGCCTGACCTGGCGCATCATCACCCCCTTGAACTCGGTGGCCGAAAGCCTGCGCCGCGTGGCCAGCGGCGATCTGGATGCACGTGCGCGCGGCGACCACACCTCGATGATCGAAGCGGCTACCCTGGTGAGCGACTTCAATTCCATGGCCGAGCGGCTGAGCCGGATGTCGCAGAACCGGGTGTTCTGGAACGCGGCCATCGCGCACGAACTGCGTACGCCGATGACGATTCTGCGCGGTCGCCTGCAGGGCATCGCCGACGGTGTGTTCGAGCCACGGCTGGAGCAGTTCACCAGCATGCTGACCCAGCTGGAAGGCCTGACCCGCATCATCGAAGACCTGCGCGTGGTGAGCCTGGCCGAAAGTGGTCATCTGGACCTGCGGCTGCAGCGCAGCGACGTCAGCGTACAGGTGGCTGCGGTAATAGAAGCGATGTCCGATGCGTTGGCCGAGAGTGGCTTCTCGGTGACGCTGGAGGCTCGCGCCGCGCTGGCAGACTGCGATCCCGCACGCATCCGCCAGGCAGTCCTGGCCTTGCTGGAGAACGCGCGCCGCCACGCTACGCCTTGCCCGCTGCGGGTGTATGTGAAGCTGGCCGCGGGGCACTGCGCCGTGACCGTGGACGACGGCGGGCCCGGCGTGCCGGATGAACTGCGCGACAGCATCTTCGATGCCTTCCAGCGCACCGATGTGTCACGTTCCCGGCAGGGCGGCGGTTCCGGGCTCGGCCTGGCGGTGGTGCGCGCGATCGCCGTGGCCCATCACGGAACGGCTCAGTGCCGGCCCAGCGAGCGTGGCGGCACTGTGTTCGAGATCCGCTGGCCGGTGCACGGCCGTCGCTGAACGCCACCGGCTTCTCCACGCGATCTCCATCGTTCCTCCATCCCCGCTCCAAGGCGCTGCCGATACTGGGTGTTGCCGGGGGTTCCTGCCTCGATTCCCTGCCCCACCCTCGATCCATCCAGGTTCCCATGAAACACGCGCACGATCCGGCCACCGCAGCCGGCAGCATCGGCCAACAGAATGCGGCCGCCACATTGAAGGTCATCCTGCGTACCTACCCCTGGCAGCTCACCGGCACCTTCTCGCTGGTGGCGCTGGAGAATGCGCTGCTGCTCGCCTATCCGCTGTTCGCCGGCTTCGCGGTGGATGCGATCATCCGTGGCAACGTCGGCCATGCCATTTCCTACGCGGGCGTGGTGCTGTTGTTCTGGCTGGTCGGTGCCGCCCGGCGTGCGGTGGATACGCGCACGTTCACCCGCATCTATGCCGATCTGGCAGTGAACGTGGTGCAGACGCAGCGACGGCTGGGCCAGGCCACCTCCACCTCGGCGGCGCGGGTGGTGCTGGCCCGCGAGTTCGTCGACTTCTTCGAGAAGCACGTGCCGATCATCGCCACGGCGTTGGTTTCCATGTTCGGCGCGGCGGCGATGCTGCTGGCAATCGAGCCCCTGGTTGGCGCGGCCAGTCTCATTGCCCTGCTCGGCGCACTGCTGTTGCTGCCTTCGTTCGCGCGGCGCAACGAACAGCTGCACGGACGTTTGAACAACCGGCTGGAGCATGAAATCCGGCTGGTGGACCGGGTCAGCCCGTCGGTGCTGCGCCGCCACTACACCACACTGTCACGGCTGCGCATCCTGCTGTCCGATCGCGAGGCAGGCGCCTTCGTGGTCGTCGGCGGTGCGGCGGCGGTGCTGTTTGCCTTGACCATCGGCCGCCTCGCCACCACCGATGGCATCACACCGGGCCACGTCTATGCAGTGATGACCTACCTGTGGACCTTTGTCGGCAGCCTCGACGATGCACCGTCGATGGTTGACCAGCTGGCCCGCCTGAAGGACATCGGCCGTCGGGTCAGCCCGGGGATGGAGGATGCGGAGGACAGTGCCCGTCCTGGGCCATGAGCTCGCCCGCCCGCATCCGGTAGTGCTCCACCCATTCCATGGATGCTGCGATACCCCCGAAGGGAAACAGATGCGGGCTGACCTGGCCATGGGCTTCGGTCAACCCGTCCACCAGGCGATCCACGAACACATCCGGCCCCGCCCTGCCCAGCAAGCGGCCGATCGAGATGCCGTAGCGGGACAGCATCGAGGTGCTTGCAGACACGCCGCACATCGCCGCATATCGTACAAGCCGCGCGATGCTGGCGGGCCCGGGAACGCCCGCCAGCACCGGAGGGGTGATGCCGCGGCCGCGGAGTTCATTCAACCAGGTCAGCACGCTATCGGCATCGAATGCGAACTGAGTGATGATCAGCGGCTTCATGCTCCGCGCTTCAATAAGCTGGCACTTGCGTTCCAGCACGCGCCAGCGATCGGCGCTGGTCATCACCGGATGACCTTGCGGATGCCCGCCCACAGCGACAACCTTGATGCCGGCGCGGTCGAGCACACCGCTCTCGATGATCGACGCACTGTCGGCAAACGGCCCGGCGGGGGTGGAAAGATCACCCGCGATCAACAGACAGCGCTCGACACCGGCGTCGATGACGGCACGGTCGATGAAGTGCTCAAGCGCCGCGCGCGAGACGATGCGGCGTGCCGAAAGGTGTGGCATCGGCTCGAAACCCAGTTCGCGCACCGCGCGTACTGCGGCCAGTCGGGCAGGGTCGTCCTCGCTGGGCAGGTAGGGAATGGAGATCATCGTCCCCGGTGCGATGCGGGCCACCTCTGCGTGCAGCGCAGGCAGGGCCTTGGCGCTGACTTCCAGGGAAGCGGCGCCGATGAAGGCCTGCGCCCGCTGCGCGCGGTCGGGCGTGCCCGCCAGAATCGGAGCCCGGCGGTCGACAGCCCCCGACATCAGCCGGCTCCGCGCAGGTTGCCGGCGCTGGTGGAGCTGTGCCGTGCCAGCTCGACAAACGCCTGCAGGTAATCGATGCCGGTATCCGCCTCGCGCGCACCCAGATAGATCTGCTTGGGAATGCCTTTGGCGCCCAGCCGTACCGGCACCACGTCCATGCGGGCGGCATACTCCTCCACCAGCCAGCGCGGCATGGCCGCCACGCCACGGCCACTGGCCACCATCTGCATCATAATGTCGGTGGTTTCGATGGTCTTGTGCCGCCTGGGCGTGATCCCGGCCGGCAGCAGGAACTGGTTGTAGATGTCCAGCCGCTCGAACGGCACCGGGTAGCTGATCAGCACTTCCTGGCTGAGCTGACGCGGCTTTACGTAGTCCACCTTGGCCAGCGCGTGGCCCTTGGCCACCACCAGCACCTGCTCGTAGTCGAACACGGGGACGAACTTCAGGCCGGGCTTCAGCAGCGGGTCGGGCGTGACCAGCAGGTCGATCTCGTAGCCGAACAGCGCGCCGATCCCCCCGAACTGGAACTTCTGCTTGACGTCCACATCGACGTCGGGCCAGCTGGCCAGATAGGGCGAGACGATCTTCAGAAGCCACTGATAGCAGGGATGGCATTCCATGCCGATGCGCAGCGCACCGCGCTCGCCCTGTGCGAACTGGCCCAGCCGTTCCTCGGCCAGGTCCAGCTGCGGCAGCACCCGGTTGGCGACCGCCAGCAGGTACTGGCCGGCCTGGGTGAGGCGCAGGCTGCGGCCCTCGCGCAGCCAGACGTTGGTGCCCAGCTGCTGCTCCAGCTTCTTCATGCTGTGGCTCAGGGCCGACTGGGTCAGGTTGAGCACGCCTGCGGCAGCGGTCAGCGAACCTTGCTGCTCGACCTGCTGCACGATGCTGAGATGGATGCGCTCCAACATGACGATGAATTTCACTCATGGATTGGTGAAGTAATACCATTTTACGTCATGGGAAGGGCTGGCTAGCATCGGTTCATGCCTTCGGATGCCTGCCAGCCCGGCCACCCCGCCGGCCTGCAGAACTGCGCCCCTGCAGATCACTCGAAGGAGCCCCTCCCCAGCTGAAGCGAAGAGATGACCCGCCCCCTCCGTATCGTCGCCGTTTCCGGCGGGCTGCAGCGCCCCTCAAGGGCCGCGACCCTGGCCGAGCACCTGCTGGACCTGATTGGCGAAGGCGTCCCCTGCGATCAGCACCTGATTGAACTGGGTGCGCTGGCGCCGCAGTTGGCCGGGGCGCTCTGGCGCTCGCAGTTGCCCGAGACCGTGGAGCGGCAGCTGGTCGCTGTCGAGCAGGCCGATGTGCTGGTGGTGGCCACGCCGGTCTACCGCGGTTCGTACACCGGTCTGTTCAAGCACTTCTTCGACTTCATCGACCAGGACGCGCTGGTCGACACCCCGATCCTGCTGGCCGCAACCGGCGGCAGCGAGCGCCACGCGCTGGTGATCGACCACCAGCTGCGACCGCTCTTCAGCTTCTTCCAGGCCCGTACCCTGCCCCTGGGCGTTTACGCGACCGATCGTGATTTCGCCGACGGCCGTGTACACGACGAAGCACTGATCCAGCGGGCGCGCCTGGCGGTACAGCGGGCGATGCCGTTGCTTGCCCTCTCCCATCGCGCAGCACCTGTTCCCCTTGTGGCCGCTGCCGCTCTCTGAACGCCGAATGCCATCGACCTGCATTCGGATGTCACCCCGCAAACCGGAACGCCGCCCATGACCACCAACACCTTCACCTTCAGCATCACCCGCATTCCTTTCAACGAGGACTACCAGCCCGCTGACGGCACGCGCATCACCACCAACTTCGCCAACCTGGCCCGCGGCGAATCCCGCCAGGAAAACCTGCGCAACACGCTCGGCATGATCAACAACCGCTGCAACGATCTGGCGCACTGGGACAACCCCAACGCCGATCGCTACGTGGTGGAGCTGGACATCATCTCGGTGGAGATGCACATCGATGGCAGCGATGGCAGCGATCCGTTCCCGCTGATCGAAGTGCTGCGCCCCACCCTGGTGGATACGCACACCGGCGCGCGCACCGAAGGCATTGTCGGCAACAACTTCTCGTCGTATGTGCGTGACTACGATTTCAGCGTGGTACTGCCCGCCAGCAACGAGGGCAAGGACAGCTTCTCCATTCCCGAAGACTTTGGCGATCTGCACGGCAAGCTGTTCAAGCACTTCCTGCAGTCCGACGCCTACCGCGCGCAGTTCAACAAGGCACCGGTGATCTGCATCAGCGTTTCCAGCAGCAAGACCTACCACCGCACCGAGAACCACCACCCCATCCTGGGCGTGGAATACCGCCAGGACGAGTTCTCTCCTACCGACCAGTACTTCGACAAGATGGGCCTGCGGGTGCGCTATTTCATGCCGCCAGGCAGCGTCGCGCCGCTGGCGTTCTACTTCCAGGGCGACCTGCTGGGCGACTACTCGAATCTGGAACTGATCGGCACCATCAGCACGATGGAAGCCTTCCAGAAGATCTACCGCCCGGAGATCTACAACGCCAATTCCGTGGCCGGCAAGGTCTACCAGCCCAGCCTGAAGCACCAGGACTACTCCTCCACCCGCATCGTCTACGACCGCGAGGAGCGCAGCCAGCTGGCCGTCAAGCAGGGCAGGTTCACCGAAGAACACTTCATCAAGCCATACCGCGCCGTGCTTGAGCAGTGGGCCGCCCGCTGATCCACCGCTTTTCCATTCGCCCCTCAGGACACAAGACGCAATGTCGACGAAGAAACTGCTCCCCACCTCCACCGCAGGCAGCCTGCCCAAGCCCTCCTGGCTCGCCGAGCCGGAAAAGCTCTGGTCGCCCTGGAAGCTGCAGGATGACGGCCTGATTGAAGGCAAGCAGGATGCCCTGCGCCTGTCCCTGCAGGAACAGCAGCACGCCGGCATCGACATCGTCAGTGACGGCGAACAGACGCGGCAGCATTTCGTCACCACCTTCATCGAACACCTCAGTGGCGTCGACTTCCAGAAGCGTGAAACCGTCCGCATCCGCGACCGCTACGACGCCAGTGTGCCCACCGTGGTGAGCGCTGTCAGCCGCCCGAAGCCGGTGTTTGTGGACGATGCGAAGTTCCTGCGCAGGCAGACCACGCAGCCGATCAAATGGGCACTGCCGGGCCCGATGACCATGATCGACACCCTGTATGACGCGCACTACAAGAGCCGCGAGAAGCTGGCATGGGAGTTTGCGAAGATCCTCAACGAGGAAGCCAAGGAACTGGAGGCGGCCGGCGTGGACATCATCCAGTTCGATGAGCCGGCATTCAACGTATTCTTCGACGAAGTGAACGACTGGGGCGTGGCCGCGCTGGAGCGCGCGGTCGAAGGGCTCAAGTGCGAAACGGCGGTGCATATCTGCTATGGCTATGGCATCAAGGCCAACACCGACTGGAAGCAGACGCTGGGTTCGGAATGGCGCCAATATGAAGAATCGTTCCCGAAGCTGCAGACCTCCAGCATCGATATCATCTCGCTGGAGTGCCACAACTCGCACGTGCCGATTGACCTGATCGAGCTGGTGCGCGGCAAGAAGGTGATGGTCGGTGCCATCGACGTGGCGTCCAGCGTGGTGGAGACGCCGGAAGAAGTGGCCACTACCCTGCGCAAGGCGCTGCAGTTCGTGGATGCTGACAAGCTCTACCCCAGCACCAACTGCGGCATGGCGCCGCTGGCGCGTGAGGTGGCGCGGGGCAAGCTGCGCGCGCTCAGCGCAGGCGCACAGATCATCCGCGAGGAGCTTCTGGCCCAGGGCTGAGCGGGCCAGGGCATCCTGTCGAACACGCTCCGCTCCGCGAAGCAAAGGCCGCGTGCCAGCGCGGGAGCCCTCCACTCCCGCACTGGCGCCGCCTCCCCTACCCTTGCGCCCCGATACTCAGCGCTGCTGATCCTTCAGGAACAGCCACGTGATCAGCGTGGCATCCGGCCCCTTGGGATCGGTGAACGGCAACCCCGACTGGCTGCCGCTCCAGGCATGCCCCATGCCCTGTACCACGTAATGCTGGACCAGCGTCCTGCCGCCGTAGGTGTAGCTATCGACGGTATAGGCGCGCCCACCCGGCACCTGGCCATGGAAGATGTTGGTCGGCACATACTTCACCGAGTCGTTGTCCAGGCCATCGTCGGCCAGGTCATTGGTCTGCAGAAACTGGCGCACGGCCTGCTGTCCGTTCACCGGGTTCACCGTAGCGTCGGCGGTGCCGTGGAATACCAGCACCGGGATCGGTCGCGGTGACGGCGAACCCGAGCACTGCCAGGCCAGCCGCCCGTTGCTGTCCGGTGAGTAGATGCTCCCGGCCAACAGCGCGTAGGCGCTGCCGGAGATCGTGGTCGCGCCCTTGTACATGCCACCGGAATGGATCGCGCCCGCAGCGAACACGTCCGAATAGCAGGCCAGCATGATCGAGGTCATCGCCCCGCCGGCGGAAATTCCGGTGACGTACACGCGATGCGGATCGATGCTGTAGCCCGTCTTCACCTTGTCCACGATGCCGGCCAGGATCGAGGCCTCGCCGCTGTCGCGCGCCTGGTTGATCGGCAGCTGCCAGTTCCAGCAGCGTGCCGGATTGGAGGTCACGTTCTGCCGGGGATAGACCACGATGAGGCCTTCGGTATCGGCCACCTCGTTGAAGCCGGAGGCCTCGCCCATGAGGTTCGGCCCGGTCACGCAGCCGTGCAGCACCAGCAACAGGGGCAGCGGCTGCGTTTGGTCGTAGCCGGCCGGCACCCATACCTGGTACTCGCGGGCACCGAACAGATTGCCGTACAGGCCAACATCCCAATGCCCGGCGGGGTCTGCCGCAGCTGCGGTACCCGCCGTGGCCAGCCAGGTGCACAGCAGCAGCATCAGCGCCTTGATTGAATCGATTCCAGATTTCATGACCAGATCCTCATGCGTGAGTCGTGGATGAAGTGGTACCGGAAATCCTCGTGGACCGACCTTCCAGAGGGTGCTGCGACGCCGCTGTCAAACCCAGCCGGTGGCGTAATAGATGCCGATCACCACGAACACCGCGAGGGTCTTGATGATGGTTACTGCGAAAATGTCCTTGTAGGCCTGGCGATGGGTCAGCCCGGTCACCATCAGCAGGGTGATGACGGCACCGTTGTGCGGCAGGCTGTCCATGCCGCCGGATGCCATCGCGGCAACACGATGCAGCACCTCCATCGGGATGCCGGCGGCCTGTGCATTGGCGATGAAGGTCTCCGACATTGCCGCCAGGGCGATGCTCATGCCGCCCGATGCAGAGCCGGTGACGCCGGCCAGGCCGGTTACGGTCACCGCTTCGTGCAGCAGCGGATCCTTGATGGAACCCAGCGCGTTGGCCACCACCATGAAACCCGGCAGCGCGGCGATGACCGCGCCGAAGCCATATTCCGAAGCGGTATTCATGGCAGCCAGCACCGCACCACCGATCGCCGCCCTGGTGCCCTCGGCAAACCGGGTGACCACCGGGCGCCAGGCCAGCGCCAGCACCGACAGAATGCCCACCAGCAGCGCCCCCAGCACTGCCCAGATTGCGGTGATCTTCGCCACGTCCTGCACTACCGGCGCGGCGCTGCCCATGATCGACGGAATGAAGCTGTGTTGGCTGCCATACCAGTGCGGGATGCCCAGGGTGAACAGCTTGTTGGAGACGAACACCAGCAGCAGGGGCAGCACGGCAATGCCTGCATGTGCCAGATGAGTCCCGACGAACGGTGTAGGCTCGTTCACCAGGGTGGCCAGATCGCCGTAGCCTTCGCCGTTGCGCAACGCGACGCGGCGGCGCCACTCGAGGTAGACCAGGCCGACCGCCAACACGAAAATGCCGCCAAGCGTACCCAGCACCGGCGCCGCCCAGGTATCGGTGCCGAAGAACGTGGTTGGAATGATGTTCTGGATCTGCGGCGTACCCGGCAGCGCATCCATGGTGAAGCTGAAACCGCCCACCGCCAGCGTGGCCGGAATCAGGCGCTTGGGGATGTTGCTCTGGCGGAACATTTCCGCCGCGAACGGGTAGACCGCAAACACCACCACGAACAAGGACACGCCGCCATAGGTGAGCAGGCCCGACACCAGCACGATCGACAGCATCGCCCGCTGCGCACCGAACAGCCGGATCGCCGCGCCGACGATGGATCGGGAGAAGCCGGACAGCTCGATCAGCTTGCCGAATACCGCGCCCAGCAGGAACACAGGAAAGTAGAGCTTGAGGAAGCCGACCATCTTGTCCATGAACAAGCCGGTGAACATCGGCGCCACCAGCGACGGATCGGTCAGCAGTACGGCGCCGAGGGCGGCGATGGGCGCGAACAGGATCACGCTGTAACCGCGGTAGGCCACCAGGATCAGGAAGGCCAGCGCTGCAAGTACGATCAGTAACGACATACGGCGCTTCCAGGTGGGGACGCGCCCAGTATCCGGATCTGGCGACCGCTGCCGACTGGACCTAGGTCCACTCGCCGGTGTGCCACGGCGCCGCTAGCCTAGGCAGCATGGGTGGCAATGGGCCATCTGCCTTGGGGGAGGACCGAATGAAACGGAATTGCTTGAGCCTGATGATCGGCATGCTGTTGGCCACCGGGCCGGTTCTGGCGCAGGACGCGCCGCAGGGCACGCCGGCGGTGGGCAGGACCGCTTCGGCGACCAATCTGGACAGCATCACGGTGACTGCACGCAAGCGCGAGGAAACCCTGCAGGAGGTGCCGGTTGCCGTTACTGCCTTTACCTCCGAAGCCCTGGACAAGATGAACGTCCAGGACATCAGCGACCTGGATGGACAGGTGCCCAACCTGACCATCTACGCGGCGCGCGGGGCCAGCAGCACGGTCACGGCCTACATCCGCGGCGTCGGCCAGTCCGACCCCACCTGGGGCGCTGACCCCGGCGTGGGCATCTACCTGGATGACGTCTACATCGCGCGCCCGCAGGGTGCATTGCTGGACGTGTTCGACGTCTCGCGCATCGAGGTGCTGCGCGGCCCGCAGGGCACGCTGTACGGCAAGAACACCATCGGCGGTGCCATCAAGTACATCTCGCGCGGCCTGCCCACCCAGACCGAAGGCTTTGCCCAGATCACCGTGGGCAACTACAGCCAACTGGACGCCAAGGCGGCGATCGGCGGCCCGATCGGTGGCGCCGACAGCGGTCTGCGCGCCCGCGTGGCAGTGGCCAGCATGAATCGTGACGGCTTCGGTGAGAACACGTTCACCAACCAGCCGGTGAGTGACAAGCAGATCAATGCGGCACGCTTCAACCTGGGTGCGTATGCCGGCGACGATTTCGACGTGCAGTTCGCCCTGGACTGGATCGATGACCAGTCCGGCATGCGCGGTTCGAAGATGCTGGCACCCAATCCATTCGTGCGCGCCTACCCGCCGATGGATGACCGCTACGACATCCGCTCGGGCATGCGCAACCTCAACAGCGTGGAGACCAAGGGTGCCTCGGCCACGGTGAACTGGCGGCCCAGCGAGGATGTTGCGCTGAAGTACGTGGTGGCCAAGCGCGAATCGGACAGCGATGCGAACATCGACTTCGACAGCACGCCGGTCAAGCTGGCCGATGTGGGTGGCACTTACCACGACGACCAGGTCAGCAACGAGGTGCAGCTGAACTACGACGCCGGCGGACGCGTGCGTGGCGTGGTCGGCCTGTACCAGTTCAGTGGCGAAGCCGGTGGCCAGATCCGCAACAACTTCTTCAACCTGCAGTTCGGCGATACCCGTGGCAAGGTACTGACCGACAGCATCGCGCTGTATGCCGACTGGACCTTCGACCTGACCAGCAAGCTGAAGCTGGACGTCGGCGCCCGTTACACCGACGAGGACAAGCGCGCGATCGTGCTCAACCGCTTCTACTCGGATGCGACGTTCACGCGCCCGATCGCCACCGCCGCCGATTTCGACAAGAAGACCAACTTCAAGAACGTCTCGCCCAAGGTGTCGCTGGATTACCAGATCACTCCGGACATCATGGTCTACGGATTGGCTACCCGTGGCTTCAAGTCGGGCGGCTACAACATCCGCGCCAATGCCGTGGCGGTGCCGCGCTCGGCCGAACCGTTCGATGACGAGACCGTGGACAGCTTCGAGATCGGCAGCAAGATGGCCTTCCTCGACCAACGCCTGTTCCTGAACCTGTCGGCGTTCCACAACAAGTACAAGGACATCCAGCTGTCGGTGTTCACCGGCATCGATACCAATGGCGATGGCGTCGACGATGCCTTCTTCGGCGACTTCACCAATGCCGGCGCCGGCACCATCAACGGCCTGGAAATCGAGTACCAGTACCTGCCCAGCCAGCACTGGCTGATCTCCGGCAACCTGGCCTGGCTGGACGCCAAGTATGACGAGTACATGGATCGTGGCGTCAACGTGGCCAAGCAGATGAAGTTCACCAACGCGCCGGACTTCTCGGGCGCGTTGAACGTGGAATACCGCACCGACCTGGCCAATGGCAGCAACCTGTCCGCTCGGGTGAGCTACAGCTACCAGAGCGAGGTGTGGCCAACCACCGATCTGAGCCCGGTGATCCGCCAGGACGGCTACGGACTGGTCAACGCCGGCGTGATCTGGAAGCTTGACGACGCCTGGACCTTCTCGCTGCAGGGCACCAACCTGGCCGACAAGGAGTACCGCACCACCGGTTACAACATTCCGGCGGTCGGCACGCTGATTGGTTTCTATGGGCCGCCGCGCCAATATAGCCTCAGCGTCCGTTACGATTTCTAGGAAGCGTCTGCATGACACCGTCTTACGATGATCTGTACTGGAAAAGTGACGATGGCCTGCGCCTGCATGCGCGCGATCATGCCCCGGGCGCGGGACAACCGCCCCGTGGCACGGTGGTCTGCATCCCGGGCCTGACCCGCAACGGCGCCGACTTCGATGCCCTTGCGCAGTCACTGACCGCCGTCGGCTGGCGGGTGATCGCCGTCGACCTGCGTGGACGTGCGGGCTCGGAACGTGCGCCGGACCCGTCCAGCTACAACCCGCGCGCCTATGCCGATGACATGGTGGCGCTGCTGCGGTCACAGAACATCGATAAGGCGGTGTTCGTCGGCACCTCGCTGGGGGTGCTGGTCACCATCACCCTGGCCTCGCGTGCGCCCGGGCTGATCGCCGCGGCGGTGCTGAACGACGCCGGCCCCAAGGTGCCGCGCGAAGCCCTGGCGCGGATCGGCAAGTACGCCGGCAAGCCGGTGCCACCGATGGACCTGGCTGACGCTACGACCTACGTGGAATCCATCGGCAAGGCCGCATTCCCGCGCTTCACCACCGATGACTGGCGGGCGATGGCCGTGCGCACCTTCCGCCAGCGCAGCGATGGCCTGATGGTGCTGGATTACGACCCGGCGGTGATCCGTACCACGCGGCCGTGGCTGCTGTGGCTGCTGCGCCCGGTGCTGTGGCGTGCGGTGCGTGGCCTGACGTCGCGGGTGCCGGTGCTGGTGGTGCGCGGGGCGTTGTCGGACATCCTGCCTGCCGATGTCGCACGGCAGATGGCAGCCACATCGCCCAACGCCCGCCTCGTTGAAGTACCGGAGGTAGGCCATGCGCCGATGCTGTCCGAGCCCGAGGCGCGCGATGCGATTCTGGCCCTGCTGGAGCGCGTGCGATGAGTGCCGACGTGTCGATCGATGAGCTGCCTGCCGCCCTGCGGGCACTGCGGCAATGGGCGGCAAGCGAGCGACTGAGCGGCAGCACACACATTGCGCAGTCGCGCATCGATGCCTTCGCCGACGCCACCGGCGACCACAACTGGATCCACACCGATCCGGCCCGCGCCCAGACCGGCTTGCCGGGTGGGCAGACCATCGCGCATGGTTTCCTTCTGCTTTCGCTCACCGTCGAGGACGACGTGGCGGCCCTGGCCGGCTTTCCGGGCATCGCCCACGTGCTCAACTACGGTTTGAACAAGGTCCGCTTCCTGGCGCCGGTGCCCAGCCGTTCCGAGGTGCGGGTGCGCTCGCAGCTGCTGTCACTGGAGGCACGCAGGCCCGGGCAGTGGCTGCTGACCCAGCACAAGACGGTGGAAGTGATCCCCGCCGGCGAGGTCGCGGTGGTCGCCGAACAGCTGTCGCTGATCGTGCTCGCCGACTAGCGCCGGCCGGCTGCCCGCCGGCCACGGTTCTCTCTACACTGGAGCGATGTTGACGCCCTCCATCGTCCTGTTCGCCTGCATCGCGTGGACCGTGCTGCTGTTCGGCGTCGCCCTGTGGGGGGAACGCCAGGGGCATCGGCTGTCGAAGGTCTGGCCGGCCATCTACGCGCTGTCGCTGGGCGTGCACTGCACGGCGTGGACCTATTACGGGGCCGCCTCGCAGGGCGTGCAGTGGGGCTTCCCGATCCCGCCGACACTGGTCGGCATGGCCCTCATTTTTGCATTCGGCCTGCCGTTCCTGGTGCGGCTGGGGCGACTGGCCAAGCAGCACAACAGTGCCACCATCGCCGACCTGGTGGTCGCGCGCCTGCGTGCCGATCAAGGGCTGGGCATCACCATTACCCTGGTCGCGCTGTTCGGCATCATTCCCTACATCGCGCTGCAGCTGAAAGCGGTCAGCCAGGGGCTTGCCGCCCTGCTCGGTGATCAGTTCGCGCCCGTCGGCTGGCAACTGGACATGTCGTTCTGGTTCGCGCTGACGATGGCGGCGTTCACCACGCTGTTCGGCGCACGCAAGGCGTCGGCCACCGAACACAACCGCGGCATCGTGGTCGCGCTGGGGCTGGAGTCGCTGTTGAAGCTGACGGCACTGCTGGCCATTGGCCTGTATGCCGCGCGCTCGGTACACAAGGCCGGCGTGCCGCTGCTTGAGAAGATGGCGCACCTGCCGCCGCCGGCAGTGGTGCCGGATTACCTGACCATGGTCGCGCTCGGTGCGATGGCTGCGTTCACCCTGCCCCATCAGTTCCATGTGGGCGTGGTTGAACTGCGGCAGTCGTCGGACCTGAAGACGGCGCGCTGGCTGTTCCCGGTGTACCTGCTGTTGATCGGCCTGCCGTCGGTGCCGATGGCACTGGCCGGCGCCGCACAGTTGCCGTCTTCGGTGTCGCCCGACCTGTATGTCCTGGCCCTGCCGCAGGAACGCGGCCACCACCTGCTGGCACTGCTGGCCTACCTGGGCAGCCTGAGCGCGGCCACCGGCATGATGATCCTGTCCGGGCTGACCCTGTCGATCATGCTCGGCAACCACGGCGTGGGTTCACGCCTGCTGAGCGGGGTCAGTGGCTTCAGCAGTGGCGCCGATCTGCGACCGCGGGTGCTGGCCTTCCGTCGCGCCGGCATCCTCGCCGTGTTCCTGATGTCGTGGCTGTACAGCCGCGCGATGAGCGGCACCGAGGCGCTCAGCGATTTCGGCCTGATGTCGTTCACCGCGCTCTCGCAGCTGGCACCGGCCGTGCTGCTGGCGGTATACCGGCCGCGCACGCCCTCCCCGGCCATCATCGCCGGCATCGTGCTGGGTTCACTGGTCTGGCTGTGGCTGGTACTGCTGCCGATGGTGATCCCCGCCCCGCCACCGTCGGCCAGCCCCGACGGGTTGCACTGGCTGGCGATGTTCTCGCTGCGCATGCAGCCGGGCCATATCGCCATCAGCATGGGGGCGAGCCTGGCGGTCAACCTGGCGACCGTTGTGCTGGTGTCGCGTGCGGTGCGTCCCTCGATGCCACGGCAGCGCGACGCGATCGCCGCAGCATCGTTGCGCAAGACGGCCGGTCGCTTCCTCGGCCAGGAACGGGCGCGCCAGCTGATGGACGGACACGCCGGGCAGATGCTGGATGACGAGCGGGTCACCGCCATCGAGCGGGAGCTGACCGCCGTGGTCGGTGCGGGCATGGCACGCCTGCTGGTGGAGGCGGCCCGCGATGGTGGCGCTGCACCGCTGGACGCCGTCACCCGTGCGGTCGGCGAAGCCACCCAGGTACTGCGCTTCAACCAGCGCCTGCTGGAAGCCGCGCTGGAAAACATGAGCCAGGGCATCAGCGTGGTCGACGCGCAGTTGCAGCTGGTGGCCTGGAACAGTCGCTATGCCGCGTTGTTCAAGTTCCCGCCGGAGCTGCTGCAGGTGGGACAACCGGTGTCGAACCTGACGGCGTGGGCGCTGGGACAGCTGAAGATCGGCGACACCCCTGGCGACTCGCGCGACAAGGCATTGCAACGGCGGGTGGTGCACATGCGGCGCGGTACCCCGCATCTGTCCGAGCGGATCTTCCCGGACAACACCATCGTTGAAATCCGCGGCAACCCGATGCCGGGTGGCGGCTACGTGGCCACTTTCACCGATGTCACCGCTTTCCGACGTGCAGAAGACGCGCTGAAGCGCAGCAACGAAACCCTGGAGCGCCGCGTGCAGGACCGCACCGCCCGGCTGGAGCAGGCGGTGCATGAAGCCGAGCGGGCCAACGTGGCCAAGACACGCTTCCTCACCGCCGTCGGCCACGACCTGATTCAACCGTTGCATGCGGCGCAGCTGCTGACCGATGCCATGTCGCAGCACATCGAATCGGAGTTCCTGGACAGCTTCCTGCGCCAGATCCGTGGCGCGCTGGACTCCACCGACGATCTGCTGTCGGGCCTGCTTGATATTTCGCGGCTGGAAGCCGGCGGACTGGTCGCCGATCCGCGTCCGTTCGCGCTGTCGACCGTGCTGGATCCACTTGCGCAGGAGTTCGCCGTGCTGGCAGCGGCGCGCGGCCTGCAGTTCCGCCATGTGCGCACCCGCGCGTGGGTGCACAGCGACCCGTTGCTGCTGCGTCGGGTGCTGCAGAACTTCCTGGCCAATGCCATCCGCTACACCCGCCATGGCGGCGTGCTGCTGGGGGTGCGCCGACATGGCCAGACCCTGTCGATCGGCGTGCATGACAGCGGCCCCGGCATCGCAGCGGAGCAACAAGCGGTGGTCTTCGAGGAATTCCATCGTGGCGACCGCAGCAACGGCCAGGGCCTCGGTCTGGGGCTGACCATCGCGAGCCGCATTGCCGACCTGCTGCACGCGCCGCTGCAACTGCAGAGCGCGCTCGATCGCGGCTCAACCTTCTCGATCACCGTGGCGCGGGCAGCGCCGCCTGCGGCCCCGCGCACTGAACCCGCCGCTGGCAACAGCAGCATCAAGGGTATCCGCGTGCTGGTGGTCGACAACGATCCGCAGGCCCTGGAGGCAATGCGACAGATGCTGCTTTCCTGGGGCTGCGATGTCATCGCGGCGCGCGATGTCAATGCGCTGGGTGCTTCAGCGCAGGAAGCGGCACTGTGGTTGTTCGACTACCACCTTGATGATGGCGATACCGGCGTCGCACTGTGGAAGCGCCTTGTCGCCGTCCACGGTACACGGCCGACGGTGATCCTCAGCGCCGACACCGGCAGCGACACCCGCGAGGCAGTGCGCAGCGTGGGCCTGTCGCTGCTCAACAAGCCGTTCAAGCCGCTGGCACTGCGCTGGGCGATCAACCATCTGCTGGCAACGGCCGCGACGGCAACACCGTGACCAAGGGTCAGGCGTCCTGCGTCTCTTCGATCTGCCGCGAGGGATCGCTCAGCCCCATCTCGTGCAGCACACGGATGGCCTGCGCACGATTACGCACGCCCAGCCGGCCCATGATGCGGGTCATGTGCGCCTTGACCGTGCGCAACTGCACGCCCAGCCGGTCCGCGATCTGCTTGTTGAGCAGCCCTTCGGCCACCAGGCTCAGCACCTTGTACTGATGCGCGGACAGGCTGGACAAGCGCGCGGCAAGATCGGCGTCCTTGTTGAAGGGCGCTACCCGTGCCACCGGCTCGCGCAGCAGCGCCGGAATCCAGCGCTCACCTTCCAACACGGTCTGCAGCGCGGACTGCAGGTCGGTCAGCCCCGAACTCTTGGGCAGATAGCCGGCTGCGCCGAGGTCGATGGCGCGGCGGATCACGTGCGGCTCTTCATTGGCCGAGACGATGATGATCGCCAGCCCCGGTTGCAGTGCACGGATGGTCGCCAGCCCGGCAAGACCATGGTTGCCCGGCATATGCAGGTCCAGCAGCATCAGGTCGATCTGCTGGCTCTCGATCGCTTCCAGCACGCTGTGCAGCGAATCGGCCTCGCTGATCTGCAGGTCAGCCACCGCCTCCTCGGCCGCACGATGCAGCGCCGCGCGGAACAAGGGATGGTCGTCGGCGATGAGCAGGGTCGGCATGTCCAGCGGAGGTTAGCAAATCGCCTGCGGTTGGGCACGGGTACCAAGGTACGCTGGCGTGCGCCGCCCGGATCGTTAGGGTGGAGCCATGAACATCCACCGCCCCGTTACGCTGCTGTGCGCCACGCTGCCGCTGCTTGTGGGCAGCATTTCCGCCGCCCAGGCTGCCGCGCCCCGCCCCATCACTGCTGTTCCGGTGTTCGAGCAGTGGCGGGAAACCCTGCATCGCGGCGACGATGAACTGCTGACCGCGGGACTGGGCCTCGACGCCCTGCGCTCGGCCAGCGCGCCCCAGTTCGCCAACCCGGCCCGGCCCACCGCCGACGAGGCCCGACGCCGTGCGATCTGGAGCAGTTGGCGTGGTATTGCCGACCTGACTCCCGGCGGTGGTTTCGGCGATGTCTACGGTAGCCTGCAGGCAGTGCCCGGCCGCGAATTCTCGGCCTATGCGCGCATCGATGGCGCACGCCAACCCCACCGCGTACTGGTGCAGGTACCCGACACCTTCGACACCTCGCGACGCTGCCTGGTCGTCGCTGCGTCTTCCGGCTCGCGTGGCATCTATGGCGCGATTGCGGTAGCCGGCAGCTGGGGTCTGGCCCATGGCTGCGCCGTCGCCTATACCGACAAGGGCGCCGGCAGTGACTACTACGACCTGGCCGCCAAGACGGGCTTCCAGGACGACGGCACGCCCGCCAGCCAAGGCGCGCTGGCCTTTGTTCCTGCGGGTACGGCAGCCACCCAGGGAATCGCCTTCAAACATGCCCATTCGGGTGACAACCCGGAAGCAGACTGGGGCCGGCATCTGCTGCAGGCGCTGCAGTTCGGCCTGCAGGTACTGGACCGCGCCTACCCCGAATCGGCCCCGTTCACGGCGGCCAACACGCGCACCCTGGGCGTTGGCGTATCCAATGGCGGTGGCGCCGTGCTGCGTGCGGCGGAGATCGAAGGCAACTGGTTCGATGCGATGGTGGCCGGCGAGCCCAATGTCTCGGTGGCAGGCGCACCGCCGCTGTACGACTTCGTTACCCGGGCCGCGTTGCTGATGCCCTGTGCCCTGCTGGCAGAGGACGATCTGCCGCAACCGCCGATGTCGGCGCAGGCCGTGCCGGTGTGGGCCCAGCGATGTGCCATGCTGAAATCCGCCGGGTTGGTGCAAGGTGATGACACTACGGCACAGGCACGGTCGGCACGGCAGCAGCTGCTCGACGCTGGCTTGAGTGCCGACGCACTTCGTGCCGGCGCGTTCTCGACCGGGTTCGATCTGTGGCGCGCCATCGCGGTCACTTATTCGTCAGCCTATGGACGCTACGGCGCCGGCGAACATCCCTGCGCGTACAGCTTCTCCGCCGCTGGGGCAGACGGCAGGCCCGGCGCGGCCACCGCCGAGGCTCGCACAACCTGGTGGAGCGAGGGCAGCGGCATTCCGCCAGGCAGTGGCGTGGTGCTGGTGGATGGCAATGCCGCCGGGGCGGAAGCTGATCCACTGCGCGGTCTGAACTGCCTGCGTGCACTCGGCAATGGCGATAGCGCAGATGCACGGCGTGTGCGCGCCGGCATCGCCGCGGCCACCGCCCAGGCCCCGCGTCGCGGTGTGCCGATCGTGGTGATCCATGGCCTGGACGACGGCCTGGTGCCGATCAGCATGACCAGCGATCGCTATGTGCCATCTACGCGCAAGGCGGGGGCGCAGATCGCCTATTGGCGCGTGAACCACGCACAGCACTTCGACTCGCTGCTGGGCTTCCCGGATTACCGCAAGCGCTATGTGCCACTGCTGCCCTACCTGTTCGCGGCGCTGGACCAGGTGTGGGGTCACCTTGAGGATCCAGCCCATGCGCTGCCAAAGGATGCGCTCATCCAGCCGACCCCACGCGCGGAAGCACCCTTGCTGCGCGAGCAGCTGTCCATTCCCGCGGTCACGACCCTCTCCAACCGCTGACACGCCGCCCACCAGGAAGCCCCCCATGTCGTCCGCCACCGCTACAGACACGCCCGCTGCCGAGGCCAACGCCTTTCCCCTGTTGATCAAGCAGTTGCTGCTGACGCCGCTGGCGGTGCGTCCACAGCAGGAGATCGTCTACGGCGACAAGGTCCGCTTCGACTACCGCACCCTTCAGACGCGCATCGGCCAGTTGGCCGGGCTGCTGACCACCCTTGGGGTAAAGCGCGGCGATACGGTGGCCGTGATGGACTGGGACAGCAATCGCTACCTGGAGAGTTACTTCGCCGTGCCGATGATCGGAGCGGTGCTGATGATGGTGAACATCCGCCTGGCGCCAGAGCAGATTGCCTATACGCTCAATCACAGCGGCGCGCGGGTACTCCTGGCCAACCGTGAATTCCTGCCGGTGCTGGAAGCCATCGACGAACAGCTGCCGGATCTGCGCACGCGTATTCTGCTGGCCGATGAGGTTGGCCCGCTGCCAACGGGCTTCGTGACCGAGTATGAAGCCGGACTGCGCGAGGCCACGCCCATCACCTGCTTCCCGGACTTCGACGAGAACACCCGCGCCACGACGTTCTATACGACCGGCACCACGGGCCTGCCCAAAGGCGTGTACTTCAGCCATCGGCAACTGGTGCTGCACTCGCTTGCGGCGATGGCCGCGCTCGGCAGTGCATCCAGCCAGGGGCGGCTGCACCGCGACGATGTCTATATGCCGATCACCCCGATGTTCCATGTCCACGCCTGGGGCATGCCGTACGTGGCCACGCTGCTGGGCATCAAGCAGGTCTACCCCGGACGCTATCTGCCGGGCAAGCTGCTGGCGCTGATCGCCCGCGAGAAGGTGACGTTCTCGCACTGCGTGCCGACCATCCTGCATATGCTGCTGGGCGATGCCACGGCTGCCGATACCGATCTGCGCAGCTGGAAGGTGATCATCGGCGGTGCGGGACTGCCGCGGGCACTGGCGCAGCAGGCACTGGCCCGTGGCATCGACATCTTCGGCGGCTACGGCATGTCCGAGACCTGCCCCCTGCTCACCATCGCGCAGATCGATGCCCACGCCCTGGACGACCCGGATGAGGAGCTGTCGCTGCGTACCAAGGCCGGCATCCCGGTGCCATTGGTGGATCTGCGCATCGTGGACGAAGACATGAACGACGTTGCCCACGATGGCGTCGCTACCGGCGAAGTGGTGGTACGCACGCCCTGGCTCACCCAGGGTTATCTGCACAACCCGGACGCTTCAACGGCGTTGTGGGCGGGCGGCTACCTGCATACCGGGGACATCGGCAACATCGATGGCGGCGGCTACCTGCGCGTGGCCGACCGCATCAAGGATGTGATCAAGACCGGCGGCGAGTGGATCTCCTCGCTCGCCCTGGAAGACATCATCGCCCTGCATCCGGCGGTCAACGAGGTCGCCGTGATCGGCATCAGCGATACGAAATGGGGCGAGCGACCGCTGCCGTTGGTGGTCCGGCAGCCCGGCAGCGATGTGACCGAGGCTGAGATCATCGAACTGGTCGCAGCACGCAGCCGCTCAGGCGACATCTCCCGCTATGCGATCCCCGACCGCGTCAGCTTCGTGGATTCGCTGGAACGCACCAGCGTGGGCAAGATCAACAAGAAGAAGCTGCGTGGGCTGCATGATCCGGAGGTAGTTGCTGGTGGCCCGGGCTCACATGAAGCGGACCATCCCACCCATCGAGGTACTTCGGCAGCGCATCTGCAACGTCGATGACACGCTCCCGGTAGAACAGGTGCATCGTTGGCGCAAACGCTGCACCCAGCACGCCATCAGCGGCTCGAGCAACTACCGCGTTGGGAACCACGCGCATGCCAAGGCGGTTGGTTCCAAACAACACATCGCCGCAGCAGCGCCAGCTGCTACTTACTGATCGGGTCCACGCCAACGTACTGGTTCCGTCGCAGATAGACCTCACCCGTCTTCATGTCCAGCAGCATATTGAACTGCCGGAGAACACCCGCGCCGAGCGTGCCGTCGCCAGTGGAGGCGTCATCGTCGATTGGAAACGACGCAGCGGCGTTGCCGATGGCCAACCCCTGGATGCTTGCAGACGGGACGCGCACATCCACGGCACGAATGACATTGCCCGCGCTGCCGGTGAATCGGGACGTTCCCACCTTCTGGGTGAAAACGTCCATCAGCCCATGGCGCGAGCTGTAGGCATAGCTGAGATCGATGGAGCCGTTGCTTCCCGTATCCAGTGCCAGCCAGGGCTTGACGACGGCGTCACCGTTGCCGAGCGTGACTTCGATTGCGGGCGTGTTGTCGATCCAGCGGATGTTGGCGCGGGTGTAGCCGGTTACATCCGGCAGGCTACGATGGACGAGCAGCTGCTGCCGGTCGTAATCGATCTCGACCACCTTCCCTTCAAAGAACTTCCATCCCAGAACCGCATCAAAGGGACGGTTCCTGTAGTCGACCACCACTGCGCCCATGCGCGTGTGCAGCCCGCCGATCTCAACGTCGTTGCGCGTGCTGTAGTCCATCGTGGTGACGCCGTCTGACCCTGTGTTCTCAGTACGATCATCGATGACCACCGATGCCTTCGGCACGATGGCGCGTGACAGGGCCAGTCCATCCGCACCGGTATCCACCAGGAATCGCAAGGGCTCGGACCTGTTGACGCTGCCGCGGACGTAGATCCGGTGGTCCTTGTCCTGCTCAAACGGGATTGCCACGGGCGTGGCATTGGCACCGGCACTCGCGCCTGAAGTGGCACAAGCGATGGCGGCAACCAGAAGTACATGTGGGATTCCAGGCACGGGCGACTTTCCTTTCGTTTGGCGGTGGTAGCGTGGCACCTGATGGATGCCACTAATGCGGAAAGGGTTTACATCGGTGCCGGTGCTGCGGGTGATGCCGAACGACGGGGTGTCACTGCGGTGGCGCTGACGGAACGGGCGCATCGCGCTTTTCTGGCGACGGCACGTCGGCAGCCGCAAACTCGCGCGCCTTTACCCGAAACGGCGCAATGCAGCCGGTCAGGCTGATGCAGATGGAGAGGGAAAGTGCGATCAGGGCCAGTGTTTTCATCGAGCTGCCAGGTTGTGCGGGTATTCTTGGAGCGCCATGGTCAGGTGCTCGTCGCTATAAGTCCATAGCCATCTGCCACTGTCGGCATACTGCCCCGTGGTAGGCTGGCCCAGCAGAACCCGTGCACGATATCGCAGCTGCATTCCCCTCCGGGATGACGTCCATGAAGAGCCCACCCGTACCTGCCGCCGAGTCGGATCGTGCAATGGAAGGCCCGTCGCCCAACCTGTTCGTCGCCCTGCGGGACCTGCTGCTTCCCTACCAGGCCGACCTTCTGGTGGTACACGATGATGGCGATCACTTCTACGCCAATTGCAGGAACGTAGATGCCAAGGGCAAGGCTCAGTTCTTCGGCGCGGTGAGGGTGTCCGGCCGCAGGCATTCATTCCACTTCATGCCCATCTACACCTTCCCCGAGCTGTTGGCCGGCATCAGCCCGGCCCTGAAGAAGCATATGCAGGGGAAGTCCTGCTTCAACTTCGATGCCTGGGATCCAGCATTGCTGCACGAACTGCAGATGCTGATCGAACAGGGTGTCTCCCGCTACAGGGTGGCCGGCAAGCTCTGAGCACGCCACACGGCATCTGCCGCCGGTGTGCCCATGGCGCTGCCGCGCCCGCAACCGCGGGCGCGGCATGGATTCAGTGCAATGGCACCTTCAACACCGATGGCGCGGACGCGGGCGAACTGAAGGTCACCGCCCCGCCCAGCTGACTGATGCCTGCATAGCGCAGGTCCACCGTATCGACCACCAGCGTCAGGCGACTGCCCGCCGGAATGTTCCAGCTGCTTGCTTCCAGCCGCAGATCGAGGGTGGTCGCCTGGCCCGGCGCAACGCCGCGCAGGGTGTAGGGCTTGTGGCTGATCAGCTGACCATTGCCCAGCACATCTTCCGCGTACAGGTAGGCATACAGCGTGGTGTTGGCACGGCTGGGGGTGACGGTCACCCGCACTTCCGGCGCGCCGTCCAGGCGACGTGCGTTCCAGTAGATCGGCCCCTGCCATACACCGGCGGCGTTGCGCCCGACGAAAGGCACGTACGCACCCGGCGGAAGGTTGATCATCTGCAGCGAGCCGGACACCATCGCCACGCCGGAATTGGCGGCGGTCGCCAGGCCACTGCCGATGCGGTAGTTCCAGCCATTGCTGCGCCCATTTTCAACCAGGCCCCCGGTGGGCAGAAGCAGGCCGCCGGGTGCGGTCAACGCGTAGCTGACTGCACCGCTGTTGGTGGCCTGCCAGTTCGGGTAGCTGCTCCAGCTTCCCTTCTGTGACTTCAGCTGCACCGCCGGCTCGCGGTCGATGCCGTTGGCCACGCCCTTGAGGTAATGGTCGAACCAGTCGCCCACCGAGTCGTAGACCTCGTTTGGAATGCCCAGTGCGCCCAAGGCCTCGTTGAGGGCGTGGTCGCCGTGACGCAGCTGCAGCTGCTTGGGGCCCTTCAGCTGGTTGAAGAAATCCACCAGCTGACCCGGCGGGAACAGGCTGTCGTTGAAGGCGTTGGCGAGGAACACCGCCGGCTGGTTGGCGTTGATCTCGTTGATGCTGGCAACAGGGCTGCGGATCGCGGCCACCGGCAGCAGTGATTCCACGGCGCCCTGATAGTTGCCGACCACGACGTTGCGGTTGATCGTGGCCAACTCGGAACCGGGGCGGCCGGTGACCAGGCCGGCGGCCACCAGCAGCGCGATTCCCTGTGCGCTGGGGGTGTCGTTGGCGTACAGCGACGCCTGCAGGTCGGCCCATCCGCTGAGGGCGGCCACCGCCTTGATGCGCGGGTCGCGTGCGGCGGCCAGCAGGCTGGTGCCGGCGCCGTAGGAGATGCCCGAGACGCCGATCCGTGCCGGGTCGGCCTGGGTGTTGTCCAGCGCCCAGTCGATCAATGCGCTGACATCCTCGACCGTGGCCGGCCCGGCAATATCGATGGCCCCGCCGGACTCCCAGAAGCCGCGCGAGCTGTAGCTGATGACCACGTAGCCGCGCTTGGCCAGCGACTGCGCCACCCCTACGTACTCCACGCTCGGCACCGCCCAGCTGCTGGGCATCACCAGCAGCGGGTACTTGCCGCCACCTGCGTCCTGCGGCTCGATGACAAAGACCCCGAGGGGCGTGCCATCCCAACCGGGAAGGGTGCGGTGGGTGGTCTTGACCGTGGCGGCCCAGGCGGTGGGCGCCAGCCCGGTCAGCAGGATCAACAGCAGCAATACCTTGCGCATCGTCGTCTCTCCCCGTCGTTGGTGGTGCAACGGGCTGGACCGTACCAGTGCGAATGGTGGCTGACACCTTGCGCCGCAGCATGGGGCGGCGGGCCTGCCACCTCACGCCGCGGGCCTGAATGCGCCTACAGCGTTGCCTGCGCCTGCAGGGTGAACACCCAGCTGTCGGGTCGGCTGGCATAGGCGCCGGGACGTGCCACGTACTGCACCGCTGGCCGCAGCACCAGCCACGGGGCGACCTGCACGCCGTAGTTCAGCTCGACGAACTGCTCGTTGCTCTGCACATCCTTTCCGGTCAGCTGCTGATGCCGTGCGAGCCGGTCGGAGATATCCAACCGGTTCCAGGCCAGGCTGAGCACATCATCCTCGCGCGACGCGATCACGCCGCGCCAGCTCACGCCCGCTTCCCACGAGTAGCGCATCAGCCCTGTTTTTGCGTCGGCACGGGTGGCCACGCCGAACACCGAGATGCCGCGCACCGTATCGCCCTCGGGCTTCCACACGCGCTGCGCGGCCTGCACGTACGAACCGCTGCGATGCGAGGCGCGAGGTGCGGCCGGATCACCGATGTCATCGGCGTTGGAGGTGTCCAGGTAGTAGCCGACCTTGTAGGTGCCGCCATAGTCCTCGCCGGACGTGCCATGGCTGTAGCCCACTTCCAGGGGCAGGAACAGGCCGGTCTTTCCCTTCGTCGAAACACGGAAGCCACTGTTGGCCTGCTTGCGCGTCGGGTTGACGTCGTAGATGCCGGTCTGTGCGTACCAGCCCGAGGGATCGTTCCACTTCACCCGCAGGCCCCACTGGCCCGTCGGGTTGTCCAGCCACCCGGAGCTGTAGATCGGGCCCAGCGGATGCCCGCATTGGCCGTTGTTGTTGAAGTTGCAGGTGTAGGGCAAGCCGCCGAAATCGTTGCCCATCGAGTAGAAGCCCCCTTTCAGGCTCAGCCGCTTGTCCAGCAGCAGCCGCTCGTAGGAGAGTTCGTTGAAGCGCAGGTTCTGGCCCTGACCATAGAAGGCCTGGTTCTGGATATAGGAACCGGTGGACCGCTCGTTGATGGCGTTGCCGAAGCGATCGGAGAACACCACGCGCAGCGTGCCGTCGAAGCCGAGTGCTTTGCCGGTATCGATCGTCGCGCCCAGGTCAATGTGTTCGGCGGTGGACCAGCCACTGCCCTTGTAACCATCGCTGTTGACGCCAGTGCCGACCACGATGCGTGCGCTGGGGGTTACGCCGTGGTCCTGCAGCCACAGGCGTGCGGCCCAATCGGCACTCAGCGGCGTCTGTACGATGCTGTCCACTGGTTTGGGTTTGGCGGTGGCAGTCGCTTCGGCGGCCGACACCGGGCCATTGACCGCGAGCAGGAGCAGGCCGATGCCATACAAGGAGAGCAGTTTCATGCCGCAGCCCTCCTGTTCCTGCGCTTCTTCCAGGCACGACGCACCAGCAGCACGACGCCGACCAGCGCAAGCACCGCAACGATGAGCATCGGCAGCCACAAGCGTGCGATCTTCGCCAGCAGTGGCTTCTCGCCGCCGGCGCGGGTCAGTGCGACCTGTGCCTCGGTGACCTGGTCGCCCGGCCCGAACTGCGTGCGCACGTAGGTCGCCACCGCTGCGATATCGGCGTCACTCAGGTCCTGCACGAACGAACCCTTCGAGAAGTGCGGCATCAATGCGTGTTCGCCCTGCACGTCGCGGTCAACGCCGCCGATGATGGTGGCGATCAGGTTCTGCGGACGGGTCATGCCCACGGTGGTGTTGTGCACCAGGGAGGGATAGTAGCCGTCCCGGCTGCCCTCGCCCCGCGATCCATGGCAGCTTGCGCACAAACCCGAGTACAGCACTCCGCCCGATGCCAATGCGGCACCCGTACCGCGTACCGGCTGCTCGCCCGGCGTGGCGGTGGCGTTGCCCCAGGCGAAGGCGGCCCGCATGGCGTCAGGTTCGGCCACGGCCGGCACCGTGCGCAGGTAGGCAACGATCGCGGCGATGTCATCGTCCTGCAGCTTGGACAGGCTGTTGCTCACCGCTTCGGCCATGCCGCCACCGGCCTGCGCCTTGCCGGCAACGCGGCCGGTCTTCAGGTACTGCGCCAGCTCGGCGTCGCTCCAACCGCCGACACCGCTGATGGGATGGGAGGTGATATTGGGTGCGTACCAGTCACCCAGCGAGCCGCCGGCGAAGGCCTTGCCGCCCACTTCCTGCATCATCAGCCCGCGCGGACTATGGCAGCTCGAGCAATGCGCCAAGCCTTCCACCAGATAGGCGCCGCGATTCCATTGCGCACTCTTTCCCGCATCGGGCTTGAACGTTTCCTTGTCCAGGAACAGCAGGTTCCACACCGCCATGGACTGGCGGATGCTGAAGGGGAACGGCAGTTCGGTCGCGTGTGCTTCCTCGTCGACCGGCGCCACCTCCTTCATGAAGTAGGTATACAGCGCGTGGATGTCCTCGTCGGTCAGCTTGGCATACGAGGTATAGGGCATCGCCGGATACAGATGGGCGCCATCCTTGCGCACGCCTTCGCGGACTGCTTTGGCGAAGTCATCTTCACTGTAGAGGCCGATGCCATGGCTCTTGGAGGGGGTGATGTTGCTGACCCAGATCTCACCCAGCGGGGACGCAATCGCGTAGCCGCCGGCATAAGGCTTTCCCTGCTTGGGGCTGGTGTGGCACGCCACGCAATCGGCGGCGACCGAGAGGTAGCGCCCACGTTCGGCGACTTCGTCTGCGCGCGCGGAGTGACTGGCTGCAGCCAGCAGCATCAGCAGAGCCGCAGTGACGGCCTTCATGCCGCACGCTCGATGGCGTCTGCGGCCCGCAATGCCAGCGCGGCCATGGTCAGGGTGCTGTTGACCACGCTGGCCGACACCATCGGTCCGCCACCTGGCAGCCACAGGTTCGGATGATCGTGCGCGCGGCAATCGCCATCGACCACCGAATCGCGCGGGTCCGCGCCCATGATGGTCGAGCCCATGATGTGGTTGTTGGCGTTGAGCGCCGTGGTGATGACGAATTCCTCGGCGTTGAACAGCGAGCCGATGTGACGCAACTGTTTGCAGGACTCGTCATAGCCCTTGCGGGCATAGTCGCCCAGCGAGTAGTGGATATCCGGGCAGGCCAGGCCATGGCCATCGACCCGCGTCTTCGACAGCGTCAGCCGATTGCTCGGGTCCGGCAAGGGCTCCAGGCTGATCGAAAGATCGACGCCGAAGACCGCACGGCGACGGATTTCCGCATCCAGCGCGTCGCCAACCAGGCCTTTTTTCAGGGCCTGGTCGGTGGCGATCGCCACCCGGCTGATGTTGTTGAGGATGATCTTGGTGGCCGAGTACTGCGAACGGAAGGCGCCGTCGCGCGGACCAACCATGCAGCTGGACTGCGCCGGTCCGCGTCCCAGCCAGATCGGGCGATCGGCGATGAACGAGCAGTGGAAACCGGAATGGTCGAGCATGTTGCGCCCGACCTGGTCGGAACTGTTGGCGATACCGTTCGGGTTCTGCTCGTTGGCGGCAAGCAGCAGCAGGCGCGGCGTCTCCAGTGCGTTGCAGGCGATCACGAAACTGCGGCCGGTGGCCTTGTGGCTGACCTTGTTGTTGTCATACCAGTGGACAGCCGTGACCCGGTTCTGCGCGTCGGTGTCGATCCTGTAGGCCACTGCTTCGGCCAGCACCTGCGCACCCAGTTTCTCGGCCGCTTCGATGGTATGGATGCCGTTGTACATCGCGCCGATCGGGCAGATCGGCTGGCAGTTGTTGTTGCCGCAGCAGGCCGGCCGATCATTCCACGGCGTGACCATGCGACCCTGCGGAATGGGCACCAGGTTGTAGCCGTGCGGATTGACCACCTCGGCAAATACCTTGTCGCCGTTGCCCCAGGGGATCATGTCGGCGAGGTAGGGCCTGGATCGTTCGGAGGGGCTCTGCTTGCCCGGGTCGTTCGGCCCGGACACACCCATCGCCTCTTCCGCGCGGCAGTAATAAGGCTCGATGTCGTCGTAGCTGATCGGCCAGTCGCGCCCTACCCCATAGGTGGACTGCATCTTGAAATCCACCGGCAGGTGGCGCCAACAGGAGGCGGCCCAGTGCCAGGTGGTGCCACCCACGGCCTTGATGAAGCCCTGGTGGAAGCTGCTGGCATCGGGGCCGGTCAAACCCACGTAGTCGTTGGCCGGGAAATACAGCGGCGCGGTGGCCAGCGGCGACTGCGGATACGGCCCCTGGAAGTCGCTGCCGATGCGTCGCTCGAAGCTGACGTTGCGCCAGTTTTCGACGACGTCGGAGCGATGCAGGCGCGGGCCCGCTTCAAGGACCAGAACCGATTTTCCGGCACGAACCAACTGATGGGCGATCAATGCGCCGACGACGCCCGAGCCGACGATCACAACATCGGCATCGGCGTCGCCATCACGGAAAACCGGAGCTTTCATGAGGGGAATCCAGATCAATTACGGGAAAGAGATGAAAGCGCAGGCTCAGCCGTGCGCACGTACCGCCGCCGGCGGTTCAGCCGTCCACCATGCCGGGCCGCCTTGTGCGTAGGTCGGCGGGAAAAGGCCGTCGTCCACGGGCCGCTGCATCAGCGCATCACGATAGGAAACGGTGATGGCCTGCGGGCCCTTGCCGACGCTGCCGGTGTACCAGGCGGTGATGATGGCCAGCGCTGCGGGCCGGGCATCGCCCGCCGCCGCCAGCAGTGCTTCAGGGCCTTGCACCTGTTGCGCCTTTGCCGCCAGAGCGGGGAACTGGGCGTGCATGTCGGGATGCAGCTTGGCGAAAGCGGCTTCGATGCGCCCGGCGGTCGCCGGATCGAGATCGGTCTTGCCCGTCAGCACCTGCGAGAGCTGCAGAAAGCGCCCGTCCGCCTGCTTCGCAGGGGCGGCACTGGCAGCGGGCGCTGGTGCCTTGCCACTGCAGGCAGCCAACAGCGAAGCCGAGCCGACCGCCAGCAGGAAGGTTCTGCGCGTCAGGCCTTGCCCACTCCCTTCCAATCCCTCGGGAACACTCATGATGTGGACTCCTGATGCGTCACGTCTTCGGCTGCCCCTGACCGCGACGCGGGGGGCACCTACGGGTGAAACTGTAACGCACCTGCTCGTCGTCGCGGGGTGAGTGGAAACAGCCGCAGAACGGCGAAGTGCCCTGCTTTGCGGCATCAACGCAAGCAGATTCCCGCCGGCAAGCAGGGGCCCCCGTCACGCCCGCACAACACCGTCAACGCTAGAAACAAGGGGTTTCCTACTCTGGAGAGTGGCCATGCGGGTACTGCTGCTGTGTGCCGTGGCGACGATGGCATTGTCGGCCTGCAACCAACGCGAACCGACCGATAAGGCACAACATGCCGATGCGGTTCGGCAAAACCCGCCAGCGGCCAGCGCGCCGACGCGCAACGTGCCCGGCGGCGGCAGCGGGACCGCAGCCTCCGAAGACCAGTCGTCAGGAACCGGCGCCAGCAGCGGCAAGGAGGCACCGCCGGAGTCTCCTGCAAAGCGCTGAATCCAGAAGGGTCGCCGGCGTGGCTCGGACAGGCACGCCGGACGTCCCTGCGATGGGCCAACGACCCTCTGCCACAACAGTGATTCCGGCACCTCCGCAGCGACTGACCTGGACAGATTGATGCAGCGCGATGTGAAATTGGACCCCGACAGGATTCACGCCAACAACGCCTGTGCGGTGGCATGTTCAAGGTGACCCAAGAGGATTACCACATGCCTGACACCGGACTCTTCTACGTCTTCTCAGTGGATTACGCGGCCGACGCGCGCGGCGGCCTCGACCGGATCACCTCGATCACCTTCCGCTGCAATCAATGCCACCACGTGTCCCGTGCCGACGCGGACCTGAAGCGGGTGGCGGGTGGCACGCTTCTCACCTGTGGGAGATGCGGGACCCACCAGGCGGTCAGCAACGCGCGTTTTGCCGATGGTGCGCATGCCGCAGCGGCCGAGCGGCCCGCCGTCGCCGCAGGTGAGCGCTGATGCAGCGCTGCCCGTGATGGAGCACGGCGATGTGAGCAGGATGCATGCACCACACGCCCGTTGGGCATCTGCCGTTCACTGCATCTACCCCGTATCCCAACGGCCTCACGGCTACGGTGAAGTCTCCCTTCGTTCCGGAGCACACCATGGCGATCAAGACCGCTGAAGATCTGTTCATCCACGAACTTTCCGACATATACAGTGCCGAGAAGCAGCTGACCAAGGCACTGCCCCGCCTGGCGCGCGCCGCTGACAATCCTGACCTCTCCGCTGCGTTCGAGACCCATCTGGAAGAGACCCAGGGGCAGATCGAACGTATCGACAAGGTGGTCGAGCTGTTGGGGATCCGCCTGAAGCGCATCAAGTGTGCGGCAATGGAGGGGCTGGTGGAAGAAGGCAAGGAGGCCATCGACAGCATCGACAAGGGCCCCGTGCGCGATGCGGCGCTGATCGGCGGCGCACAGAAGGTGGAGCACTACGAAATCGCCTCCTACGGCACCATTGCCGCGCTGGCCAGGCAGCTGGGCTACAAGGACGCCGTGCCCCTGCTTCTGGAAACCCTGGAGGAAGAGAAGGCCACCGACCAGAAGCTGACCCTGCTGGCCAGTGGCGGCGGCAACGCCAACGCCGCGAAGGCCGGGTAAGCCGGGTAAGCGCAGGTGCACTGCACATCCGTCCGGCGCGTCGCTCCCCGGAGGCCGACGCGCTCTTACCGGAAGGTGTTGCATGCACCCTGATATCACCGGCATTCACTGGCAGGCACTGCCGAGGTGCCTCGCAATCGCGCGCTGATCGCCTCATTGCCGGCACCGCGCGCAACGAGCAGCAGGACGGCGCGTCCGCCCGATCCTGCGCTCCGCGTTTCAGCGCACGGCCTTGCCGGCACCGCGCTGTGCTGCAGGCCTCGCCCGCGTGCGCTTCTTCGCGGCTGGCGGTAGCGGCAGTACTCGATAGTCAATCTGGCACACCGGGCAGAAGAAGGTGCGCCGATGCCTCGTACCCATATGGACCTTGCTGACCGGACCACCACAACGGGGACATGTCCGCCGGGTGTGCACCTGCCAGTGCTTTTTCAGCTCGAACCCGCGCTTCCATTGCAGGAAGTCGAAACTGTATTCGCGGGCCTGCGCGACCAGCTCGGTGAGCCTGCGCGGCGGGAGGTCGCCGACATGGTTGGCCGGATGGACCCGGATGCGGAACAGCACCTCGTTCTTGATGATGTTGCCCACGCCGGAGAACAGCGTCTGGTCCAGCAGGGCGTCGCAGACCAGGACATCGGGCATCGACTTCAGGCGACGACGTGCGAGCCTGGGATCCCACAGGTCGCTCATCACGTCGCTGCGCCAGTCGTATACCTCGTCCAGCGGCTGCGCGATCAGTTTTACCGAGCAGGTGTAGAAGTTCAGTTCGCCGTTGTCAAAGCGCAGCGATACCCGCGCTGGCGTCTCCTTGCGCTCGTCGATGCGCCAGCTGCCGAACATCATCAGGTGGATGCGCAGCGTGACGTGACTGAATTCCAGCAGGAAATGCTTGCCCCAGCTGCGCACGGCCCGCACCCGGCGGCCCTGCAGGCAGGCCAGGTCGAGCGTGCTGTTGCCGCTGACCTCGCGGACCGTCTTCCCTTTGAATTTGGCGGCGGCCTCGCGCAGCAGCACGATGGAAGGACCTTCAGGCATTGGCGTGCTCCAGCAAGGCCTGCAGTTGCAGTGCATCGGGAACGGCATGGCCGTGTGCCGTGTTGTCGAGGATGACCCAGGCCCCGCCCGGCCCGGCGGCCTGCGTTGCTGCGCCGGCCAGCCTGCACAGCTCCGGCTGCTGGTACGCGCTGTAGTAGATCCGCGGCTGCCCGTGCCACCGCCAGTAGCTCCAGTGCCTGGCTCCGCCCGGCTGGCCAGCCCCTGCAACCCGCGCGGGATCGGCCGCGACCCGTGCAATGTCATGGTCTTCCAGCAGCGCATCGGCCTTTGCGTCGAACCAGCTGGGGTGGCGGGGCTCGCACGCCATGGGCGTCGCGGTACGCCGACGCAATGCCCGGAAGAACGCCGACGCGGTGCGGCCGTCGCAGGCCAGACTGGGGGGCAGCTGCAGCAACAGCGCGCCCAGCCGATCACCGAGATGCGCCACCGCGTGCAGGAAGGGGTCCAGCAACGGCGCCGCGCCGCGCAGGCGTGCGACATGCGAGATCGCCTGCGGCATTTTCACCGAGAAGCGGAAATCGTCCGGCACGCTCGCCGCCCAGCGTGCGTAGGTGGCAGGCTGGTGTGGACGGTAGAACGACGAGTTGATCTCCACGATCGGAAAGCGCGATGCGTAACGCTGCAGCGCGCTGTCGCCCGTGCCGAACATGTGGGCGACATCGGTGGGCAGCGACCATCCTGCGCAGCCGACGGCGACGCGGTGCGCCGAGTGTGGGTCATCAGATTCAAGTGCCATTGCGCTACGGTGATGGCGGGACCGTAGCAGTGCGGTGAATACACGTCGGCTGCGGCGTGAAGCACGCCGCCGGGCGTGGCCGGCCTGTCGAGGAGGCGCTGCCCGGCATCGACCCTTGCTGCTCAGAGGCTGGCGCTGACCATTGCACCGTTCGGCGGCTGCCGCGCTGGCAGGGAATGTCCATTGCGTGGCGCAACGCGTTCGTGGGTGGCGGCCATCACCTGGTTCACGCGATGAAGTGTGCCGCGACCACCGGGCTCGATACCGATGATGTAGACGAAGCGGCCATCGCAGCGCGACTGCGCCGATTCGAGCCCCTCGGTCTCGGAGAGAACGCGTTTCAGCGCCTTCTCCCAGGCTCTGCCCGGAGCCGATGCCAGTTCCACCACCACTGCGGTTTCCCCGCAGTCCAGCGGCATCACCTCCACACGCAGGATGCGCGGTGTCTTGACGGTCTCGGCACTACCCATTTTCAAACCTCCTCGGCAAACGACGGCGGCAGTATCCACGCCCGGCGCCAAGGCGCCGTCAAGAAGCCATGGATACCGCGTGCAGGTCGGCTGACAGCGTTGCCCGTGATGCGTCGCGGCATTCCCCGAGGGGCACCTGCAACCGCGCATTGCCCCGGTAGCGGCCACGCCATTAGCAGGTCTTCTTTTCATGCATGGGCGCCCTGGTCTGACAGGAGCCCAGTGCTTGCGCGCAGTCACACCTTCGCACTTTGCTCGTTGACCTGCTGGCGTCAACAAATGACGCTAACGACACCGCGACAGCCTTCGTAACGCCCTGCAGCGGTCGAGATCCCAGGCAATACCGGCCACGGCCGGATCGCGTCCCCCATCCCTGCCACCGCATCGTCCTTCACACGGAAAGGCCTGGCCTGCCGTGGTGGACGGCTGCGCCTTGCCCATACCCATGGAGATCCGCAATGCGCCTTGCCACGTTCTTCCTTGCCCTTGTGTTCAGCACCTTTGCCGGGGCCGCACATGCCCAGGTCGTGACCCTCAACAGGGGCGGGTTTGTATTGACCTATGACTGCAGCATCCACAGTGCGACCCGCTACGAATACACCCTGGTGGCGGACACTGGCTCGGCCGCCCGCCCGTCCAGCTTCTACAAGGATCCGGAGCTGCCGGCCGGTTGCCTCGGCCAGACCAGCACGGCCTCCTATGCCAGCGTGCAGTCCGGCTATGACCGCGGCCATCTGGTGACGTCCAATCACATGGACTACGACGCCACTTACATCCGTCGCGCCAACTACATGACCAACATCGTGCCGCAGGTCTCCAGCTTCAACCAGGGCATCTGGGTCAAGGCCGAGAACGTGGCCGAATGCTATCGGGACATCGCCCCGGTCGACGTCTATGGCGGCGTCGTCTATGGCGATGCGTCCAATGACTATTTCCTGTCCAGCCATGGCATTCCGACCCCGGAATTCTTCTGGAAAACGATCATCACCAAGGATCCGAACACCGGCACCGCCAAGGCCATCAGCTGGATCATTCCCAATGAAGCGGGACTGGGCAGCCTGGACAGCTATCTGGTCACCATCGCCGACCTGGAAGAGCTGCTGGGCGCCAGCTACGTGGCGATCAACGCGCCGGCGTCGCTGAAGAACATGCTGCCCAGCGCCAGCTGGCCGCTGCCGAGCGGATGCGATCTGAGCTGAGCCCCCGATGGCCCGACGGAATGCGCTCCGCCGGGCCTATCGCGCCTGGCAGCTCAGCCTGGATGATCTCTGCTGGCCCATCTCAAGGCACGGCCCCGGCGCGCGCGCCTGGCGCTGCGCGCCGGTAATGCAGCGCAAACAGATACAGCCCGGTGAACAACTGCAGGAACAACGGCGGCAGCGGCGAATATGTGATCCACGCCGGGGGCTCGCCCTGCCCCATCCCGCGCGCCACGAAGTTGGCGATCACCGCCAGGGTGAAGACGATCGAGGTCCAGCGGTGCACCGGACGCGCCCAGCCACCGGCGCTCATTGCGGCTTCCTCTCGGCAGGCTTCACGGGACGCTCGATCATCTTCCAGCCATTGCCGGACGGATCACGGAACCCGGCATCCACCGCACCGTAGCGCTCCACCGGCTCCTGGGTGAATTCCACGCCACGGGCCAGCAGTTGTTCGTAGCTGGCGCGGCAATCGTCCACCGCCAGCACCAGCGGCGGCATCGCGCCCTTGGCCACCATCTGCTGCAGGGTCAGCGCGGTGGCCGCGTCGTGAACTGGCGGTCCCGGCTTGAACAGCCCGAGCTGGAAGCCACCCTCGTCGCCCGAATGCACCGTAAGCCAGCGATAGTCGCCGTTGCCCACGTCGGTGTGCACCTTGAAGCCGAGCGCGTTGACGTAGAAATCGAGCGCTGCGTCCTGGTCGTGCACATACAGGCCGACCACATTCACCATGCCAGTCATAGGATCCTCCCTCAGGTGGGATCTACGCTAACAAGGCCGCTGCGGCGGCGCTTCTCCAAAACTGCGATCTTCAGGTCCGGGCGCTGCGCAGCACGCGCATGACACTCCGGTACCGGGCCCTGCACCGGAGCACGGGCGCGCTCACTGTCGCGGACGGCGCCGGGGCTGTCGCCGGTGATATCGCGGAAGATCCGGCCGAAGGTGCCCAGGCTGGTCCAGCCGGTCTGCAGTGCGATCTCGGTGATCGGCAGGTCGGTATCGCGCAGCAGAGCGACGGCGCGCTCGATGCGCCGACTGAGCAGGTAGCGGTGCGGCGGCATCCCGAAGGCGTCCTTGAAGGAACGCGCGAAATGGGCTGTAGAGACCGCACTGACCTGCGCCAACCGTGCCACCGGCCAGTCTTCGTGGCTGGCCCGGTCCATGTGGTCCTTGGCGCGCAACAGGCGGCGCAGCAGTTCGGGGCTCTGGGGCATGCGCCCAGCGTAGCGCAGATGCCGGCGGCGCTTCCGATGGATAGCGGGCAGTGGGATACTGCGCTTGCCGCAGCCGGCCTTGAAGCCGCTCCCGGCCCCCCCAACTTCAAGGATGACCCCGATGCGCAGGATGCACTTCGTCGGCACGCTGTTGAGCGTGGCCTGTCTTTCCGTTTCGCCCGCCTGGGCTGCGGAAGATCCCGATTCACTGGCCCTGTGCGAACAGGTAGCGCCGCTGATGGACGCCGACGACTTCAAAGCGCTGGATGCCATGGCCGAGCGCTTCCGCAAGGGCCAGCGCAACGCCAGCGGCTATTCCAACCTCGGCCGTTTCTACATCTGCATGTCACGGCGCATCGGCACCGCGCATCAGGACGTGCAGCAGTGGAATGACTGGACCGCGTGGGCCGCACGCTGGATCCGGCAATCACCGCGTTCTCCGTCGGCGCACCTGGTGGCCGCGCGGGTGCCGCTCAACCTGGCCTGGAGCTTCCGTGGCGATGGCTATGCGAACGAGGTGACGGCGCAGGACTGGCAGCAGTTCAACGAGTACAACGCGGTGGCAGCAGCCTATATGCAGGAGCACAAGGCGATCGCCAAGCGCGACCCCTACTGGTACGAAATGTCCCTCCTGATCGCGTTGCGGCAAGGCGTGGACGAAGCAGCCTTCATGGCGTTGGTCGACGAAGGCAGCAGGCTGTTTCCCGACTATGACCCGCTGTATCTGATCGCGATGCAGCGCTTCACCCCGCACTGGCAGGGCGATACCCAGCAGATGGAAGCCTTCGCCCGGCATGCCATCGCACGAACATCCACGCGCCGCCGCGCCAGCCTGTATGCACGCCTGTACGCATCGGTCAGCGAAGGCGTGTCGGGGCAGCAGCTGTTCCAGAACTCGGCAGTCGACTGGCCGCTGATGCGGCAGGGCTGGGAAGACATCCTCGCCGAGTACCCCACCGCATGGAACCTGGAGGCGGCAGCCCGCCATGCCTGCCTCAGCAGCGACGTGCCCGCCACGAAAGCGTGGCAGCGCCGGTCGCTGGCCGCGCAGGGCATCGGCGAACCCTACCTGGGCATGGTCGTCGATTCAGCCGAGCGCCAGTGCCCGCCGGAGGGCTCCTTCGCGCGGTGACCGTGCCCGGCAGGCGGCTGGCCCCGTGCGCGCGTCAGCGCGCCATGGCCCGCGCGGTCTGCTCCTGTACCGCCTGCTCCTGTTGTTGCGCATCCTGCTGGGTGGCGTCGGTCCGCCCGGGTGCGTCCTGCAGCCTGCGTACCTGGTCTTCGACCGGCATGGCCACTGCCTGCGCGGTCTCGGTGCGGGCGATCTGGCGATCCGCGGCGTGCGGCTGGCCCTGCACTGCAAATGCATAGCGGCCATCGTCGCTGAGCACGGCCTCGTCGATCCGCTGCATGCCCTTGTCCTTGGCCGCGACCAGCAGCGCCATCCCCAGCCGTTCACTCATCGCATCGGGCTGGCGCCCCATCGCCTGGTCGAGGCTGCTGACCGCGCCCTGGCTCTGCAGCCACAGGCCATGGTCCGGGCTGGCGGCGTGCCGTGGATCCTGCCGCGGCAGCAGCGGTGACGGCGGCGCCAGTGACTGCAGGTGCTCGCCCTGCACCGCCGCGTCGATCTTCTGCAGATCCTTGCCGCCCGCCGCGGCAATGTGGAACATGCGCTCGGCCATGCCGTAGGTGGATTGCCCCTGGTTGCGTGCCAGCCCCTGGGCAAAGGCATCCACGTCCTGCTGCGGCTTGCCGCTGCCGTCCTCGGCAAGCGCCTGCCACGATGGCCCGAGCATCGGGTTGTCCTTGACCATCGACTGGGTGCGCTCCATCAGCGTGCGCATCTGGGCCTCGCTGAAGCTCAGGGTGTTCAGCTCGCCAGCCTTCATCGGCCCGCGATCGCCGGCGGGGTCGCCGGACAGCGCCGCGTTGACCATCCCGGCAATCTGTTCGCCCTGCGCATGCCCGCGCAGGTCGAAGGTGAATTCGTAGCGGCGCTGCGCCGTGTCCTCCTGGCCATCGGCGCCGTAAGCGCTGACCCGGGTTGCCGGCAGGTTGCCGCTGTACTGCACGCTGCGCAGTTCGGTGCGGCTGCCGTCTTCGCGGCTGACCTGCACCACGTCACCGCTGTTGCGTGCACCGGCCAGGTCGACACCAAACGTGTCGCCGTAGCCGACCTTCAGCCGCGTCTGCGAACTCATGCCCAGCCGCTCGACCGTGGCCAGATCCTGCACGCCCGCGGTCTGGCTGTTCAGCGTGCCGTTGTCGATGAACTGTTCATAGGCCTGGCGGCCTTCGGGTTGATTGATGTCGAAGGTCGCAGTGCGGACAGCCGAGTGGCCGAGCGCGTCCTGGCGACCGGCGATCGCGCTGAACCTGCCTGCAGTGAATCCCATGCCGTTGAAGGCTTCGACCGCCTCGTTCGGCCCGGTGGTGACGCGCACCCGGCCATCATCCAGGCGATCCACGCGGTAGCTGGCACCGCTCGCCTCGGTCGTCTGGGTTTGCATGGCGATGTTGCGGAAACTGCCTTCCAGTGCAGTGCCAGTGAACTGCTGGCCATCCAGGGTGACGCTGCCACCGTTGGGAATGGTCTGCGGATCGAAAGGATTGATGCGGGTGGGATCGACGTCCACCGCGTCGCTGGGCAGGCTGACCCTGTAGCGCCCGCGTACGCCGGTGCTGCTGGTGTCCTGGAAGCCTGCACTTTTCACGCTTGCACCGACCACCGACTCCATCGTCAGCAGGTAGTCCCTGCCACCGTCGGCTGTCGGGCTGCCGGCCATGTTCAGCGACGTGCCCTGGAACTGCGATGCAAGACTGGACGCTGCGCGTTTCTGCTCGGCGCCCACCTTCAACGCCCCATCGCCCTCGTTCAACGTGACCGAGTAACCGCCGGCGGCAGCGCGGACCTCGCTGTTGGCCGAGGTGTAAGTCGGATCGAACGACGCCGCGGCGGCATCGCGTGGCGCATCCAGGGTTGCGCCTTCCTTGCTGGTCTGGGCATTCATGCCGTGACCTCCTTGAACAGAGACACGCCGATTATAGGGCGCAGCGTGCGCAGCACGTTCACATCGCGCCGCAGCGGCATCCACGATAGTGATGGTCATCTCATTCCACGCCGAGGGTTCATGCCCCGCTCCCTCGCCCCGCCGCAGCAATGGTTCCGTCACGGCCGCACGCTGCTGACCGTCCTGCTGGGCCTGTATCTGTTGTACCTGCTCGCGGGCAATGTCTTTCTCAATACGCCGCTGTTCGATCAGGTCACCAATCGCAAGCCGCACAAGTTCGTGATGACCACCGGGCCCGCGATCACGCTGCTGCCGGGACATGTCATCGCCTGGAACGTGCAGATGCGCGGCCACGTCAATCACACGGTGTATGTGCTGCGCGCAGACCGGGCCAGTGCCCGCCTGGCGTTGCTGCCACTGTTCCGGCGTGAAGTGCGCGTGCCGTCGCTGCACGCGACCGGTGTGGCCGCCGAGATCGCGCGTGTGGATGAGGCCATTCCCTCACCGCCACGCGGTGATCGCGGCTGGACGTTGCGATTCGATGCCATTCACAGCGACAGCATCCGCAGCGTCCGAACGGGCAAGCTGTTGATCGTCGGCCAGGGCAGCGGCACCGTCGGCTTCGTCAAGCAATTGCGCGGCGGGCCATCGGAGCTGCTGGACTCGGAGGTGTCTTTCGCGGATGCCGATGTCAGCCTCGACGGCACCCAGCTGCTTGGCGACATGCAGTTGCAGTCGCAGTTCTCCTATCCACGACACTACCGCGACCAGGCGCCTGGCCTGGAAAAACTGGGCCTGCTGCATGCGGTGCTGGAGGTACAGGCGCGCAGCCAGGGCTTGCGCCTGGATACGGACACGCAACGACCCACCGTTGCCAGCGCTGCCGTACCGGGGCAGTTGCAGGCCTCGCTTACCCTTGACCAGGGCGCGCTGCAGCCGGGCAGCCATGCCGTCTGGCGGGTTCCGTTGCAGGTAGGGGCCGGCGCACCGGACCGTGGAACGCTGGCGATACAGCTGGATGCCGCTCGCGATATCCGTCTGCAGGCGCGATTGCCGCAACGCGATGGCACCGGTGCTGCACTCGATGCGGATCTGATCATCGCCGGGCGACACATTCCATTTGCCGATCCCAGCGAGGTGCTGGGACGCACCTCTGGCACGGTCAAGGGCGAATGGACCTTCACCTCGCTCAACTGGATTCCCGCGCTGTTCGTGCAGAAGCCCTGGTTCCAGCTGCAGGGCGGCGGCGTGCTGCGCGCGGACCTGCGCCTGCAGAACGGCGAGCTGGCCGCCGGCAGCAGCGTCGATATTCCAGCGGCACGGGCGGTGGCCGAGGTGGCCGGCGTGCACCTGCAGGGAACGGCCAGCGCCCATGGACAACTGCAGGCCGGAACGCCGACGCGCGCCGTACTGGCGGTGAAGCTTCCTACGTTCAGCGCCCATGCCGGCGGCGCCAAAGGTGCCACGTTGTTCGATGGTCGCGATCTGGCGCTGACACTCACCGGTGACGGCCGTCTGCGCGAACTGCGCAAGGGAGTGCGCGCGCAGCTGCGCTTCGACGACGCAACCATTCCAGACCTCACCGCCTACAACCGCTACCTGGGCAACGGCCAGGTCCGGCTGCAGGGGGGCGCTGGCAAGGTGAGCGGCGACGTTGAACTTGATACCCAGGGACGGGTCGGCAACGGCAGCGTGCGCCTGCGCAGTCAACGCGCACGGCTGCAGGTCGCCGGGCTCGACCTGCAGGGCGACGCGCGCGTGAATGGCAGGCTGCGACGCGGCGATTTCAGCCAGCGCCGGTTCGATCTGGGCGGGAGCGTGATCGAGCTGCGCAATGTGCAGGTGGGTGACCAGCAGCGACCACAACCGTGGTGGGGCCGGGTCACCATCGCCCGCGGCGACATCGATGCGCAGTCACCCTTCCAGGTGGACGCACGTGCGGACCTCGCCATGCGCGACGCCGGCCCGCTGCTGGCGCTGTTTGCCGAGCGCAGCGATTACCCGCGCTGGGCGTTGTCCCTGCTCGATTCCGGCCAGGTGGATGCGCACACCCGACTGCGCTGGCGAACCGGGCATCTGGTACTGGATGGACTGCAGGCGGAAAACGAGCGGCTTTCACTGCGTGCGCGGCTGGATCTGCTGGAGCAGCGCAAGCGCGGCGACCTCTACCTGCGCTGGGGCCTGCTGGGTGCCGGCATCGAGCTGGATGGCCAGCGCCGGCAATGGCACCTGGCCGGCGCGCGCGAGTGGTTCGAGGAGCGGCCAGCGCTGCTGCCCGGTGCTGCAGCGGCCAGCGACGGCGGCACGGCCGACTGAACCGAAGGCTGCATCCAGTCGCGGCGCGTTTACGTACAACGCACTACCGCAGTCCGCACTTGTGCTGGAGGAGATACACCATGAACGTCCGCAGGCAGGCAGTTGGTCTTCTGGGCTGGGCCATCGTCACTTTTCTGGCCGCCGCGCTGGGCGCGCGCGCCTCCATTTCTGCAGCGGAGTTCTACGCAGGCCTCGCGTTGCCGGCATGGGCGCCGCCTGCCAGCGTGTTTGGCCCGGTGTGGACGCTGCTGTACGCGCTGATGGCGCTGGCCGCGTGGCTGGTCTGGCGCCAGGGCGGATGGCGCGCGGCCACGCCTGCGTTGGTGCTCTACCTGCTGCAGCTGGCGCTCAATGTGCTGTGGAGCTGGCTGTTCTTCGGCTGGAAGCAGGGGGCGCTGGCGTTTGCTGACATCCTGCTGTTGCTGGTGCTGATCGTGGCCACCGTGGTCGCCTTCCATCGCGTGCGCCCGGCAGCGGCGTGGCTGCTGCTGCCTTACCTGGCATGGGTGGCGTTCGCCAGCGCGCTCAACTACGCCGTGTGGCAGGCCAATCCGGCCGTGCTTTAGCCGGGTAATGCTTACAGAGCGTGTGGCGCCTGCCGCCACTGACGCAGCGCGCTGCCCCTGAAGGCCTGCTCACCGCAGCCGGTCGGGCAGCGCAGCACCCGTGCGGCAGAGGTGCTCACAAGCCCATCGCCTTCCTGCGCCTTGAACACCAGCTCGCAGGACAGGCAGCGCGCCACCAGCGAATAGAGATGAACGATGCGGCCGCTGCCGGGATCCTGCAGTGCGTTGACATCCAGCAGATCAAAGCGGCCGTTGTCAGGCGCGGGGCGCGATGGGCGAAGCGGAGAGGACGATGGCTGCAGGTTCACGTCGATGCGTCACAGAAGGAGGAGCCTCGACTGTAGTTGCCGCGATGTGCAGCAGATGTGCACCACGGTCTTCAGTCTGCGGAAGCAGAACCCAGCCGATTGATCTGCGCACATTCCAGCACTGCTGGCGGGTCCGGCATCGTCGCCAGCACGATCATCGCGCGGCCGATGGCCTCGTTGCTGGTCACCAGCGAAGGCAGGATGCGGCCCGCCGCCGCCATCAACGGGCCGCCAAAGCGATACAGCGGCTTCAATGCCACATGGCGGGTGCCGGTTCCCGCCACAGGGCGCACCCCGGCAGGACGCAGCATGACGGTGCGCACCGGGAGCTGCGCCAATGCAGTCTCGGTCTCGCCCTTGATGCGCAGCGGCATGATCCGGCTGTGTGGATTGGCGTGGGCACCGGAGACATACAGGAACCGGCCGTCTGGATTCGCCTCGGCCCATGCTGCAGCTACAGCCAGGGTGGCATCGAGCGTGACCTTCCGATACTCATCCTCGGCGGTGCCGACCGGTGGCGCGCCGGCGCAATAGAAACAGGCGTCGAATCCGTCCAGCTGCGGGCGCACATCGCGGGCATGCTGGAAATCCTCCAGCACGATCTGTTCGATCCGCGCGTCCAGCCCGGCCTGGCTGCGGACCAGGGCTGCGGTCCGCGCCACCTGCGGCGAAGCGAGGCAGGCACGGGCAACGCCCTGCCCGACCAGTCCGGTCGCACCGGTCAGCAGAATCCGCAGCGGGCGTGTTGGGTGCATGCGTTGACCTTGAACAAGCCTAGAGTTTGACGAAGCGCTGGATCTTCCGTGCCAGCCAACCACTGAACACCAGCGGCGCGTCCAGCGCGGACACGCAGATGCACGGTACGCCTGGCGCCGTTACCGGCTGGTGTTCGACGTCCTCGTCCAGATCGGCAACATCGCCGGGCGCGAACAACCCCAGTGCATCATTGTAGGAGCCGCGCAGGATCTGGGTCAGTTCGCTGCGGCCATGGCTGTGCATCGGCAGGCATTTTCCCGGCGCGATCTTCAGCATGATCAGCGATGGCATCTGCTCGGCGCGGATGCAATGCACGCCGGGGGCCATCCAGCGCCAGTCCAGCCGACCCAGCGAATCGCCAAAGTAAGGATGCAGCGACTTCGGCAGATGGTCCGGGTCGGCCTCGGGCCGTTCCGGCGGCATCGACCGCAGCGGGCTCGGCACCGTGCCGGCCTGGTCCACATCGAGCTGCGCAAGCATTGCGTCGCGCAGCCCTGCCCGCCGCGCCTCAGCTGCCGGCGGTTGGGTCTGCTCCAGCAGTGCGGCACCGATGGCCTCCGCTTCGCGCAGGCGCTGGCGGCAGTGCGGACACTGTTCCAGATGCGTGCCGGCGACGATGCTCAAGGGCGTCGGCAGGGCACCGGCGGCGTAGCTCATCAACGTCGACTCATGCAGGTGATGGTGCGGATTCATGATGCACCCCCGACCTTCGACTGCAACTGCAGGAACGCTCGTCGCAGGTGCGATTTGACCGTGCCCAGCGGCATGCCCAGCGCCTGTGCGATCTCGCTGTGACTCTTGGCCTCGAAGTAGGACATCCGTACCAGGCGCGCCTGCGTGGCCGGCAGCTCGTTGATGCGTTGGCGCAGGCGGGCATGGTCGGCAAACTGCTCGGCGCTGCTGCGTTCGCTGACATCTCCAGCGGCAGCATCCTCCACCGCCTCCTGCACCTGCATCCAGCTGCGCTCACGGCGCACCCGATCGATGTGCAGGTTGCGGCCGATGCGGTACAGCCAGGTGCTCAGCGCGCCCTGCGCAGGATCGAATTCGGCTGCACGCAGCCACAGGCGCAGCAGGCATTCCTGGGCCAGCTCTTCGGCCACCGCTGCAGGTGCGCCAAGGCCGCGCAGATAGATGCACAGGCGCGGCATGAAGTGGTCGTAGATGCGCAGGAAGCAATCACGGTCGCGCAGCCGGGCGACACCGTCCATCTCGCCGTTCCAGTTCGTCGGCTCGTTGCTGGGCTGCTGTGAACTGGACACGATCCGCGCGGTGTCGAAGGAAAGAGAGGGGCTGGCGGGTGGACGGTACATCGGCGGGGGCAGCCGTTGAGTGAAGAGGAGTCCTTGTCTCTACGCACAGCAGCGCCGGTTGGATGCACCCGGAATGGGCGCCAGCGTGCATCCAGCCGGTGCCACCGCCCGTACAGGCGGGCAAGTCTCCCATGGATCGCCCCGATGCGTGCTGCCTGGTTGTTGATGGTCGCCCCCTGCGCCGCCGGTGCGGCGCCGCTGCTGCGTTCGGAGGGCGTTGCCACCCTACCCGATGGAACCGCCGCCTACCGCGAAGTGCATTGGCAGCGCGGGGCCGGCGATGGCAGCGAGCGCTGGGTGGAGTACCTCTGCCCTGCAGGGCAACCCTTCGCCCGCAAACAGATGCCCGCCGCCGCGCGGCTGCAGGCGCGGGGCTATGTGCTGCAGGACGCCCGCAGCGGCCAGGCGGCCCGCGTGGTGGTCGGCCGCGACGGGGTGCAGGTCGACTGGAAGGAAGACAGGTCTGCGCCATCACGAATCAAGCAGCTGCCTCTACCGGCGGATGCCGTGATCGACGTCGGCTTCGATGCCGCCGTGCGGGGCCACTGGCAGACGCTGCTGGATGGAAGGCCGGTCAGCCTGCCTTTCCTGGTGCCCGGCCGGCAGCGCTTCTACCCCGTGCAGGTGCAGTACCAGGGCCCCGTGCGCTGGCAGGGGCTTGCCGCCCACGCCATCGACGTCCGCCTCGACACGTGGTTCGGCGCGGTGGCCCCGCGTCTGTCGCTTATATACGCCGATGCAGATCGCCGCCTGCTGGAGTTCCGTGGCACCAGCAACCTGCGCGATGCACGTGGCAACTATCCGCAGGTGACCGTGCGCTTTGCCGCCGCCGCCACCGAGCACCCGGAGCAACGCTGGCGCGATGAACTGCAGCGACCGCTGGTATCGAGCTGCGTTGTTACGGCCAAGTGAAAGCGCAGTCGCGTGCAATCGTCTGCATCCAACCGGCACCGCAACACGTAGAGGTAGGCAATCGACTCCCTCGGGCTTCCGTCCATGGCATCCGCAGCGCCTCCCCTCCGCAGACGTTCGCGCCTGTTGCGCACCTTCCAGCGCTGGTTCGATACCGATGCCGGAAGCGAAGTGGCGGCGGACGGCGCTCAGCGTGACCGCATCGACTGGCTGCGCGCCCTGCCCTTCGCGCTGTTGCATGTGGCCTGCCTCGGGGTGATCTGGGTTGGCGTGTCCTGGACGGCGGTTGCGGTCGCCGTGTTCCTGTACGCAATCAGGATGTTCGCCATCACCGCCTTCTATCACCGCTACTTCTCGCACCGCACCTTCGAGGCATCGCGCACCGTGCAGTTCGTGTTCGCCGTCATCGGTGCCGCCAGCGTGCAGCGTGGCCCGCTCTGGTGGGCAGCACACCACCGCCATCACCACCGCCACGCCGATCAACCGCAGGACCCGCATTCCCCACGCCAGGGTGGATTCTGGCGCAGTCACATGGGGTGGTTCCTCACCCGCGGCGCCTTTGCCACCGACCTGCAGCGCATCCCCGATCTGGCCCGGTACCCCGAGCTGCGCTGGCTGGACCGGTTCGACACCGTGGTGCCCGTGTTGCTGGCCGCTGCGCTGTACGGCCTCGGCGCGGTGCTCGAGCGCGTGGCCCCGGCGTTGCACACCAGCGGCCCGCAGCTGCTGGTGTGGGGCTTCTTCATCTCCACCGTCGTGCTGTTCCATGCCACGGTCACCATCAATTCGCTGGCGCACCGCTTCGGCCGGCGCCGCTTCGAGACCCGCGATGACAGCCGCAACAACCTGTGGCTGGCCCTGCTGACCTTCGGTGAGGGCTGGCACAACAACCATCACTTCTTCCCAGGCACCGCGCGCCAGGGCTTCCGCTGGTGGGAGATCGACATCAGCTGGTATGGCCTGCGGGTGATGGCTGCGCTGGGCCTGGTGAAGGGCCTCAAGCCGATCCCGGCCTGGGTGCTGGCCAAGGCGAGGCACTGACATGCGCATCGCGATCATCGGTTCCGGCATCGCCGGCCTGGCCAGCGCGTGGTGGCTGGACGGCGAGCATGACGTCACCCTGTTCGAGGCCAACGACTACCTGGGCGGCCACACCCACACCCACGACGTGACGGTGGACGGACGCAGGATGTCGGTCGACAGCGGGTTCATCGTCTTCAATCCGCACCACTACCCGCTGTTGTCGGCCCTGTTCGATGAACTTGGCGTGGCCTCGCAGCCCACCACGATGAGCTTCTCGATGCACAGCGAGCGCAGCGGCGTGGAGTACAACGCCACCTCGCTGGATGGTCTGTTCTGCCAACGAAGAAACCTGATGTCCCCGCGCTTCTGGGGAATGCTGGCTGACCTGCGGCGTTTCTATCGGGACGCCCCCCTGCTGCTCGGCGAGGAGCAGGGACCTACGCTGGGCCAGTACCTGCACAGCCAGCGCTATGGCGAGGCGTTCGTGCAGGAGCATCTGCTGCCGATGGCCTCGGCGCTGTGGTCATCACCGACCGCACAGGTGCTGGACTTTCCGGCGCGCTACCTGGTGCAGTTCATGGCCAACCACCAGATGCTGCAGATGACCGGGCGCGCGTCCTGGCGCGTGGTCAAGGGCGGGTCGGCCCGCTACGTCGATGCGCTGCGTGCGCGCTGGCGGGTACACGAGCGGCTGGAATGCCCCGTGCACGCCGTCGAGCGAATGCCCTGGGGCGCGCGCGTGCACACGGCGAACGGCATTGAAGGCTTCGATGAAGTGATCCTGGCCTGCCACAGCGACCAGGCCCTGGCGCTGCTGGCCGACGCCGATCCGGTTGAGCAGGCGGTGCTCGGTGCGATCCGCTACCAGCCCAATGAGGCGGTGCTGCATACCGATGCCTCGCTGCTGCCCGCCAACCGCAAGGCCTGGGCGGCCTGGAACGCGCATGTGCCGCGCGACCCCGCTGCGCCCTGCACGGTCAGCTACTGCATGAACCTGCTGCAGGGGCTGCCCGGCGACACGCCGTTGGTGGTGACCCTCAACCGCAGCGAGGCCATCGATCCGGCCAAGGTACTGCGGCGCCTGCAGTACGCACATCCTGTACACGACCATGCTGCGGTACAGGCACAGCAGCGCTGGGGCGAGGTACAGGGCCATCGGCACACCTGGTTTGCCGGTGCCTACTGGGGCTGGGGCTTTCATGAAGACGGCATCCGCAGTGCCCGCCGCGTGGTCGACGCGCTGCAGGCGCGCTCGTTCCACAGCGGCATCGCGCAGCGGATGGAGGTGCCTGCATGAGCGCCAGCGCCATCTACTTCGGCCACGTCGAGCATCGTCGCTACCACCCGCATGCGCACGCGTTCCGCTATCCCATCGCGCAGCTGCTGCTGGACCTCGACGAGCTGGACCAGGTATTCGCCGGGCGCTGGCTGTGGTCGGTCGGGCGCCGCAACCTGGCAGAGTTCCGCCGCAGCGACTACTTCGGCGATCCCGCCCTCTCCCTGGCCGACGCCGTGCGCGATCATGCCGCCACGGTGCTCGGGCGGCGCCCCGATGGTCCGGTGCGCCTGCTGAGCCACCTGCGTTTCGGCGGCCACGTGTTCAACCCGGTCAGCTTCTACTACTGCTACCAGGCTGACGGGGAAACCCTGGACTGCATCGTCGCCGAGATCACCAATACCCCCTGGAAGGAGCGACACGCCTACGTGCTTCCGGTCGAAACTGCGATACGGCAGGGCCGCGCCCTGCGCTGGCAGTTCGACAAGGCCTTCCACGTCTCCCCCTTCATGCCGATGGATTGTGCCTATGACTGGCGCTTTACCGCGCCCGCTGATGACCTGCGCGTGCACATGCAGGTCTGGCGCGACGGCCAACGCCAGTTCGATGCCACCCAGAGCATGCAGCGGCGGCCCATTGATGGCCGCGGACTTGCCCGGGTGCTGGCTTGCTACCCCTTGATGAGCGCGCAGGTGGTCGCCGCCATCCATTGGCAGGCACTGCGCCTCTGGCTCAAGCGCAACCCTGTGCACGACCATCCTTCCCTAGCCGAGAAACCGCGATGAACGAAATGACCCCCTCGGCCACCCTGCCCCAGCCCGGCACCCTGGACGCGTTCCTGCGCCGGCGCCTGCTGGCCCAGCTTGCGCCGCTGCACAACGGCCGCCTGTGCGTGCGCGATGCGTTTGGCGATGTGCAGCTGGGCAAGGCAGGCAGCGACCTGCAGGTCACCGTGACCATCGATGACCCGGCGTTCTACCGCAAGGTGGCCGCGAACGGCAGCGTTGGCGCCGGCGAGAGCTACATCAACGGTGATTGGCGCTGCGATGATCTGGTGGCGCTGGTGCAGCTGCTGGTACGCAACCGCGACCTGCTCGATGGCATGGAACGCGGGCCGGCGCGCATCGGCGGCTGGCTGCTGCGTGGCTGGAACCGGCTGCGGCGCAACAGCCGCGAAGGCAGCCGTCGCAACATCGCCGCCCACTATGACCTGGGCAATGATTTTTTCGCCCTGTTCCTGTCGCCGGACCTGATGTACTCCTCGGCGCTGTTCACCGATACCGGCGACTCGCTGGAGCGTGCGTCGCGACGCAAGCTGGACCGCATCTGCCAGCAGCTGCGACTGCAGCCGGGTGATCGCGTGGTCGAGATCGGCACCGGCTGGGGCGGCTTTGCCGTGCACGCCGCGCAGCACTACGGCTGCCATGTCACCACCACCACCATCTCCGCGGAACAGCACGCACTGGCTGCACAGCGCGTGCGCGAGGCCGGCCTGCAGGATCGGGTGACGTTGCTGATGCAGGACTACCGCGATCTGCAGGGACAGTTCGACAAGCTGGTCTCCATCGAGATGATCGAGGCCATCGGTGCCGAGTATCTGGACACCTACATGGCCACGCTGCAGCGGCTGCTGAAGCCTGATGGGCTGGCCCTGCTGCAGGCCATCACCATCGAAGACCAGCGCTATGAACAGGCGCGGCGCAGCGTGGACTACATCAAGCGCTTCGTGTTTCCGGGCAGCTTCATCCCGTCGATCAACGCCATCCTGGCCGCCAAGACCCGGGCCAGTGACCTGCAGCTGATCGCCCAGCAGGACTTCGGCCACTCCTATGCACTGACCCTGCGCGCGTGGCGGCAGCGCTTCCTGGCGCAGTTGCCGGCGGTACGCGCGCAGGGCTTCGATGAGCGCTTCTGCAGGCTGTGGGAGTTCTACCTGGCCTACTGCGAAGGTGGCTTCCTGGAACGCTCCATCGGCGTGTCGCATCTGCTGCTGGCACGGCCTGGCTACCGCCCCGAAGCCGATGCCCACGGCGAACGGATCGACTGACATGCGCCGCACCTGGGCCAACGTGATCGGCAACCAGATGGTGTGGCTGTGCGCCGTTGTCGGCGCCGGCCGTGGCTGGCAATGGCCGGCGGTGCTGTCAGCCAGCGTGTATGTCGGCAGCCAGTTGCTCACCTCGCCGCAGCCGCGCCTGGATGTTCGCCTGCTGTTGCTCGCGCTGGCCTGCGCCTGGCTGGTGGATGGCAGCGCTGCCGCCAGCGGCAGCGTGCACTACGCCGCGGCGTCGCTGGGATGGGTGCCGCCGCCGTGGATCTTCGCGTTGTGGGCTGCCTTTGCGATGACGCTGACCGCATCGATGGCCTTCCTGCAGCGGCACTGGCTGCTGCCGGTGGCCCTCGGCCTGCTGGCGCCGCTGGCGTATCTGTCTGCGGCGCGCGGATTCCAGGCGGTGCATTTCACGCCCCCTGCCTGGCAGGGCGTGGCAACACTGGCGCTGGGCTGGTGCATCGCGCTGTCGCTGCTGTGCGCGGTGGCCCGCCGCGGAACGCCCGGCAACCACGACACCCCATTGATTGGAGCAACCTGATGAGCAGCGTGTGGTGGGTACTGCTGTATGCCGTGCTGATCATGGCCTGGGGCTGGGCCTGGCAGCGCAGGCACCGCAACATCGGCATCGTCGATGTCCTCTGGGCAAAGGGCGTGGCGGCCGGCGCGCTGCTGCTTGCGTGGCTGGGTGATGGCGCGCTGCAGCCCCGCATTGCGCTGGCGGTGCTGGGTGGCCTGTGGGGAAGCCGACTTGCCCTGCATCTCTGGCGCCGCGTGCGCAGCGAGGCGGAAGACGGTCGCTACCGCTATCTACGTGAGCACTGGCAGGGCCATCAGGGAAAGATCTTCGGCTTTTTCATGGCGCAGGCCGCGTTGGTGGTGCTGTTTGCACTGCCGTTCGTGGCCGTGGCCAGCAACCCACGCAGCGACATGCCTGGCTGGATCGCAGCGGCCGTTGTGGTGTGGCTGCTCAGCGTGGGTGGCGAGGCACTCGCCGACCGCCAGCTGGCCCGCTTCCGTGCCGACCCGGCCAACAAGGGCCGCACCTGCCGCGAAGGGCTGTGGCGGTATACACGCCATCCCAACTACTTCTTCGAGTGGCTGCACTGGTTCACCTATGTGCTGCTGGCAGCAACGTCGCCCCTGTGGTGGCTGGCCTGGTCCGGGCCGGTGCTGATGTATGTGTTACTGCGCTACCTCAGTGGCGTTCCCTTCACCGAGAAACAGGCGCTGCGCAGTCGCGGTGATGACTATCGCGACTACCAGCGCAGCACCTCGATGTTCTTCCCGTGGTTTCCGCGCAGCCCCAAGGAGTGATTCCGATGAACAGCACCCCGTCCCTTGCTCCGGTTGCCGATACCGAGGGCGGACTCACCGGCTGGGCCGAACGTGGCTGGCTGCCCGATGCGGCGCTGCGCGCGGGCATCCGTCGCCTATGCGCACAACGCTTGGCCGAAGAGTCGGCCGGCAGCATGGAGGAGCAGTCGCAGCGATTCAGCCGCCGCATTGCCGAACTGGCCAGCAGCCCCCTCGCGCTGCACGTGGATGCAGCCAACCGCCAGCACTACGAGGTTCCTGCCTCCTTCTTCCAGGGCTGCCTGGGGCATCGCCTGAAGTACAGCAGCTGCTACTACCGTACCGGCAGCGAGACGCTGGACCAGGCCGAGGACGCGATGCTGGAGCTGTACGGACAGCGCGCCGGGCTGGCCGACGGCCAGCACATCCTGGAGCTGGGCTGCGGCTGGGGCTCGCTGACGCTGTGGATGGCCGAGCGCTACCCGAACGCGCGCATCACCGCCGTGTCCAACTCGCACAGCCAGCGCAGCCATATCCTGGCGCAGTGCGAGGCACGCGGGTTCGGCAACGTCGAGGTGCTGACCCGCGACGTCAACCAGCTGGAGCTGCCTGCAGCGGCATTCGACCGCTGCGTATCGGTGGAGATGTTCGAGCATGTGCGCAATTACGACCGCCTGCTGGGTCGCATCGCCCGCTGGCTGAAGCCGGACGGCGCGCTGTTCGTGCACATCTTCGCCCATCGCACGCTGATGTATCCGTTCGAAACCGAGGGCGACGACAACTGGATGGGCCGGCACTTCTTCACCGGCGGCCTGATGCCGGCTGCGGACACGCTGCTGCACTTCCAGCGCGAGCTGGTACTGGACCAGCGCTGGCTGCTGGACGGCACCCACTACCAGCGTACCGCCAACCACTGGCTGGCCAACCAGGATGCCGCCCGCGAGCAGCTGCTGCCGATCCTGGCGCAGACCTATGGCGACGAAGCCGCTGCACGCATCTGGTGGCAGCGCTGGCGCATGTTCTGGATGGCCTGCGCCGAGCTGTTCGGCTACGACGACGGCCAGCAATGGCTGGTCGCCCACTACCTGTTCCGCCCGCGCTGAAGGAGACCGCCACCATGCGCATCGCCCCACTGTTCACACTGTTGGCCGTGGCCCTGTTCGGCGCAGGCTGCAGCAGCCACGACACCCGCCCCATCCCGCTGCCGCCGAAGGTCGACGTGCCCCGTTTCATGGGCGACTGGTATGTCATCGCGCATATTCCGTCGCGGCCCGAGCGCGAGGCCTTCGATGCCGTGGAAAGCTACGCGCTGCAGGCCGATGGCCGCATCCAGACCACCTTTACCTATCGCAAGGGCAGCTTCCAGTCACCGCAGAAGTCGATGCACCCGATAGGCCGCGTCGAGAAGCATGGCAATGGTGCGGTCTGGGGCATGCAGTTCATCTGGCCCATCCAGGCCGAATACCTCATTGCCTGGCTGGATGAGGGCTACACGCAGACCATCGTGGCCCGCAGCAAGCGCGACTACGTGTGGTACATGGCGCGTACGCCGCAGGTGAGCGAGGCGGAGTATCAGCAGGCGGTCGCCCGCATCAAGGCAATGGGGTATGACACTGGAAAGCTGCGCCGGGTACCGCAGTCGGTGCGCTGAGACGCCTGCAAGTGCTACGGGCTGCGGCTGGGGCGTCAGGCGGGCCAAGGCCCCACAACCAGATGAATGGGGACTCGCCCGGCCGCTAGCCGCGCGTAGCCTGCCTCCTCTATAGTCAGCCGAGCACGACAGGCGTGGTGCCTGTCCGGCAACTACAGGGAGTGGGTCATGGGTCTGGTACAAGCGGTGAAGGGTGCAGTCGGCGGCGTGCTGGCGGACCAATGGAAAGACTTCTACACCGTGCCGACCGGCCTGCCGTCCACGGCAGCCCTGTTCGCGGCGGTGCCCCACGGCACCAACGCCGGGCGCGGCTCGAACACCAGTGGCTCCTCCAACATCATCAGCAACGGCTCGAAGATCGTCGTGCCGGAAGGCTACGGCCTGCTGCTGTTCCAGGATGGCGCGATCACCGCCTTCGTCGCCGAGCCGGGTGGCTACGAGTGGCGCTCGGATGATCTGAACTCGCAGTCGATCTTCGCCGGCGACGGCCTGGTCAGCACCTTCATCAAGCAGAGCTGGGAGCGCTTCAAGTTCGGCGGCCAGCCGGGCTCGCAGCAGGCCGCCTTCTTCGTTTCGCTGAAGGAACTGCCGGACAACCGCTTCGGCACCCAGTCGGAAATCTACTGGGACGATGGCTTCCTCAACACCCAGGTCGGCGCGGTCACCCGTGGCTCGTACACGCTGAAGATCGTCGACCCGATCCTGTTCGTGAAGAACTTCGTTCCGGCCAGCTACCTGCAGCCGGGCCAGGTGTTCGACTTCACCGACCTGGACAACGCCGCTGCCAGCCAGCTGTTCAATGAAGTGGTGGGTTCGCTGGCGCCGGCGTTCAGCCTGTACACCAACGATCCGGGCAAGGGCAACCGCATCACCAAGCTGCAGCAGGATTCGCTGGGCTTTGCGCAGAGCCTGTCGGCCGCCGTCGAGCAGGGCTACCAGTGGAAGTCCGATCGCGGCCTGGCCATCGTCAAGACCGCCATCGTCTCGATCGAGTACGACGCCAACACCCGTGAGCTGCTGAAGACCGTGCAGCGCGCCGATGCCTTGTCCGGCTCGCGCGGCAATTCCAACCTGCAGGCCAGCGTTGCCCAGGGCATCCAGTCCGCAGGCGAGAACGGCGGTGCCGCCGGCCTTGTCGGCGTGGGCATGGCGTCGGGCATGTTCGGCGCGGGCAACCTGCAGCAGCCGGCAACCCCGGCCGCGCCAGCTGCCGACGACCCGGTGGCCAAGCTGAAGAAGGCCAAGGAAATGCTGGATCTGGGCCTGATCACCCAGACCGACTACGACGCGCTGAAGGCCAAGGCGCTGGGACTGTAAGCAGACGCAGGACGCGCAACCACCATGTCCGATCCCAGAAACACGCCGCCGCCGCTGCCCCGATCCGCTTCAGCACCGCCGCCGCTGCCGGCGGCGGTGCTGGACGGGCCGGGTTCGCCGCAGGACGTCCCTCCCCTGCCCGGCAGCTTCCCGCTCGATACCTCGACGCTGCCTGAGGCCATCCGCAACGAGGTCGAGGCGCCCGACCCGGTCGCCATCGACACCTCCGCTGACGAACTGAAAGACGGCCTCAACCGCTGCCCGAAGTGCGGCGCTACCGATATCCGGCCCAAGCTGGGTACCGATATCCTGGTCTGCCTGTACTGCCGTCACGAATGGCATGGCGCACGGGTGGAAGAAGAATTCGGCCTGGGTGAAGCCATCGACCAGCTGCGTGGCACCGTCATCGCATCGGGCGCACGCGATATCGATGCCGACACCTCGGCACTGATGACCTTCAAGTGCACCGGTTGCGGCGCCGAAGTCACGGTCAACACCGAAAGCACGATGACGGCGCGCTGCCACTGGTGCCGGCACGTGTTCGGCGTGAACGAACAGATCGCCAATGGCGCCGTGCCTGACGCCGTGCTGCCGTTCCATATCAAGAAGGAGGATGCCGTCGCGCGCATCCGCCAGTTCGTCGACAAGCGCCGGATGTTCGCGCTCAAGGCGTTCAAGGAACAGTTCACCCCGGAAAACGTGGTGGGTGTGTACCTGCCGTACATGATCGTCGACGGCAATGTCAGTGCGGCGGTGGCCGGCAAGGGCGAGATCAAGACACGCGAATACACCCGTGGCAGCGAGAAGAACAAGCAGACCTACTACGACGCGGATGTCTACCAGGTGGAACGCCAGGTCGATTTCACCGTGGACGACCTGCCGTTGGAATCGTCAGCCGAGCGCGGCAACCTGGACACGCGCGCCAACACCAACAACATCATCAACACGATTCTGCCGTTCGACACCAAGAACGCGGTGAAGTGGAACGCCTCCTACCTGGCGGGCTTCACCTCGGAAAAGCGCAACCTGGACGTCGAAAAGCTGCGGCCGCGGCTGGAAGACCAGCTGCTGTCGATCGCCCGCGCGCAGGTGGAAGGCACGGTGCGCCGCTACGACCGTGGCGTGCGCTGGGAACAGGAGCAGCTGGAGGTGCACGGCACCCGCTGGGTGGCCATGTACCTGCCGGTCTGGCTGTACTCGTACCATCAGCCCGGCAAGAACGGCGGCATGCTGCACTACATCGCGGTGAACGGCCGGACCGGTGAAACCATGGGCAGCGTACCCGTGCAGCAGTGGAAGATGCTGCTGGCGGCGCTGACCGCCGGCACGATCATCGAAGCCCTCGCAATTGCCTTCCTGGTGGCCAGCACATGAGTGATGACAGTGGTCTTTGGTTGTTGGCTGCAGGCCCGGCCGGCGCGACCGCGCTGTACTGGGCGCTGTACCGGTTCTACCGCAACACCGACAAATCGCATTCGTTCGAACACGAAACCGAGATCGATGCCAAGCCGGTGACCGGCTCGGATCGTCGCGTGGACAGCATCAGCGGAACGCAGGAAAAGCGGATCCGCGGTGACAACGTGTATGAGTATCGAAAGCGGGTGGCCCGGGTGAAGACCGGCCCGGAATAGTCGACCCGGCCGGCCAAGGCCGGCCATGACTGTGGCGTACTGCCCAGATCCGGGCGCAATGCCGTGCCTATACTGCTGCCGCCTGGTGCGGCGGCGCGTTCGCGGCCGTCGATCCGGGCGGCGGGGCTGGATGTCCCCGTCCGGCCCGTGGCAGCAGCCGCGGGCCCTTGCAGTGATTCGTAACCCGTCGCGGTTGAACCAATCACCAAGGAGGACGCTATGCGCTACACACGCCGTGATTTCCTAGCGACCACTGCCACCGCCTCATTGGCCTCGCTGTTCGCGCCCAGTGCCCTGGCCAGTGGCCAGAGCACGGCCGACGGTACTGCAGTGGCGCGTTTCCACCGCTACAACGTCACCAGCGCGAAAGGACAGCAGATGCTGGCCAGCTATGCGCGCGGCATCCAGGCAATGCTGGCGTTGCCGGCTGACGACGCGCGCAACTGGTTCCGCAATGCGTTCGTGCACCTGATGGATTGCCCGCACGGCAACTGGTGGTTCTATGTCTGGCACCGCGGCTACGTCGGCTACTTCGAGCAGACCATCCGCGAGCTCAGCGGCGACCGCGAGTTCGCCATGCCTTACTGGGACTGGACCGAGCTTCCAAGGATTCCGCCAGCCATGTTCGATGGCCTGCTGACCCCGGCCCACACCGCCTATACGCCCTACACCCGCAATCTGGCGGTGTTCACCCAGTTCATGAAGCCTGCGTTGCAGCGCCACTGGAATACGCTGGACACCGGCCAGCGCCAGCAGCTGTCACTGCGGGGTTACAACAGCGCCGAAGACGTCTGGAATGATGTCACCGGCTACAACGCCAAGGAGCAGACCGGCATTTCCGGCAATGCGGCGTACGCGGTGACCTGTGGCGCCCGTTATCTCTGGCGGGAGCACCCGGGCTTCGACCCGAAGACGGCCTCCGCCGTGTCCGCCGACACCATCCGTGCCGGCCTGTCACCGGTGGAGTTCAACAACCCTGACATCAGCCGCAGCTTCACCAGTTCGCGCAACACTTCGCACGTGCTGCAGCCCGATGGGGCCACCAAGTTCTCGGTACTGGAAGGCTTCCCGCATAACAAGGTGCACAACTGCATTGGCGGTGTCGGCGCCGTCGATCCCGGTCCCTACGGCAACATGACCAACTTCCTGTCGCCACTGGACCCGATCTTCTACCTGCACCACGCCAACATGGACCGTCTGTGGGATGTGTGGACCCGCAGGCAACAGGCCTTCGGCCGCCCGATCATGCCGACCGACCCTGCGGAGAACAAGCAGTTCATGGAAGAGCCGTTCCGCTTCTTCGTCAATGCGCAGGGGCGTTACGTCGGCACACGCCCGGCCCGGGAGTTCTTCTCCACCAGCGCGTTCGACTACGACTACGACTATGTCTATGGCAGCGGCGTGCGTGCGGCAGAGCAGGCCGCAACGGCTCCCACCACCGCCAAGGCCGCGCGACTGGTGCGCGGCAAGCGGGCTGATGGCGCCGTACGAGTGGCTGTCCCCAACGAAGCGGTTCGTGCACATCTGGCGGCTACCGGGCCGCGCGTGCTGATTGCGGAGGTTACCCTCGAGCGTCCCCATGGACTGCACAACACGCGCGAGTTCGACGTGTTGATCAATGCGCCGGCAGATGTCACCTCGGTGAGCGCGGACAGCCCGTACTACGCCGGCACGGTCTCGTTCTTCGGGCCGAGCATGGCGGCCATGGGCCACGATCATCCAACGACGTTCGCCGTGCCATTGCCGCAGACGCTGGGGGCGCTGCGCGCGGATGCTGCCGGCGTCGGCTCGACGACGCTGGAGATCCGCCTGGTCGCCTCGTCGGGCCAGGCACCGCAATCGTTCCCGGTGCTCGATGCTGCGATCCTGGTGTCACCTAACTAGCGGGCACCCGCCTCGGGTGGCGTCGCGTGGACGCGACGCCACCCAGGAGTCCCCGGTGAAGGCGGACTGCACAGGAGGCGAGTGCCATCGTCAAGGATATGTGTGGATCTGGATTTCGATTCAAGCGCTTTCGCGAACGGCCGATACCTGGGGGTGAAGCCCGACTCATGGACGATGCGCGATGCCGTTGCAGGACCCCCGCCCCGAAACTCTTTCGCCTCCTTCCGGCTCGCCTTGGCCGGCAGTATCCAAAGTCCTGACCGACATCTACGCCCACAAGGCACTGTTCGCGCTGGCGGGCACCCTTGCGATGGTGGTCTTCTTCTGGCGGATCCACTACCTGCCCAGCCTTGCATTGACCGATATCGCTCTGGTTGCGGCGGCGATCGTCTTCTTTTCGGTCGTGATGGTCATCGTGGTCATCCTTACGCTCATGCTCCCGGCCGCTGTGCTGGTCGAGTGGCAGAAGTCAGGATTCATCACCGACAGAAGCAGCGTCCGCACATCTCAGACGCAATGGTTGGCGTCCGCTGGCCTCAGCATGAGTATGGCCATGCTGGGAGCGGCCCTGGCAACAGGCTGGATGTATGTGTGGCTTTTCACTCCGTTTGGTGACGCTGCGCCCATTGTGTTTGCAGCCCCCATCCTGATCGGTGCCGTTGGTGCCTTCGCGCCGATGGGCATGAAACGCAAACCCATTGATGAGCCCGTCGGCAGCGTTCTACGAAGAAAGAAGATCTGGTGGGCACTGAGGCTGACTTTGCTTTCCGCCTGCCTTTACCTGTTCACACTGCCCTTGATCGCGGTCGTGGTCTTCGGCATCCATTCGTCAGCCGCCACGATGAGCGGCTGGGAAGTGCTCCTGGTCTCCCTCGGGCTGCCGCTCCTTCACTTGGTCATCCTGAGCATGAGGACACTTCCGCCCTGGTCCCGGGTGATCGCACTTGCCTTGGTAATCGGCCAGATCCTGCTCTTTGCCGGCACCCTGTTCGAGTCTCTCGACCGTGCTGCCAGCACGTTCCAGCTGGGGATGCTGCCCCACCAGAGCGTGGTGGTATCGAGCGAAGGCTGCAGAATGGTTCGGGCATCCGGGGTGTCAACCAACTGCCGCAGAATCGACGGCCCCGGGAAGGAGCTGTACGAGATCCGGGATGTGTTCGTGCTCAATCGCCTTGGCAGCCACACCGTCATCGCCGAGCCGGGCTGGACGCCGAAGAAGCGAACCCGGTCGATCCCCGTGCCCAGCAGCGAAGTGTTCACCTGGTACACGACTCCCGAAACTCCAGCGCCCGCCCCGCCGCCTGCGGCACCTCCCGCGCCGGCCGCCGTCACGCCGCCGCCACCGATGAAGGCGACCTCCGGTGCGGTGCGCAAACCAAAGCCTCGGCAACGGGCTCCTGCCTGCTGACCCAGGCGGGGTGGCGGTGTGGATGGCGTCTGCCCTGCACACGCCGCGGACAAGGCGGACGCGATCATCAGTCTTCCGCGCTGCCTTCTCTCCGCCATGTCCCGACCCACCGGCTCCCGCCTCGTCATCTACGCCGCCCTGGCGGGCAATCTCGCCATCGCCGTGGCCAAGTTCATCGCGGCCGCCGTGTCCGGCAGCTCGGCAATGCTCAGCGAGGGCGTGCACTCGCTGGTCGACACGCTCAATGAAGTGCTGTTGCTGCATGGCCTGCGGCGTGCCGAGAAAGCGCCCGACACCCTGCACCCGTTCGGCTACGGCCGTGAACTGTACTTCTGGAGTTTCATCATTGCGCTGCTGGTGTTTGCCGCCGGTGCGGGTGTATCGGCCTACGAGGGCATCCAGCACATCCGCAATCCGCAGCCGGCCACCCATCATGCGGTCAGCTATACGGTGCTGGGCATCTCGATCCTGTTCGAGGGCGCCTCGTGGTGGGTCGCGCTGAGGGAGTTCAGGCGCAGCAAAGGCGCAATGGGGTACTTCGAAGCCTTCCGCCGCAGCAAGGATCCGACCACTTTCACCGTGCTGCTGGAAGACAGCGCCGCGCTGCTCGGCCTCGGGTTTGCGCTGCTGGGCCTGCTCGCGGCGCAGTGGCTGCAGATGCCGGTGCTGGATGGGGTGGCCTCGCTGTGCATCGCTGGCGTGTTGGCGCTGACCGCCTTCCTGCTGGCACGCGAGACCAAGGGACTGCTGATCGGTGAGCCGGCGCATCCTGCAGTCGCGCAGCGGATCATGGCCGTGGCCGGTGCCGATCCCGATCTGCGCCGCGCCAACGGGGTCACAACCCTGCAGATGGGGCCGGCGCAGGTCGTGGCCATGCTCAGTGCCGAATTCGAGGACGACCGCACTACGCCACAGATCGAGGCCTGCATCACCCGCATCGAGAAGGCGGTGAAGGGCGAGTTCCCCGAACTGGTCGCGTTGTTCATCAAACCGCAGACACCTGAGGTGTTCGCTGCGCGACGGGCCGCGCTCGGCACGGACTGATACGATGCTGGCGATGGCTTCACCCCGGGCAGGCGACACTGGCGGCCATGCACAGGAAAACCGGCCATTCCCCCCTGTTTGACGCCTTGCCCGACGGCGCCGCACCACTGCCACGCGCGTTCTACCAGCGCCCTCCAACCGTGGTCGCACCAGAACTGCTCAACAAGGTGCTGCTGCGCGAGGATGGCCGTGCCGCGCGAATTGTCGAAGTGGAGGCGTACGCAGGCAGCGAGGACCCCGCCGCGCATTCCTGGCGTGGCAGGACCGCACGCAACGCCAGCATGTTCGGCGAGGCTGGCCACCTCTATGTCTACTTTACCTATGGCATGCACTGGGGCAGCAACGTGGTGTGCGGCGAAGTGGGCGAAGGCGTTGCGGTACTGCTGCGCGCCGCCGAGCCCCTCACCGGGCTGGATCAGATGTACTCGCTGCGACGGGCGGCACGTCGTGACCACGAACTCGCCAGCGGCCCTGGCAAGCTGTCGCAGGCCTTCGGTCTGGACCGGGGCTTCGACGGGGCAGATCTGGTCACTGCGCAGCTGGGCATCACGATTGTCGATGACGGCATGCCACCGCCACCGGATCCGGTGGTGGGGCCGCGCATCGGCATCTCCCGCGCAGTGGATTTTCCCTGGCGCTGGCACGTCCGCGACAGCCGTCACGTTTCTGTGCGCGCTACCGGCAGCAGCATGAAAAGCAGAAACCCTTGATCCGCCGGAGGTCTGCGCCGGGCATCACAACGGCGTCACCACAGAACGCGCATCGCTAACAAACCGCGCTCTAGCGTGGTCGGTGCCCTCCTGCCCTTTCGAGCCCTGTGCTGGTCATGGACGAAGCCTTCCGTTTCTGCGAAATCGAACGTCTCGGAGTATTGGACACTCCACCCGAACCGGTCTTCGACGCCATCGTGGCGGCCGCGCGCACCTCCACCGGCATGCCGGTCGGGCTCATTTCCATCGTTGCCGAACACCGGCAATGGTTCAAGGCGAACATCGGCCTGGAGAACGCCACCGAAACACCCCGTGAAATCTCCTTCTGCACCCACGCCATCGAGCACGATGCGTTGCTGGAGATCCCCGATGCCCTCCAGGACCCGCGCTTCCGCAGCAATCCACTGGTGACCGGCGGGCTGCGCGTCCGCCACTATGCCGGAATCCCGCTGGTCACTGCCCACGGCGCGCGTATCGGAACGCTGTGCTTGCTCGATCCGATGCCAGGTGTGCTGTCGCCCTCGCAGCGTGAACTGATGGTCCACCTAGGGCGGGTAACCACGCAGGTGTTGGAACAGCGCAGCGCCCTGCTGCACCAGATCGAACAGGCGGGCGCCCTCCACACCGAACTCAAACGCAGCGAAGATTTTCTGCAGCGCACCAACTCGGCGGCCAAGGTGGGCGGTTGGGAACTGGACCTGGAAACCAACGAGGTGCGCTGGACCCGTGAGACCAAACAGATCCACGGGGTGCGTTCGACCTACCAGCCGAGCCTGGAGGGCGCCTTGTCGTTCTATCGCGAAGACAGTCGCACCATCATCAGGGCAGCGGTTCAACGCTGCGTGGATGAAGGCACCGCGTGGGAGGTGCAACTGCCGATGACCACCGCCGACGGTCGCGGTATCTGGACCCGGGTGGTGGGTGGCCGGCAGCTGGTGGACGGGCATCCGCGCCTGGTCGGCGCCATCCAGGACGTGACCGAGGAACGCGCGACCCTCGACGCACTGGAAGCCAGCGAGGTCCGCTACCGGCGCCTGTTCCACTACAGCCTGGGGCTGATCTGCACCCACACGCTGGATGGCACACTGACCTCGGTCAATCCTGCCGCGGTGCAGTCGCTGGGATACGAAGAGAGCCAGATGGTGGGCCGCAGCCTGTGTGACCTGATGCGCCCGGAGAAGCGCGACGGGTTCAAGGCCTACCTGACGCGCATCGGCGAGAACCATACCGATGCCGGCGTCATCGAGCTCATCGCGGCCGATGGCACACGTCGCTACTGGGCCTACCACAACGTGCTGGACAATGAGACCGACCCTCCCTTCGTGCTCGGGCATGCACAGGATGTCACCGCGCTGCGCATCCAGGAGCAGCGCCTGCGCGAGATGTCCTTCCGTGACCCGCTCACGCAATGCCACAACCGGCGCTACCTGCACCGGCTGGATGACCTGGGTGAACGACACTGGGCCTGCCTGGTGTTCGACCTGAACGACTTCAAGCGCATCAACGATACCGAGGGTCACCGGCGCGGCGACGGGTTGCTGGTTGAGTTCGCCGCCTTCCTGCGTGCCCCGCTGATGGACGAGGAAGCCGTGGTGCGGCTGGGCGGCGATGAATTCATGGTGGTGCTGATCTCCCCCGAGCCAAACCGGCTGCAGCAGCTGGAGCAGTGGTACAGCGCTCACCGCGCGCGCTCTCCAACGGCGTTCTCGATGGGCAGCGCAGCCAGCAGTGTGGGGGAAACGGTCGCCGACACCATCCATCGCGCCGATATCGGTCTCTACCAGGCGCGTGCGCGTGGCCGGGGCAGCAGTGCGCAGGAGCGCTCCTAGCGCAGCAGAAGCTTCAAACGGGATTCATCGCATGCTGAAGCTGCACCTGCCACGCACCTGCACTCCGGGCCAGAAACAGGAAGCCGTGCGTGGCAGCAACGGTCTCGATCACGTCCAGCCGCTGCATGAGCTTGGCCGCGCGGTTGTGATGAAGTTGCCTCAGCAGTGCGAAGGTCGTGGTAGCGGGTCGCTTCGCGGCAGCACGATGCGCGGAGATCACGCGCGCGGCCATGGACTGGCAGATCTTCAGCTCATCCGCAATCGCTTTGTCTGTGGGCCCGCAGGTAGCGATGAACGCATCGCAGCTGTACCGGTACGGGTTGGCTGACACATCTGCGAGGTAGTGCTGCAGATAGCCACATGCCTGCAGGCGCCCGGCGGCCTCCTCGTCCACGTCGGGGTACCTCTCGATGAAGTCCAGTGCGCTGGTGAAGTTCGTGATCCTGTGTCTACGCCTGCGAGCGGCACTGCGCACCCAGCGCAGCCATTCAAAGGTCTGGTTCTGATGAATCTGCAGTTGATCGGTGGTAGCGGCAATACGAAGATCTGCATCGGTAACCGGTCGCAGCGCATGCTCGACCTGCACAAGCCGCGGTGAGCGTGCGAGCGCACCGGGTGAGCAGTAGTCTGCATTCCTGACAAGCGAGTGACCCGCCTGATGGTATGCTTGGGCAACCAGCCGCGAGCAGAACTGCTTGCCACTCCGGTCCCGTCCGCGCAGTTTCATCACTCCAACAAGCAGAGCGTGCGGCACCGAGTACAGGCTACCGACTTCATTGCGGACGTGATTGATGGCAACGGCCATGCTCTCATCATCCAGCTGCTCGCGAGGCCGATAGACCGCCATTTCGCCCTGGGCCACGATCCTCCTCTGCGGATTCACCGAGAACACGCCACCGCCATCGGCATGGATCAGGGAGTTGCCAACGTAGAGCATGGCATGGCTGTAGCGGGAATTGGTCAGGAAGCGGATGAACCTGCTGACCACTCCGCCCGTCGTGGAAAGCACGATATCGCCGGGCTCCAGCACGCTGAGATCGAGGATATGGTCCTTGACCCGTGTGCCGCGCCGGAATGAAGTGATCGAGTGCATGGATCGTACCGTCCTTGAAGTAGCGAAACTCTGCTGCCGATATCGGCCAAGGCGGCGCTGGATTGAGCGTTGGCTCCACCTTCCGACACTCAGCCAGCAAGAGCACCTGGCCCTGCGAGGAAGCACACCAGACGCTGCAGTTCATCATCCAGCGCATTGCGGAACAGAACATCCTTCATGGGCGAGGCACTGGCGAAACCAATATCCGGCAACAACCCGCCATCCTTGGCGGTGATATTGGCCCAGCCGATGACCTGCTCACGCCACAGCAGCGGCAGCGCGTAGTAGCCGAAGCGGCGCTTGGCTGCCGGGGTGTAGGCCTCGAACTTGTAGACCCAGCCCCACAACTGTTCGAAACGGCGCCGGTCCCACACCACGGGATCGAACGGTGCCAGCAGCCGCACCTGCTCATCGGCCTGATAGCGCCGCGAACGGGGAGTCTCGTCGGCTGGCCAGTACCAGGTGGTTCCGTTGATGATGCAGCCCGCCAGTTGCTCGCGCGCCAGCCGCAGCGCCTGCTGGATCTCCACCGCCAGATGCGGCGCGCCATAGCCCAGCAGCCGCGCCAGATAGGTCAGGCTCGCCGAAGGCAACGGTGCGTACTTGCGCACCACCAGATCGATCAGGGCCGTGGCGCGCTGCAGGCGTGCGGCCTTGCCGCCATCGGCGGGTGCATGTGCCGCAACGGCGTAGATGCGGGTACCACTGTCACGACGCGCGATGCGCAGCAGGCCGCGGTAGTGCATGCCGTCCAGCAGATGGGTGCTGGCATTGCTGGTGCCGCCCCAGTAGTTGGTCACCCGACCATGCGCGAACGCCTGGTCGACCTCGCGCGGATGCACCGTACCCCGCTCCTGCACGAACGCCAGCACCTCCGCCGCCTTGCGCCGCGTGCCGGCGTCCCACGGTTTGCGGGACACCCGGGGATGCATCAACGACAGGTGTTCGCGCGGCAGGAAGCCGTAGTTCACCAGGAAGTCTTCCTCGATCGGCAACCGGCTGTAACAACGTTCCAGATCCCCGGCCTGGTAGCCCTTCACCCGGTGCCGCAGGGTCAGGTCCTGGGCGCGCGCGGGCGCTCGGATCGGGTCGGCCTGCACGAAGCCCAGGCGACGTATCGCGGTCAGCAGCGTGGTGGGCGTGAACAGCGTGCGGGCTACGGCGTAGCGACGCAGATCGTCGAGGGTGGGCATGGACGGCATGATCTGATTGTAGAGCCGAACGCGTACGGCAGACGCCAGGTCTCCCCCAACCCGCGCGCCGCGCCTTTACAATTCGCCGAGGCCACTGCCAAAGGAATCGCGTGCCACCGTTCAACCTGTTCCAGCGCCTGTCGCAGGCACCGACCAATCCGCGCACCGAGACTTCATCACGTACGTTCGATGTGGCCGAACTGTACGAAGGCCCGGTACGCCTGCAGGATGACGCCGCCAGCGCACCGCTGCGACTGGATGAGAAACTGCGCCAAGCGTACTTCTGGATCGTCAACAACGCGATCATCAGCCCGCACTACGACATCGAGTACCACGAAGGCCCGTCGGCTTCGTTCACGGTGGGCGACACCCGGCGGCCGCTGACCCTGCCATCGGCACAGAGCTATTCCAGCTACGTCCTGCTGCCGCTGCTGACCTTCGCCACTCGCCGGAAGTGCCTGTTCATCGGCGGACCGGGGCGCGGCAAGACCGCCAGCGCGATCCTGATGGGCGTACTGGCCGGCTATCCGGTGCGCGAAGTGCGCCGGGCGATGCAGCACGGCCACCCGCAGATGACCATCGCCGACCTGCTCGGCAACCCCCTGCCCGCCGACCTGGTGGCCGCACAGGACATGGCGGACATCCGCATCGCCTGGCGGTCGTGGCTGGGCATGCGGGTAAAGATCATCGATGAGTACAACCGCATTCCCACCCGGACCCAGAGCGCCCTGCTGACGGTGATGGGCGACAACTACGCTGAGGTTCTCAACCACGTCTACGAATGCCCTGAATCGGCGTGGTACCTGACCGCCAACGATGACCGCGGCGGTGGCACCTACCAGGTGATCGAAGCCCTGCGCGACCGCATCGACGTGGTAGTGCAGGCGTTGGCGTTCAATCCGCGGTTCCTGGAAGAGATGCTGCTGCGCATCGAGCAGGACATCCGGCCGGAAGAGGTGGTGCCACGCGACATCATCTTCAGCGAGGCCGAGGGCGACCAGCTGTTGCACGAGATCCGGGCGATCGAGGTGCCGCAGGACGTGCGTCGGCGCATCGAATTCTTCAGCAGCCAGTTCGAACTGATGGAGACGGCCGGTGCGCAGTTCGAGTACCTGACCAAGGACACCGCGCGCCTGGCCGGTGCCGAATGGGCGCAGGTGACAGCTGCCGACAGTGGCCGCGATCGCATGAAGGACCTTGGCTGCCAGACCCGCAATGGCCTGTCGGTACGCAACCTGATGACGCTTCTGGTGTTCGCCAAGGCCATGGCGTACTTCCGTGGCAGCCCCTCTGTAACCTTGGAGGATGTTCGCCAGGTGCTGCCGTTCGTGCTGAACGACAAGCTGCAGCCGGACCTGGATGCGCCCTTCTTCGCCCTGCCGGAGAACGCCGCCTATCGCACCGATCGGCTCAGTTGGCTGCGCTGGCTGCTGGATGCGTCCAATGCCGAGTATGACCGGCTGGATCTGGATCGCGACGATCCGGTGGGCGAGCTTTCGGCACAGTTCCAGCGGGGTCTGGACGGCATGACCGAAACCGAAACCCGCAAGCGCCTGACCCGCATCGAACGCCTGGTCGAGGATCGGGTGAAGGGCCGCAAGCTGTACGGTCATCTGTATGACGACCTGCTGAAACTGAAGTACCTGCACCAACGCTACACCAATTACCTGCATTGGCTGCGGGCGCGCTGACCGTGGTTTCCACGCTTCTGGCGGATGTGCTGGCCGCACGCCGCCCCGTGCTGAACCAGGCCGTGGCCGATGCGCGACACCGTTGGCCCGGCCTCGACATGGCCGCATTCAGCGGCTTCGTCAGCGGCACCCTCGATCCACTGTGCCAGGCCGCGCAGCGCCACGACCCGTCCGCCACGTTGCGCATCGTCGAGGCTGCTTTCGAACTGGGCCTGGAACTGGTAGCGCAGGGCCACGCCGGACCGAAGGCCCGGCTACCCTGGATCGATCTGGCCTGGCGGTCACTGGCTCCGGCCGTTGCGCCGTTACTGGTACTCGATCCACGCGAAACGCTGGGCACGATCAGCAATGCGTTGGTGCGACTGGGCAGCAGTCCCGGTGTCCGCGTCGCTCAATGGATCGATGCGATGGCCGCCCATGCGGTTGGTTGCGCATCACTGCCGGCACTGCGTGACCTGGGCGCACTCTGCGCCTGGCAGGCGGGCATGGTGCAGTTGCGCACGCCCGCCCTTGCCTGCATCGATGCCCTGCCGACGGATACGGTGGCCGCGGTGCTGGGCATCGCTGCGGGTGATCTGCCCTCGGTCCACGCTCAACTGCAGCAGGACCGCTGGTGGAATCCACGGACTGGCAACGTCGATCCGAGCGGCCATCGCATCGGTGGTTTCAGCGGCCTGGATGGCACCTTCCCCGCCCCACCCCAGGTTCGCGCGACGGCCGAAGGCTTCGTGGTTGAAAGCGCAGGCCAGTACTTCCTCCTGTTGGCCGATGCCTTTGGTGCCGTCCTGCTGCCTGCCGACCTCGCCGAGTACACGGCGGCCAGCGGCAGTGGACCGGCGCCGGGCGTGATCGCACGCCTGGGCGTGCAATGGATGGCACCGGCATTGTCCAAGGACAATCTCGGCGCCGTCTCCGGCGCTGCGGGAATCGCCCTGTTCTCGCCGTGGTCGCACCATGTCCATGTGTTGCCGCCGCAATGAACGCCACCGTCGCTGATCCGCTGCAGCCGTGGCGCGAGGCGTGGCCGCAGGCACTGGCCACATGGAGCCGTTTCACCCGGCTGCAGGACCCACAGCTGTGCCATTCGCACATGCAGGCGGCCGCGCAGGGCCTGACCGGCAGCTTCGCCGCGATCCGTCTGGCCGATCAGCGCATCGTCATCGATGTGGAAAAGGTCCAGCGCCTGCAGTTACAGCCGTATGCGCTGGAGATCCTGGCCCATGAGATCGGTCACCACGTGCTGGCGCCGGCCACGGCCAGCGACCACGCACGGCTGCTGGCCCGCATCCGCCATGCGCTGCCGACGCTGGAAGCGCATGCACCGATGGTCGCCAACCTCTACACCGATCTGCTGATCAACGACCGCCTGCAGCGCCAGAACGGCCTGCGCATGGACGCGATCTATCGCCGCTTGGCCGCGCAGCCGTCCCAGGCAAGTTCGCCAGTGTGGCAGCTGTACATGGGCATCTACGAAGAACTCTGGCAACAGCCACGCGGTGAACTGGGCGGTTCAACCCACGACAGCGCACTGCAGGGAGACGCCTGGCTGGGCGCACGCGTGGTGCGCGTCTATGCCAACGACTGGATGACCGGCGCAGGCCGCTTCGCCACCCTGCTGCTCCCCTGGCTGCTGGAATCCCAGCCGGACACGCGGGTCGACGCGTTGATGGATACCCAGCACGCCGGCCATGGAAGCCAGCCCGTCGGCCTGGGGCAACGGGAGGATGACGAACTGGAGCCCGCCCCGCATCCGGCGTCCGATCCGCGCATCACCGGCGACGAGCGGACAGCCGATGGGCAGCCCGGGAGCGGCAAGCCGCTGAAGCCCGACGCTGGACAGCCCACGCGATCCGGCGGGCAGATGCGCGAGCCGTTCGAGTATGGGCAGATCCTTCGTGCGGCCGGGCTCGATCTGGATGACCATCAGATTGCCGTGCGCTACTACCGTGAGCGCGCCCTGCCACACTTGATCCGCTTTCCATCACGCCCGCAGCCACAGTCGCTGGAGGCGCTGCCGGAAGGTCTGGAACCGTGGGAGCCCGGCGATGCACTGGACGCGGTGGACTGGCTGCAATCGGTACTGCAGTCGCCCTACGTTGTTCCCGGAGTGACCACCGTGCAGCGCGTGCAGGGGCAGACTCCCGGCCGCGAACCCGCCACCGAGCCGGTCGACCTGGACCTGTATGTGGACAGTTCCGGTTCAATGCCCAACCCACAGGCGTGGACGTCATTCCTGACCCTGGCCGGCGCGATCATCGCCCTGTCGGCGTTGCGCGTAGGCGCGCGCGTGCAGGCCACGCTGTGGAGTGGTGCCCGGCAGCATCTGCATACCGAGGGCTTCGTGCGCTCGGAAGATGACATCCTCAAGGTGCTGACCGGCTATTTCGGCGGCGCAACTGCGTTCCCGATCCATCGCCTGCGCGATACCTATGCGGACCGTCCAGCGCACGCGCGGGCGGTGCATGTCCTGCACATCTCCGACGACGGCATCACCACCATGTTCGACAAGGACGAGCATGGCAACAGCGGCTGGGACGTCGCCGCCAAGGCGCTGCGTACAGCACGCGGCGGCGGCACCATGGCACTCAACCTGTTCAGCCCGCTGCCGGCCAGCATCGCCGACGCTGGCAACGCGGGTTGGACCCATGACCTGCTGCGCGCCCGCGATGAGGGATGGAACATCCATGTGGTGCGCGACATGGCCGACCTGCTGCAGTTCGCACGCGCCTTCAGCCAGCAGCACTACGCGCCCGACAGCGTGGCAGCACCGCGATGATCGTGCTGTGGCGCCTGACCACGCTGTGCAATCTGTCCTGTGGCTTCTGTGCCTATGACCGCCGCGTACGGCAACCGCGCCTGCATGCCGATGCAGCCGAAGTGGAACGCCTCGCCATACTGTTCGCTGGCTTCCAACAGGCAATCGGGCAACCGGTGCTGTTCAGTTGGCTCGGTGGCGAGCCGATGTTGTGGCCTGGCCTGCTGGAGCTTTCTCAGCGGCTGCGACATGAACACGGGCTGCGTATCAGCGTGACCACCAATGGCACCCGTGCCTGGCAGCAGGGTGCTGCGTCGGCATTGGCAGCGGCGTTCGATGAGATCACCTTCAGCATCGACGCGCTGGACGATGCGCACGATGCGTTGCGTGGCTGGGACGGCGGCGCGGCGCGCGTGCAGCACGCGATTCGTGCACTGGTCGCCCAACGCGACGAAGAGCGCCGCCCGTTGCTGCGCGCCAATATCGTGCTGATGCACGACACCCTGCCGATGTTCGAGTCGTTGTGCCTGCGCCTTGCCGATTGGGGCGTGGACGAGATTACCGTGAACCAGCTGGGCGGGCGCGACCGGCCGGAGTTCCATCGGCTGCATGCGTTGACCGCCGCCGACGTGCTGGCATTGCGCACGCGGCTGCCGTCACTGCTGACCCGCCTGGCCGAGCGCGACGTCCGCCTTCATGCTGGGGACGCCTATCTGGCGCGCTTCCAGGCCAGTGCGTTGGGCCACCTGCTGCCCGTCACCGACTGCGAGGCCCGGCGACCGACCCTGTTCATCGACGAACACGCACGCATCAGCGCTTGCAGCTTCACCAACGACGACCATTTCATTCCCACCCGCGATGTGCAGACGATCGCCCACGTGCAGGCGCTACGCGGACAGCTGGCGGCGGCGCGCCGGGGTGCGCCGCCGCAGGCCTGCCTGGACTGCCCTTCCACCCAGGTCTTTGCCAAATTCGGAACCTGACCATGACCTCCGGCCCCTCCCTTGATGTACTGCTGCGGCGCCTGCTGGACATGCCGCCCGATTTCCTCGAGCCACCGCGCCGCGCTGGCAGCGGCCGGCTGCACGTCGCCGCTGTCGTTGGCGATGTATTTGCCGCGCGCTCACTGCATCTGCCCCCAGCACTGCGGGCAACGCTGTCCGGTGACCTGGCCGGGGTGGATGCCAACCAGCTCTCGCTTTCAGCGGTGGCTGCATGGCTGATGGCCGACGCGTGCTGGAATGACCTGCCCATCGCGGCCGAGGCTTGGACGCCCCTGTTCGCAGCAACGGTTCCGGCGCTGGCCGCCAGCGCCGCCGCGGACCGGTTCGTATTCGATCCTGAGCGCCGCGAAGAACTGGTGCGCACTGTCGTGGCCCGCCTGGACCTGCTGCCCGAAGGGGAAACCTCCGCGCAGGCCGCCGATCGCCTGGCCCGGGTCAGCGGTGTGGAACGACAGCGCCTGCTGGATGCCAGCCGTGCCACCGAGGAGCGCGCCCGTGCGATCCGCGAGGCGCTGGCCCGCAAGGCGGCCGAAGAATCCGCGGACAAGTGGACACGCGAGTGAACCACGAGCCGACCGACGCCGATCGTTACCCTGCACTGAGCCCGGCCGGGCGCGCGATGCTGCAGCTGATGCGCGAACATCCGTCAGCGCCGATCTTCCGCAACGCCAGTGGCAACCGGCTGCTGCCCGACGAGATCGAAGCACTGCGTGGCTATGAACAGGACATCGGCCACGCGCGCTTCGACTGGACACCCGAACAGCCGCCTGCGTGGCTGCAGACTCACGTAGCCGAGGTGCTTGCCCAGGTACCGTACTACCGCGGGCAGCCTAAGCCCTCTACTTTCACCGACATCACACCGGTACACCGCGGCGACCTCGCCGCCGACATCGCCCGCTTCGTGCCGGACACGGTGCCCCTGCAACGGATGATCAATTTCCGCACCACCGGTACCACAGGCCATCCGCTGGTACTGCCATCGCACCCAGTGGTGGCGGCACGCTATCTGGCCCATCACAAGCGCGCGCTGCGCCGCTTCGGCGTCACCCTGGTGCACGGCCGTGGCCAGATGGGGGTGATGCTGCTGGGCATGCAGCAGCGTTGCTTCACCTATGTGTCGGTGACACCGACGATGGATGAATCCGGCCTGGCCAAGATCAACCTCCATCCTGATGACTGGCGCCATCCAGACGATCGTGCCCGCTATATCGACCAGATGCAGCCGGAGGTGATTGCCGGTGACCCGATATCCTTCGCCGCACTGCTGGAGCTGCCCGTGCGGCACCGCCCCCAGGCGCTGCTTTCGGTATCGATGGCCCTGTCTCCCGGCTTGCGTGGGGCACTGGCGGCGCGCTTTGGTTGCGCGGTGCTCGATCTGTACTCCATGAACGAAGCAGGTCCGCTGGCTGTATATGACGATGCAGCCGGCGGCCATGTGTTGCTGCAGCCGGGCATGTATGTGGAGGTTCTCGGTCCCGACGGTACGCCGTTGCCGCCGGGGGAAACCGGGGAGATCACTCTCAGTGGCGGCTTCAACTTCTGCCTGCCGCTGCTGCGCTATCGCACCGGGGACCGGGGAGCGCTCGCACTGGCCGGCGATACCCCGATGATCGTCGGCCTGCAGGGTCGGCGCCCGGTGCGCTACCTGACCGTCGACCAGGAGTGGATCAACAACATCGACCTGACCCATGCACTCGCTGCGCTGCCATTGTCGCGGTATGTGGTTCACCAGCACAGCGATGGCCGCATCACGTTGTCGTTGCCGCCTGCGGAACTGGGTCATGCAGCCGAGGCGATCCGGCGCCTGCGCGTCGTGCTGCGCGGACAACCGGTGGAGGCAATCGCCCTGCAGGGTGACGACAAGGTCCTGCAGTACACCAGCGACGTGGCCGGAAACGGCTCACCGCCACAATGACCGCCGTTGCTCAGCGCAGCCACTGCGCATAGGCGGCCAGAGCCGCCAGGTGCCCCACGTAGTACACGTAGAACGCCCAGCGTGAACGCGGAACCGTCCACGGCACCCTGGCCAACGCCAGCACCAGCGGGATGGCCAGCAATGCCCATCCGTTGCCATTGACCCAGCACAGCCCGCCGAATCCGAACGCCAGCAGCCAGTACGCCCGGTGGCGGAACGCGATCCAGCCCAGCACCACCAGGGCCACCCCCGCCCATTGGTAGTCCACGAAGAACGGCAGCAGGCCTCCTGCCACCAGCAGCAACAGCTGCCGGTTGCTGGTCAGCGCATGCACCGCCACCGCAGCCAGGCCGAAAGCCAGCAGGATGTTCAGCGGCAGCCAGTGGCCGAAGGCCAGCATGTGCAGCGGCTGCGCGACCACGCCCCAAGCGGACAAGCGCCGGATCGACTTGCCCAGATCGGCGCCCGGTTGCGCCAGGTTGCAGGCCATCACCAGTGCGAACAACGGGAAGGCGATGCGCCCCAGCTCGCTGACCACCGGCACATAGCCACCGAACACCACTTTGGCGACGTGATCGCCGGTCATCGACAGCAGCGCGATCCACTTCAGCAGCTCGCGGGCGCCGCTGCTGAGGGTGCCGTGCGCCGGCGGGGCGTGTACGGCGACGTCCTGCGCGCTCATGTCATTCATCCTTTGCGTCCTGCCGGGTCCATCTCGTCAGGAATCGACGACGTTGCCCCTTGAACGCAAAGAGTACTTGAACCTGACGCGGATGACGCTGGCGGATGTGCCCCGCTATCCTTGCAGTCCCCGCTTGTGAGGCACCGCCATGCGCACGCTGTATCCACCGATCACCCCGTACCGCGAACACACGCTACCCGTCGACGCGCTGCACACCCTGCATGTCGAAGAGTGCGGCACGCCTGAAGGCATTCCGGTGGTGTACCTGCATGGCGGCCCCGGCGCTGGCATCTCGCCCACCCATCGCCGCTTCTTCGACCCGACGCGCTACCGCATCGTGCTGATCGATCAGCGCGGCAGCGGCCGCTCCACGCCGTTCGGCGAGCTGCGTGACAACACCACCCAGGACCTGGTGGCCGACATCGAGAAGGTGCGCGAACACCTGGGCATCCAGCGCTGGCTGGTCTACGGTGGTTCCTGGGGTTCGACGCTGTCGCTGGCCTATGCACAGGCGCATCCCGACCGCGCTACCGGGCTGATCGTGCGCGGCGTCTTCCTCGGTCGCGAGGAAGAGAACCGCTGGTTCGCCGAGCGCGATGGCGGTGCCCGCTGGATCTTCCCGGAGCGCTGGGATCGTTACCAGGCGCACATCCCGGAGGACGAGCGCGGCAACATGCTCGAAGCGTACTGGAAGCGCCTGGACCATGCCGACGAAGCCGTCCGCATCGCAGCGGCACAGGCCTGGCTGGGCTGGGAAGACAATGCCGCCACGCTGCTGCATGAGGTCGACGCGGTGTCCGCTACCGATCCGCTCGATACGCTGGCCAAGGCACGCATCGAGGCGCATTACTTCCGCCACAACACCTTCCTGGAACACGGCCAGCTGCTGCGCGATATCGATCGCATCCGCCATCTGCCGGGCGTCATCGTGCAGGGGCGCTACGACATCATCTGCCCGCCACGCAGTGCCTGGGATCTGGCCAAGGCCTGGCCGGAAGCCACCTTGCAGATGGTCATCGCCGGCCACAGTGCCAACGAAGCCGCCACTACCGATGCTTTGGTGCGGGCCACCGACGCTTTCGCGGACCGCAGCTGAACAGAAGGGGCCAACGGCCCCTTTTTCTATACCAAGGTATAGCCGGGCTAACCCACGGGCCTCTAGGCCTGCTGAATACGAGCGCGGACAATAGCGCCACTGGCCAGCCACTGGCCGCCCCACGCGGAGACGCAGATGGATCCCGACCCTGCCGGGCGCAACGCGCGCCCCTGCCTGCCCCCTTGTTCACTGCTGGCGACTGACGGCCGGTTCCTGTCCGTGTAAGCGATGGGAGCCCCGGGCAGCGCCTGCCCGGAGGAATCCCATGTCCTACAAGATTCTCTACATCACTGTCCGCCGCCTGATCGGTGAGCGCGATGTTTCCGCCCTGCGCAGCCTGCTGCTGCAGCACGGCCCTGTCCTGTTTGCCCGTTCGCTGGCCCTCGGCTCGCCACGGGTGGTGGCCGACGCCCTGTCGCTGCTGCCGATCAGCGAGCGCATCAACGTGCTGCGCCACCTGCCCTACCCGCTGCGCGATGCGATGAAGCCGCTGTGCATCGGCGGCAGCCAGCGGCTGCGCATGCAGCCCTGGTCGCCCGCGGTGCTGGCCATGCGCCACGCCTGACGACCTGCCCCTTCCGCTCCACGCGCCGGCGCCGCCCGACGCCGTTCCACGAGGACCTCCCCCATGAGCCTGCTCAACGCCTGGTTCAATACCTTCCTGCGCAGCCGACGCGCGGCCAACCTGTTTGGTCGTCGTGCCATGCCCGAAGCCGGTTACGGCCGTGGCAGCACGCAGGCCGCACCGGCCGCGCTCACCGCCGGACTGCTCGCGCTGGCACAGGGCAGCGAAGCCGATGCGCTGGCCACCCTGCAGTCGCACGTCGACGGTCTCAGCCCGCATGAGGCCGAAGAGCGCCTGCTGCGTTTCGGCCCGAACGAGGTCGACCACGAGAAGCCGCTGCCGTGGTGGCGCCATCTGTGGCAGTGCTATCGCAACCCGTTCAACCTGCTGCTGACGGTGCTGGCCGCGGTGTCCTGGCTGACCGAAGACGCCAAGGCGACGGTAGTGATCGGCGCGATGGTGGTGCTGTCCACCTTGATCCGCTTCGTGCAGGAGGGCCGCTCCAACCGCGCTGCCGAACGGCTGAAGGCGCTGGTGGGCAATACCGCACGCGTGCTCCGCCGCGCTGCGGGCACCGAGGCGGCGGAGGTGGCCGACCAGTATTTCGGCGCACAGCTGCACAGCCGGCGGCCGGCACGGCTGCTGGATCTGCCGATCCGTGATCTGGTGCCGGGCGACCATATCGTGCTGTCGGCCGGCGACATGATCCCGGCCGATTGCCGCGTGCTCGCGGCCAAGGACCTGTTCGTCGCGCAGGCTGCGATGACCGGTGAATCCTTGCCGGTGGAGAAGTTCGTGCAGCCGGGCAATGCCGAGGCTGGCCTGATGGAACAGGCCAACCTGTTGTTCATGGGTACCAATGTGGTGTCCGGCACGGCAACCGCGCTGGTGCTGGCGACCGGCAACACCAGCTACTTCGGCACCCTCGCCCAGCGCAGCAGTGCCAGCGATCGCGCGCCGACGGCATTCCAGGCTGGCGTCAACAGCGTCAGCTGGCTGCTGATCCGGTTTGCCCTGGTGATGGTGCCGTTCGTGCTGCTGGTCAATGGCTGGACCAAGGGCGACTGGACCGAAGCCTTCCTGTTCGCGCTGTCGGTGGCGGTCGGCCTGACCCCGGAAATGCTGCCGATGATCGTCACCTCCACCCTCGCCAAGGGCGCGGTGCTGCTGTCGCGGCGCAAGGTGATCGTCAAGCGCCTGGACGCGATCCAGAACTTCGGCGCGATGGAGGTGCTGTGCACCGACAAGACCGGCACCCTCACCCAGGACAAGATCGCACTGGAGCGGCACACCGATGTGTTCGGCCAGGATTCCGAGGATGTGCTGACCTTCGCCTACCTCAACAGCCACTTCCAGACCGGCCTGATCAACCTGCTCGATCGTGCGGTGCTGGAGCATGTGGAGCTGCAGAGCTCGCTGCGTCTGTCGCAGGACTACCGCAAGGTTGATGAGATCCCGTTCGACTTCGAGCGCCGCCGCATGTCGGTGGTGGTATCCGAGCGCGAGGATCATCACGAACTGATCTGCAAGGGCGCGGTGGAGGAGATGCTGGCGGTGTGCAGCACCGTGCGCGAGAACGGCCAGGACATGCCGCTGGATGAGCAGCGCCTGGCCCGCGTGCGGCAGACCACCGAGGAACTGAACGAGCAGGGCCTGCGTGTGGTGGCGGTGGCGATGAAGGAGACCGCGGCCAGCCAGAGCGTGTACTCGCAGGCCGACGAGCGCGAGCTGACCCTGGTGGGCTACGTCGCCTTCCTCGATCCGCCGAAGGAGTCGGCCGCGCAGGCGCTGCAGGCGCTGGCCGCGCACGGCGTGGAAGTAAAGGTATTCACCGGCGACAACGAGCTGGTTACCGCCCGCGTCTGTGCCCAGGTCGGCCTGGATGCCGACACGATCGTGACCGGCCCGCAGATCGAGCGCATGGACGGTGCGGCCGTGGCGCATGCACTGCAGGAACACCGCGTGTTCGCCCGCCTCACGCCGCTGCACAAGGAACGGCTGGTGCGCGAGCTGCGTGCACAGGGCAAGGTGGTTGGTTTCCTCGGCGATGGCATCAACGATGCCCCCGCACTGCGCGCGGCCGATATCGGCATCAGCGTGGACAGCGCGGTGGACATCGCCAAGGAGGCGGCCGACATCATCCTGCTGGAGAAGAACCTGATGGTGCTGGAGGAAGGCGTCATCCAGGGGCGGCGCACCTTCAGCAACATGCTCAAGTACATCCGCATGACCGCCAGCTCCAATTTCGGCAATGTGTTCTCGGTGCTGGTGGCCTCGGCGTTCCTGCCGTTCCTGCCGATGCTGCCGTTGCAGCTGCTGGTGCAGAACCTGCTGTATGACATCTCGCAGATCGCCATTCCGTTCGACAACGTCGATGAGGAGCTGGTACGCAGGCCGCTGAAGTGGAACCCGGCGGACATCGGCCGCTTCATGGTGTTCTTCGGGCCGATCAGCTCGATCTTCGACCTCAGCTGCTTCGCCTTGATGTGGTACGTGTTCGATGCACGCACGCCGGCCGACCAGAGCCTGTTCCAGTCCGGCTGGTTCGTGGTCGGCCTGCTGACCCAGACCCTGATCGTGCACATGATCCGTACGCCCAAGGTGCCATTCGTGCAGAGCATCGCCGCGCCGCCGCTGCTGCTGATGACCGGGGCGATCATGGCCATCGGCGTGATCCTGCCGATGAGCCCGCTGGCCGGCTACTTCAAGCTGCAGGCACTGCCGGCCGGCTACTGGCCGTTCCTGGTGGCGATCCTGTTCGGCTATGCGGTGCTGACCACCCTGCTGAAGAAGCTCTACATCCGCCGTTACGGTTGGCAGTAAGCGCATCGGCGCAGGGAGAACCCTCATGGACTTCAACCCCCACCTGCCGGCGTTCAACGCCGGCGCCACCCTCAGCTCGCTGATCAGCCTGTCTGTCGCCTTCGTGCTGGGCGCGCTGATCGGCCTGGAGCGGCAGTTCCGCCAGCGCACCGCCGGCCTGCGCACCAACACGCTGGTGGCAGTGGGTGCCGCGGTGTTCGTCGACCTGGCCGTGCGCTTCCACGACATGTACGGCGGTCCGCCATCACCGCTGCACGTGGTGGCCTACGTGATCTCCGGTGTCGGCTTCCTCGGTGCCGGCGCGATCATGAAGGATGGCGCACAGGTATCGGGCCTGAACACCGCAGCCACCTTGTGGGGCTCGGCGGCGGTCGGCGCCTGTGCCGGCATCAAGCTGCTGCCCGAGGCGGTGCTGGCTGCGGTGTTCGTGCTGGCCGCCAACACCCTGCTGCGGCCAGTGGTGAACCGCATCCAGCGGCAACCGCTGCCGGAAGCGTTCAGCGAGGCAACCTACGCGATCAACGTGGTCTGCCAGCGTGAGCAGCAGGCCGAGGTGCTGGACCGTCTTCTGCTGTTGCTGGAACAGGCACAGTACCCGGTGCGCGCGGTCGACCAGCGCCCGTTCGGCGAGCGCGATGTCGAGATCGAGGCGGTGCTGTACGCCACCACGGTCGATGGCGGCGAACTGGATGCCGTGCTGGCGACGTTGGCGGCCACGCCTGGTGTGCTGCAGGGGTTCTGGAACGCCAGCCTGGAGGAATGACGCCCGGTAGTGCCGGCTGCTGGCCGGCAACCAGCAAGAGCGTGCACACCAAGCTTCGGTAGGTGCCGACCGTTGGTCGGCACGGATCTTCAGATACCCCGGCTTCCTGCTGCTGTGCCGACCAACGGTCGGCACCCACCGCGGCACCCGCGGCCGTTCGAGAGCATGGGCTCACCTTTGCTATCCTTCCCACCCACGCCAGGGAGCCATCCCGATGCCATCGCTGTCGCCCCGCCGCCCCCTGGTCGTGCTGGCCCTGATCATCGTGATGGCGGCCATCTTCCTGGTCGATACGGTTACCGATTACGCCGTAGCCGCCGCCTGCTTCTACGCTGCCGTCATCCTGGCAGCGTCGCGGCAGCTGCCCGCACGCGGCCTCATCGCGCTTGCGGCAGTCTGCATCGCATTGACCGCCATCAGTTTCTTCCTGACCCGTTTCGGCACCTACCGCATCGGCCTGGTCAATTCGGCCATCGGCATGCTGGTGATCGGCATCACCACGTATCTGGCATTGAAGATGGAAGCGGCCAAGGCTGCGGTGCAGGATGCACAGGCGCGCCTGCTGCGGGTGGCCCGCGCCTCCACCGTCGGCGAGCTGACCACCTCCATCGCGCATGAAGTGAACCAGCCGCTGGCGGCCATCGCCAGCAGTGCCGAAGCCAGCCAGCGCTGGTTGGCCCAGGATCCGCCGAACCTGGACAAGGCACGGCAGACCATCGCCCGTATCGTCGCCGACGCCCATCGCGCCAGTGACGTGATCGCCCGCATCCGCGGCCTGACCCAGGGCGCCGCGCCCGAGCGCCAGGCCTTCGACCTCAACCTGGCCGTGGAGGAAATGCTGGCGTTGTCGCGCAGCGAACTGGAACAGCATGGCGTGACGGTCGCGCTGCTGCTGGGCAACGAGCTGCCCCCCGCCCATGCCGACCGCGTGCAGGTGCAGCAGGTGATCGGCAACCTCATCCTCAACGCCGTTGACGCGATGGCCGTAACGCCCATGGGCGAGCGCAGGCTGTCGCTGCTGACCGCACATGATGGGCAAGGCCACGTCAGCCTGAGCGTGCGCGATCGCGGAATCGGCCTGCCGGTGGAGCAGCCCGACCGCGTGTTCGATGCATTCTGGACCACCAAGGCGAATGGCCTCGGCCTGGGTCTCAGCCTGAGTCGCTCGATGATCGAGGCCAATGGTGGCCATATCCGCGCCGAGCGACCCTCAGGCGGTGGCGCCTGCTTCATCTTCGAGCTGCCCACGGCCACGGAGGACACGCATGCGTAAACCCACGACAACGCCCGTTGAACCGGCACCGATCGTCTATGTGATCGACGACGATGCATCGGTGCGTGCTGCGCTGGAAGATCTGCTGGCATCGATGGGCCTGCAGGTACGGGCCTTCGCCTCGACCGCCGAATTCCTGGCCCACGCGATGGACGACGCGCCGGCCTGCCTGGTGCTGGACGTGCGCATGCCTGGCCAGAGCGGACTGGACTTCCATCGCACCATGGCCAGCCACGGCCTGCACCTGCCGGTGGTGTTCATCACCGGGCACGGCGACATCGCCATGGGCGTCAATGCCATCAAGGAAGGCGCCATCGAATTCCTGACCAAGCCTTTCCGTGACCAGGAGCTGCTGGATGCCATCCACAAGGGCATCGGGATCGACCGCCAGCGGCGCCGCGAGGGCGACGTGCTGGGCGCGTTGCAGCAGCGTTGGGACACCTTGAACACCGGCGAGCGCGAGGTGGTCGACGGCGTGGTGCGAGGTCGCCTGAACAAGCAGATCGCCGCTGACCTTGGGGTCAGCGAGATCACGGTGAAGGTGCGACGCGCGCAGGTGATGCGCAAGATGGGCGCGCGCACGCTGGTGGACCTGGTGCGCATGTACGATCGGCTGCAGGCGGGCCTCGCCTGAACCTTGCTTGCCTGATCCTGGCTTACTCCGGGTCGGGCAAGCTGTAGGCCAGACGGTAGTCGTGACGGCCATCGCTGATGGTGATCTGCAGCGTGCCGCTCAACCCGAGCAGTCCGTCCGTGCCTGAGTCCGGCACAACCACTACGCTCAGGCTCGGTGTGCCGCGCGTCATCACGCCGGTGTGCTGCAGCGTAAACGCGCCCTGGCGTCCGGCCAGCGTGGCGGTCACCCGCTCCATCGCCACGTAGCCCGCTGAACCCTGCATCGCGCTGCGGAATGCCAGCATCTGGCCAACGCTGACACCCTGCAGGTCGCCATGGAAGATCTTGTCGATTGACATCACCCCGATCGGGCCGCTATTGCCGCCGATCGGCAACAGCGTGACCTCGAACGTACCGGTTGCTTCGCCCTGCATCCTGCTCTCCCTTGTCGATTGGCTTGATGCTACCGCTTGGTCGCCAGCACGATCACACCGGCGACCACCAGGCCGATCCCGCTCCATTCACGCAGGCTCGGCCGTTCACCCAACAGGAGGTAGGCCAGCACGATGACCAGTACCACGCTGAACTTGTCGACCACCGCAACCTTGGCCAGTTCGCCACTCTTCAGCGCGCGGAAATAAAACAGCCACGATGCACCTGTGGCCAGCGCAGACAGCATCAGGAACAACTGGGTGCGACCCGGCAGCAGCAACGGGTTGGACCATTTTCCGCTGAGTACAACCAATGGCAGGACTACTGCAGCGACTACCAGGGTGCGGATCGCCATCGCCAGATCCGAGTCGACATCCCTGACCCCGGCTTTGACGAACAAGGCTGTCAGCGCCGCAAACAGTGCTGACAACGTGGCCCATACCAGCCATTGCGGAATGTTCTGCATGCCACTCCACTCCTGCATTAGAGGGTCGACATCCGCAACGCTACTCCCATCACCGGGTTCCGCAAGCACCCAGTCGCTGGCCGCAATCAGGCGCCTTGCAGGCGCCGCTGCAACCGCGTATCCATCAGCCCCACAACCAGCAGCACAGCGCTGGTCAACCAGCCGGCTGCGAGCAAGTGCGTATGCGGCAGGACCACGCCCAGCACGCCCAACACCGCTGCCCCCAGCAGATGCGAGCGCGGCACGTGGCCGTAGACCGCACGCTTGTACAGCGCGCTGCCCAGCAGGTAGATCAATGGTCCCGCCGCCAGCATCGCGGCATACGGCAGGGTCACCACCGCTTCCGGTTCGTCCATCACCAGGTCATTGCCGACGGCGGTGGCGATGATGCCGGCGATCAGCAGCGCGTGCACGTAGTGGAAATAGGCGCCGATGCGACCCGGGTCGTCGGAACGGGTGATGGTGTCGGTGGCGTCGCGGCTGGAGATGCCGAAGTACAGCCACCACATCGCGATCGTACCGGCGAAGGTCGCCAGCACCGCCGAAACCACCGCGCCACTCCAGTGCTCCACTTCGCTCAGCACGCCGCCGGTTGCCAGCAGCGTCTCACCCAGTGCGACGATCACGAACAGCTGGCAGCGCTCGGCCAGATGCCCGCCTTCAATGGTCCACTCGCGGGTCCGCGAACGGCCGAGGCCAGGAAACGCGAAGCCGAACATCGGCGAGATGTATTCGCAGGCGACGGCCAGCGCCCACAGCGCCAACCGCGCATTGCCTTCGACCGCCGCACCGGCCAGCCAGAAGCAGGCCGACACGCTGACCCAGGCCAGCATGCGCCTGAAATTGGCGGCCAGCGGATGCGCGCGCCCTACTTCCAGCAGGACGAACAGTGTCCGCCCCACCTGCATCGTGGCGTACGCGCCGGCGAAGATCCATGCGCGTCCGGCAAAGGCTTCGGGGATGGACGAAGACATCAGCAACGCCAGCAGCATCGTCACGAACAACAGGCCGCGGATGCGTGGCGCCTCCGGGTCGAACCAGTTGCTGACCCAGCACGCGTACTGCCAGCCGAGCCAGACCGCAAACCACAGCACCAGGGTCTGCAGCACGCCCAGCAGGCCAAGGTGGTGCAGCAGGTGGTGGCTGAGCTGGGTGACGGCGAACACGTAGACCAGATCGAAGAACAGTTCTTCGTAGGTCACCCGCGCATGATGGCCGTCGCGGCGACGCAGGGCAGGAAGACGGGGTGTTGCCGGCATCGCGGATCCTCGCTTCAGCGGCCCAGCCGCCAGAAAATGACACCGGCCACCAGCGCCGGAACGGCAAACACCAGCAGCAGGATCGGCAACTCCTCGCGCACTGTATAGCCCGCCCGGCTGACCCCCACCCACAGATTGGCCACCGACACCAGCAGCCACGTGCCGATGAAGGCCAACAGCGCCGTGGGCAGCTGCGAGCTGCCGGTGCTCCAGAGCCTGCCGAACAGGGCGAAGACGCCCAGCAGCAGGAACCCGCCGACGATCACCAGAAGCACGTGCATGGTCACTCTCCCCGATGGCTGCCCTGCAGCCTATCTGCGGCCGAGTGTGCGCGGCAGAGGGTGATCGTGGATTCACTTTCCCGAAGCGGCGAACAATGCCGTTGTCCGTCACCAGGGCCACACTGGATGACGCTGCACTGGCGTTGCCGCACGGGCCCATGGCGCCCTTATGGGTGCCATGAAATCTATGCGTGACGCGACGAAGGAGGCCCATGCTAGTTTCTGGGCCTCTTTCATCGGTGTCCTCCCATGCGCCTGCAGACCCTCGCCATCTCCCTCGCTGCCCTGCTTCCCGCTGCGGCTTATGCCGCCGAACCGCAGCTGCCGCAGCTGCGTGCCTACACCGTGGATGCGTCCTGGCTGCAGCCGATGGCGCCGCTGCAGATTGCCGACCACACCTGGCAGATCGGCACCGAAGACCTGACCGCGCTGCTGGTGCAGACGCCGCAGGGCGCGGTGCTGCTCGATGGCGGCATGCCGCAGATGGCCGACCACCTGCTGCGCAACATGAAAGCGCGCGGTGTTGCGCCTCAGGATCTGCGCCTGATCCTGCTCAGCCATGCCCACGCCGACCACGCCGGCCCGGTTGCAGCGCTCAAGCGCAGTACCGGCGCGCAGATCGTGGCCAATGCCGAATCGGCGGTGCTGCTGGCGCGCGGAGGCAGCCACGACCTGCACTTCGGCGACGGCATCACCTATCCGCCGGCCAACGCCGACTGCATCATCATGGATGGCGAAGTGGTCACGGTGGGCGGCATCGACTTCACCGCCCACTTCATGCCGGGACATACGCCGGGCAGTACCGCCTGGACCTGGACCGACACCCGCGATGGCACGCCTGTGCGCATCGCCTACGCTGACAGCCTGAGCGCACCGGGCTATCAACTGCAGGACAACCCGCGCTACCCGCACCTGATCGACGACTACCGCCGCAGCTTTGCCACGGTGCGCGCCCTGCCCTGCGATATCCTGCTGACCCCGCATCCTGGTGCCAGCAACTGGAACTACAGCGCTGGCGCCAAGGCCGGTGCCAAGGCCCTGAGCTGCAAGGCCTATGCGGATGAGGCCGAGAAGAAGTTCGACGCGCAGCTGGCCAAGGAAGCGGCCGGGGCCCGCTGATCCTGTAGAGCCGAGCCGATGCTCGGCTCGCCGGCCGAAAGCAGCCGAGCGTGGGCTCGGCTCTACACACGGCGCGCCGAAGAAGGACTACGTGGATGCAGCCGAATGGGCGCTCGACACGCAGCTGGCCAAACGGCCGGGGCCCGCTGATTCCGTAGAGCCGAGCCGATGCTCGGCTTGCGGGCAGAAAGCAGCCGAGCGTGGGCTCGGCTCTACACGGGCCGCGTGGAAGGGTGCCGGTCAGACCGACCGGCACTGCCACTGAATCTCAGCCTCCCTGGCCGTGCTGGGCGAAGGGCTCGGTGCTGCCATCAGCCAGCACCAGCTCGACGGTGTACGGCTGCACGTAGCCATCCGGCATTTCCATGCCCGGCGAGCCGGCCGGCATGCCGGGCAGCACCAGCCCGCGCGCCGTCGGCCGTTCCTTCAGCAGCCGCTTGATGTCCTCGGCCGGAATATGGCCTTCCACCACGTAGCCACCGATCTCGGCGGTATGGCAGGACGCCTTGCCGGCCGGTACGCCGAGGCGCTGCTTGACCGGATGCATATCATCGGTGTCGCGTATCTCAACCGGGAAGCCGGCAGCCTTGAGGTGGTCGGCCCACACGCCACAGCAACCACAACTGGCCGTCTTGTGCACGATCGCCAGCGGCAATTCGGGATCGATCGTCGCCTCTGCCGTCACCGCCGCTGCCGAGGCGGTTGCGGTTGCGGTTGCGGCTGCGGTTGCCGTGGCGGGCGAGGACACGACCTCTTCGGAGGCGCGCGCGCAGGCGCTGCCCAGCAGAACGGTGGTAAGCAACAGGCTCAGGGAAAGCGTGCGGTTCATGTGTCAGGTTGTCCTTTGCAATCGCAGGCGCGAGCGCCTGCCACCCACACGACCGATGCGCGTGGGTCAGGTTGATGAGGGGGATACTGCAGGACGGCAGGCATGCACTGCCTGCGCGCGATCAGGCGATAGGCGGACGGATCAGCTGCGGCAGCGCAGGCGCGGGATGACCGGGTCGCAGCGCCTCGCCGGGCACTGCACGCAGCGGCCATGCAGCAAGGCCTCCCGCTGTCGGCAGCATGGCCACACTGGCCGGCACACACTCACAACCCTCGCTGATGCACGCGCCTGCGCCCTGGTCATCGCAGCAGGCGGGCGCTGCAGAAATCACAGTGTCAACGCTCTCGTGGGGTGCACTGCAATGACCCTCGCTGGCCTGGCCGTTGATGCCGCCCGAGGCAAGCGCCAGCGCCGGTGCATTCAGCACCAGGGTCAGGAGCAGCATCAGTCGCAGCAGCAGGCCGGATATATCCACGGCTTGATGATAGCCGACGCACGAGGCACCCGTCGCCGCTGACTGGTGTCATCATGGATGACGTTCATTGGAGCTTCTCCATGCCTGCCCGCTGCGCCTCTGCTGCCCTCCTGCTGTCCGCGTTGCTGAGCCTGCCGGTCATGGCAGGCGAACGGCAATGGACCGTGCTGTCCAGCGGCGATACTGACGACACCCATGAGCGCTGGCAGGTGAGCGCGACGCGGTTGCATACACTGCCCGCCTTCGACCCGGCACGCGCCGAGCCGCCGCTGTCGGTGCATCAAGCCACGGCGGCAGCGCTGGCCCACGCACGCCTGCGTTATCCGGGCGACGACTTCGTGGTCTCCGAGGTCAGCCTGCAGCGCTTCACCGCCGGCGCGGCGCCGCCTGCCGAAGACGCAGCGCGAGGCTGGGTGTACCTGGTCAGCCTCGACTACAACGCCAAGGGCTGGACCCAGATGGTGCCGGTACTGCTGGATGGCAGCATCGTGCTGAGCGACAACGAGGAACCTTAGGTGCGGCGTCTCACGCGGGCACCTCGACCTGCGCGCGCATCCGTACCGGGATGGATTTCGCCGCCGGCGTACCGCTGATCCGATCGTAGTGGTCCAGCGGCAGCAGCGGATTGAGCTCAGGGTAGTAGCCCGCCAGTGCACCGCGCGGCATCGGATAGTCAAGCACGGTCAGGCCGTCGATGCGCCGCGTCACGCCATCGTCGCTGATCGTTTCCAGGCTCACCCGAGCTTCCTTGCCGAGCCCTCGTGCCAGACGGTCCTCGATGTTCATGAACACCACCATGCGGTCGTTGTACACGCCCCGGTAGCGGTCGTTGTAGCTGTAGATGGTGGTGTTGTACTGGTCGTGCGAACGCACCGTGGCCAGCCGCAGCATCTCCGGGTCATCGACTACCGCGTTCACTTCCAGGCCCGGCATGACCAGGATGTTGGCCTTGCCGTTCGGCGTCGGCCACACGCGCCGGCGCGGTGGAATATCCAGGTGGAAACCGTGCAGTGCCTGGATGCGTTCGTTGAAGCCTGCGTAGATGTCCGGGTAGACGGCGGCGATCAGGTCGCGGATCGGACCGTAATCATGCATGTACGCGGCCCAGTCCACCTTGCTGTCCGGCAACGCCGCCATCGCCATACGGCAGACGATCTCCACCTCCGGCAGCACGTGCTCGCTGGCCGGCTCCAGCACACCGCGCGACGCGGTCACGTTGGACATCGCATCTTCGATGGTGACGAACTGTTCCCCCAATGGCGTGCGTATCCACTCCGAGCGCGCCACCACCGGAAGGATCAGCGCGTCGCGGCCATGCACAAGATGACCTCGATTGAGCTTGGTGGCGATGCCCACGGTCAGTTCCAGCCTGCGCATGGCTTCGTAGGCGCGTTCGGTATCGGGCACCGCATGGATGAAATTACCGCCCATGCCGATGAACACCTTGGCGCTGCCATCCAGCATCGCCGCGATCGACTCGACCACATGGTGACCGTGTTCGCGCGGCGGCTCGAAACCGAACACCTGCTGCACGCGATCCAGGTAGCGCGCCGTGGGCTTCTCATCGATGCCGACCGTGCGATCGCCCTGCACGTTGGAATGCCCGCGGATCGGGCCGATGCCCGCGCCCGGCTTGCCGAAGTTGCCGCGCAGCAACAGCAGGTTGGCCACCTGCTGCAGCAGGCGCGACCCCTGCTGGTGCTGGGTCAGGCCCATCCCATAGCAGATGACTGTCGCACGCGAGCGGATGTAGATCTCTGCGCAGCGCCGTATCTGCTCCTGCGCGATGCCCGACACCCGCACGATCTCATCCCAGTCCTGCGCCAGCACGTCTTCGCGCAGTGCCTCCAGGCCAACGGTATGCTCGGCCAGGAAGGCATGATCCAGCACCTGCTCGCCCTGCGCTTCGCGCTCGAACATCACCTTCATCATGCCCTTGATCAGCGCCAGGTCGCCGCCGATGCGCACGTGCACGAACTCGCTGGTGATCTCGGTGGAACCGAACGTGGCCATCTGCACCACGTCCTGCGGTTCGGTGAAGCGGATCAGCGCACGCTCGGGCATCGGGTTGACTGCCACGATCGGCACGCCGCGTTTGCGTGCTTCCACCAGGTTGCTCATCATCCGCGGCGAGTTGGTGCCGGTGTTCTGGCCCATCACGAAGATCGCCTCGGCGTGTTCGAAGTCGTCCAGCACGATGGTGCCCTTGCCCACGCCGATCACCGGCGGCAGGCCCCGGCTGGTCGGCTCGTGGCACATGTTCGAGCAGTCCGGGAAGTTGTTGGTGCCGAACTCGCGCACGAAGATCGAATACAGGAACGCTGCCTCGTTGGGCGTGCGGCCGGAGGTGTAGAACTCGGCCTGGTCGGGGTGGTCCAGCGCCTGCAGATGGCGGCCGATCAGCGCGAACGCCTCGTCCCATTCGCAGGGCACGTAGTGGTCGGTGGCAGCGTCGTAGCGCATCGGCTCGGCCAGTCGGCCCTGCAGCTCCAACCAGTAATCGGTCTGCGCCATCAGCTCGGTGACGGTGTGCTGGGCGAACAGCTCGCGGGTCACCCGGTGCTGGGTCGCTTCCCAGGCCAGGGCCTTGGCACCGTTCTCGCAGAATTCCAGCTTCTTGCGGTGGTCGGCATCGGGGAATGCGCAACTGGGGCACTTGAAGCCACCCGGCTGGTTCATCGCCAGCAATGCCTTCGATCCTTTGCCGATCACGCTCTGCTGCAGCAGCACCTTGGCGGTCGCACCGGCGGCCCCCCAGCCGCCTGCCGGTTGGTTGTAGGGCTTGTAACGCGGCGGCTTCTGTTCGGACATGGTCGGGAACCTGCGTTGGTGGAGTGCCTGCCTGCAGTGCCGGGCCCGCGCCCGGCTGCCGTGGCCAGTCAAGCACGCCGGCAACCGCGGCGCCATAGCCCAGCCGTGGTACAGCAGGCTGTCATGGCAAGGGTTACCGCCACGTCTTCACTGGAGGGCTGCGCTATTCTGCGGGCGTAGCCTGCCCTTCTGCTTTGCCCAGGATGTGCCGCATGCCCGGATCGACGCCGCCCTCCCCTCCGCCCGCCGGCACGGCACTGCGCACGTTGCAGCGCTGGCGCAGCACGGGGCAGGAGCATCAGGTGGACGTGATCGCCGAAGAAGTGCCGGTGGTGATGCGCTACAACGGTGCCGCCTTCGCGGTGATGATGGCCACGCCGTGCGACCTGGAGGATTTCGCCTTGGGTTTCTCGCTCAGCGAAGGATTGATCGAGCGGCCCGATCAGCTGCTGTCCGCCGAGGTGCAGCCACAACTGGAAGGCATCGAGCTGAAGATGACCGTGTCCGCCGACGCCCCTGGCGCCGCACTGGATCTGGACAACGGGCGCCTGCTGCCTGGTCGCGGCGGTTGCGGGTTGTGCGGCGCGCGTCAGCTGGAAGACGTGCTGCGTCCGCTGCCGCCGGTGAAGGACCGCCGCACGTATCAGACGGCTGCACTGCAGCGGGCACTGGCCGGGCTGGCCGCGCAGCAACCGATGAATGCTGCCAGTGGTTCGACCCATGCAGCGGCCTGGGCCGATGCCAGTGGCCGCATCGGCTGGGTGCGCGAAGACGTGGGCCGTCACAACGCGCTGGACAAGCTGATCGGTGCGCTGCACCACAACGAGCACAGCATCGATGGTGGCCTGCTGGTGGTGTCCAGCCGTGCCAGCTACGAAATGGTCAGCAAGGCAGCGCGCGCCGGTGCCAGCGTACTGGTTGCCGTTTCGGCCCCCACCGCGCTGGCCATCGACCTGGCCCGCAGTGCCGGTCTGTGCCTGGTAGGGTTCGCCCGCGAAGGGGGCTTCAACGTGTATACGCACCCGGAGCAACTGCAGGGGGATGGCCTGCACGGCCATCCGCCTGCCTGACGCGGCGGCCTCAGCGCAGCGCCACCTTCGGGAAGTCCACCGGCACGTCAAAGGCCACGTTGACGTAGTTGGTGAACAGATTGAGCGCTACGTGGGCCAGGATCTCCACAATCTGCCCGTCATCGAAACCAGCCGCGCGCAGCGCCTGCACGTCAGCGTCGGCAATCTGCGCACGCTGCTCGACCACCTTCAGCGCGAAGTCCAGGGCAGCGGCGGTGGCCGGATCGCTGGACTGGCCGATCTGCGCAGCGGCCATCTGTTCGCCACTGGCGCCGGCCTTGCGCCCCAGCGCCGTGTGCGCGGCCAGGCAGTATTCGCACGCATTGCGGTTGGCGATGGCCACCGCGATCTGTTCACCCAGCAGCGGCGACAGACGGCCGCCACCGAGCGCGCCAAATGCGCCCCACATGCTCTGCAGCGCGGCGGGCGAGTTGGCTACGGCACGGAACATCGCCGGTGTCGCGCCGAAGGCGGCGTGGACCTGGCCCAGCAGGGCCTGGCGTTCGGGCGTGGTCGAGGTCGGATCGATCAGGGGAATGCGGGACATGGGAGTACTCCTTGCGATAGCGCCCGGGATTGGACGATGGGCGCATCGTAGGTAAACTCTCCGGACGAATAGAGCATTTATCTCCAGACATGTTGTCCATTCATCCATGACCACCCTCCCGCCTCCGGCCCGGCCATCCGACGACGTGCCCGACCGGCTGTCTACCCTGCTCGAACGGTTCCGGGTACAGGCAGCGCTGTTCCATTCCGGCCGGTTGTGCGGACGGCACGTGTTCGAACCGCAGCCGGGGCGTGCCTTCCTGCACATCCTGCGCAAGGGCGAGATGGAGGTGCATCACCCGGACGCGGACTGCATCACGCGCCAGTTGAAGGTCACCGCCCCCAGCTTGCTGCTGTACCCGCGGCCCCTGCGGCATGTGTTCCTCAACGCGCCGCTGGACGGTCCTGATTTCACCTGCGCCACGCTCGATTTCGACGGCGGTGCACGCAATCCGGTCGTCCAGTCGCTGCCGCCGGTGATGGTGGTGCCGCTGTCGGCCATCGGTGAACTGGACGGCACCCTGCACCTGCTGTTCACGGAAGCCGACCGCCAGCGCTGCGGGTCGCGCCTGCTGACCAACCGGCTGTTCGAGGTTGCCCTGATCCAGGTACTGCGCTGGGTGATCGATCATCCCGATGCGGCGGGGGTAAGCCACGGGTTGATGCGCGGGCTGTCCGATGCGCGCCTGGCACGCACGCTGGTGGCCCTGCACCAGTCGCCGCAGCAGGCCTGGACCCTGCCGAAGATGGCGGCCATCGCCGGGCTGTCGCGCAGCGCGTTCGCGGCGGTGTTCAAGGACGTGATGCAGACCACACCGGCCAGCTACCTGCTGGATTGGCGCTTGAGCCTGGCCTGCACCCAGCTGCGCGCGGGGGCAGCGGCCAAGCAGGTGGCGACCGAGGTCGGCTTTGCCGATACCGCGTCATTGTCCAAGGCGTTCCGCAAGCGCCTGGGGCTCTCGCCCCGCGCGTGGCTGGCGGCGCTGTAGCGCGCGGCTAGTCCTTCGAAGACCGCTCGGGAGAGAGCAGCCCGCCGATGCGCTCGGTTACCTGTTCGCGCACCTTCTCGTCCAGCTGGCCTTCGTACATGGCCTCGTAGATCCACAGGCCGTCGGCGGCCAGCCGCGCCACGAAATTGTCCAGCGCCGCAGGGTCGTCGCTGCCGGCGGCCGGTGGCGAAGGTGCCCAGCGCTGCACTACCGGTGCCCACGGCCGGTCGCTGGGGAACTCCGGGTCCACCGAGTCCAGCATGAACATCAGCTCGGCGCGGGTGGCACTCTGCGCCGAAACCCGCACGAACGTCTGGTAGCGCTCCAGCGCAGTGGCCTCGCCGGCCGACTTGCCCAGCAGCGCCTCCATCGATGCTTCCCAGCTCTGCACCAGGTGCTCGTCGATGCCGCGCAGCAACGCCTCGCGCGACGGGAAGTGGTACAGCAGGCCACCACGGGTCAACTGCGCCTCGGCCGCCACCGATTCAAAGGTGACCGCACGCACGCCGTCGCGGTTGATCACGCTGACGGCGGCGTCGAGGATGCGCTCGCGCTTGCTGGTTCTCATTGCCGCTATTTTACGCGATCGCCAGCGCCGTCGCGGCCACCGGCACGTCCACGCAGCAGGCGCGCGATGATCACCGCGCCGGCCGCCTGCACAGCGCTGATCACCAGCAGCACGATCTGGTAACCGCGATCGTAGGCCGCGGCTGCCAGTGCGAACCACTCACCCTGCCCCGCCTCACGCGCCACGTGCAATGCCTGGGTGAACCCCTCGCGCGCGGCAGCCGGAATGTCCGCCGACTCTGGCAGGAACGCGCCGTAAATCGCAGCGCTCAGGCTGCCCAGCAGCGCGACCGCCAGCAGGCCACCGAACTCGTAGGACACCTCCTCCACCGATGAGGCCATGCCCGCACGATGCGGCGGTACGTTGTTGAGGATGGCGGTGGACGCTACCGAGATCGCGGCGCCCATGCCGAAGCCGGTGATCGCCATGCCGGCCACCACCCAGCCCAGCCCATGCGGGAAGCCCAGCGCCACCACGCCCACACCGACCGCACCGGCCGCAAGGCCGCCGCAGATCAGCGGGCGCAGGCCGACGCGATGCAGCACGCTGCCGCCCAGCAACGCGCTGGGCAGGCTGCCCAGCGCCGCCACCGATACCAGCAGGCCCGCCTGCAATGGGCTGAGGCCGGCCACCAGCTGGAAACGCTGGGTGGTGAGCAGCTGCAGCCCGGCCATCGCAAACAGGGTGAACACTGCCGACAGCGTGCCTGCAAGGAACGCCGGGTTACGGAAGATGGCGAAATCCAGCAGCGGATAGGGCAACTGCTGCTGACGGCGGCTGAAGGCGAAGCCGGCGATGACCGCCAGCAGCAGCGAGACCGCGCCGACACCGTACGAGGGCGGCGTAGCGATCAGCGACTTGATCGCCAGCACCAGCCCGGACAGCGCCGCCAGTGCCAGCAACGAGGACAGCAGGTCCCACGGCCGCGTGCGGTCGCGCTGCCCTTCCGGTGCCAGCACCAGGGTCGCGATGAAGGCGACCACCACCACCGGCACGTTGATCAGGAATACCGAGCCCCACCAGAAGTGCTGCAGCAGCCAGCCACCGATGATCGGCCCCAGTGCCGCACCGACGATGGCCACCGAACCCCAGATCGCGATGGCGATGTTGCGCTCGCGCTCTTCATGGAAGCTGAGCCCGATCAATGCCAACGTGGCCGGCATCATCGCCGCCGCACCCACGGCGAGGAAGGCACGCGCTGCGATCAGCTGCGCGGCGGTCGCAGAGAACGCGGCCGCCAACGAGGCGATGCCGAACACCACCAGGCCGATCAGGAACATCCGGCGGTGGCCGATGCGGTCACCCAGGGTGCCAGCACCCAGCAGGAGGCCGGCCATCACCAGCGGATAGGCGTTGATGATCCACAGCGCCTGCCCGGCACTGGCCGAGAGCTCCTCAGTCAGGGTCGGCAGCGCCGTGTACAGCACCGAGTTGTCCAACGTGACCAGCAGCAGGCCGGCGGCGACGGTGAACAGCAGCGACCAGCGTCGGGCGCGCGACAGGGACGGAGCACCGTCCAAGGGCTGGGAGAGAGCCATGGGAACCTGGATGGGAAGGGGTACGCTCATAACTATACAGGACGTCCTGTATAGTTATAGATCTTCCAGGGAACGTTATTCAGCTTCCGGGAGGCGCAACGCCCGCTGCGACAAAGCTTGTGCCTACCTGCACTCCGCCGGCAATGCAGCGACCGCCTGCACGACCGGGTCCTGCATGGCCTGGCCCACCGCAGCATCCAGTTCGCCACGCAGATGGCCGTGCTGCCGCTGCATCACGTCTTCGCACAGCGCACGCACCCGCGCACGAGCGTTGCTGCGCAGCGTGCTGCAGCGCCAATCCACCCCTCCCAGCGGCAGCACCGAATAGACCACGCTGTTGCAGGCGTTGCCGGCGCGCTCTGGCAGCGGGCGCCCGCCGAAGTCACGCGGCGCACTGCTGCGCTGCGGGTCGAAGTAGCTGTCCGGGAAGGCGCGTGCGTACTGTTCGATATCCACCTCGATCCTGCCGCCATCGCCTGCCGGCAGGCGCAGTGGCTGCCCGCAGCCAGTAGCATCGGCGCGGTGCTGGATGTACTGGTAGATCGGCCGGTCCAGGCTCGCATCCTGCGTGGTCACGGCGCTCACCGCCGCCAGCACCGGCAGCGACGCACGGTTGGCCATGCGTGCCAGCACTCCCGCCTGCGCCGGTTCACAGCGGTCGCGCAGCGTCGCCACCAGCAGGAACAGCAGGTCATCACGAAAGGCTTTGTCGGCAGCCAGGTGATGTTCGATGCGTGCCTGCGCTTCCGCCGCCGGTGCGGGAAATGCCACTGCCGGTGGCAAAGGCGCGTGCGTTGCGTTCCACAGCAGCGCCACGCCGGTCCCTGCCAGCAGCAGCACCACCATCAGCAGCGCCACGCTGCGTGCGCGGAGCTTCGTCATCGGGTGTTCGTCATCGGGGGATCGCTGAAAGCGTCGCCGCGGCTGCGTCATAGGACGCGCTGGCGATATCCGCCTCGAAATGCTTCACCTGCAGGCGCCCTGACAGCCGGTAGGGATCCCACAACGCGCCCATCGTAATCGGGGTGGCCAATGTCACATGGATGATCTGGTTCGGCGGTGGCGGCGGTACGTGGATGCACGCGCCATAGAACGGCACGAACAGCAGTTCGTCCACCTGCCCCGCGTCGTTCATCGCCAGCGGCACCACGTAGCCATCCAGGTCCAGCGTCCGTCCATCCACGCCATCGACCACCGCCGACGAGCCGAACTGCTGCGCGCGAAGAGGGCTGGAATGATCGATGGCCTGCCCGGGCAGCGAGCCCGAACCGGTGTCGTCGATCAATCCGCCTACCCCATCCATGCCGTTGCCACGCGACAGCCCGATCTGCGGCGGTGGACGCTGGAAGCTGTCCTCCCCGGGCATCAGCGCGTCCCAGCGGTCGATCACTGCAGACGGCGCCGCTGGCGAAGCGGCAGCGTTGCTGGCCTGTGGCGGGGTCTCCACGGGCGGCCGGCCACAGCTGGTCAGCAGTACACCGGCAAGCACAGCGGCAAGCACCTTCGCGCTACGGTTCATAAGGCCTCAGTTCGGCGTCGGCCATGCTGTAGGCCGAGCCGGCAAGATCATCGTCCACCCGCTCGGCACGCAGCACCCCGGCCAGGAAGAACGGCGAGTACATGTCGGGCATGGCGATCGGCTGCGGCAGCACCACGTGCACGATCTGGTTCGGTGGCGGCGGTGGCACGTGGATGCACGCGCCGTAGTACGGCACGAACAGGAATTCGAGCAGTCGACCGTCTGCCGCATTGGCCAAGGGCACGACATAGCCCGGCAACCGCACCGCGCGATCCAGTACCGCGTCCACGGTACGGAAGGTACCGAACTGGGCCATGCGCCGGTTGCCGCTGTGCTGCACCTCCGGCCCCTCACCGCGCTCCAGTGCGGCCAGTTCATCGCCCGGCAGCATCTGCAACCAGTCCAGCTCCTGCTCGCTTTCGGTGCCGGCACTGTCCTGCACCGGCGAGGGAGGCAGTGCCTGCACACCGCTATCGGTCGGCCGCGTGCAGGCAGCCAGCAGCATGGCCGCAGCCAGCAGCAACCCGCGCACGCCCGTGCTCATGACGCAGGCGCCAGGCCATCGGCCAGGGTGCGCCGGTAGGCCAGCAGCGCAGGCAGCAGGCCTGCGACCGCGCTGATCAGCAGCACGCCACCCACCCAGGCCAGTTCGCGCGCGTCCGGCCAGACGTGGGTGATCGACAGACCGAAATTGGCCAGCGCCCAGCTGCGCCCCACCACGCTGGCGCAGGTCAGCACCGCCAGCGCCAGCGCGCAGGCCATCGCTGCGGTAGCCACGGCTTCAACCACCAGCAGGCAGGCCACATAGGCCGGACGCGCACCGGTAGCGCGCAGCACCGCCATCTCTCGGCGGCGCTCCTGCAGCGTCGATACCAGCAGCGCCATCAGCGAAACCATGCCCAGCAGCACCACCATTGCACTGATCAACTGCAGCGCGCGCTCGGCGGTACCCAGCGACTGCCACAGCTGCTGCAGGGTCACGCCGGGCAGGATGGCCTGCAGCGCTTCGTCGGGATACTCGTTGATGCTGCGCTGCACGCCGAAGGTGGCGATGCGCGAGTTCAGGCCGAGCATGAAGGCGGTGATGCTGGTCGGGGTCAGGTCGAGCTGGCGTGCCTGTTCGGCGCTGACATGCTGGCTGCGAAGCTGCACGCCGGAGCGCCAGTCAACATGGATCGCCTCGATCGCCGGCAGTGACACCAGCACGGAAGAATCCACCGGCGTGCCGGTCCGCTGCAGGATGCCGACCACACGGAACGGCTTGTCGGCATGCGTGGCCAGCGTTACCGCACCGGTACCGTGGGCCAGCACGATGTCAGCGCCCACGCCGATGTGCGCTGCCTGTGCGACTTCCGCGCCCACCACCGCGTCATACAGGTCGTCGAACGGCTTGCCCTGTGCGAATGCCAGCGGATGCCCTGCGCCATGCCGGTAATGTTCGAAGTAGCCGGCAGTGGTGCCGATCACCCGATAGCCCCGCCAGGAATCGCCCAATGACAGCGGTACTGCCCACTTCACCTGCGGCAGCGCGGACAGTTCCTGGTAGGACTGCCAGGACACGTTGTTGGTCGGGTCGCCGATATGGAACACCGAGTACAGCAGCAGGTTCACCGGCCCCGAGCGTGCGCCGACGATCAGGTCCGTGCCCGAGACGGTGCTGGCAAAGCCCTCGTGGGCCTGCGTGCGGATGCGTTCCACCCCCAGCAGCAGGACCACGCTCAGAGTGATGACCAGCACGGTCAGGCTCACTCTCAGGGCGCGGCTGCGCAGGCTGGCCCAGGCCAACTCAAACATGTGCACCCCCTGCCCGGTTCAGATCACCCAGCGACAGCACCTGGTCGAACAACGGCTGCAGGCGGTCATCGTGGCTGACCACCAGCGCGGTGGTGCCGGCGGCGCGGCACTGCGCGGACATCAGCTGCAGGAAGGCCGTGGCCGCGTCGGGGTCCAGCGCCGAGGTAGGTTCGTCGGCCAGCAGTACCGCGGGGCGGCCGATCAAGGCACGGGCAGCGGCAACGCGCTGCTGCTGGCCGACGCTGAGCGTGCCTGCCGCACGCGGCATCAGTGCCGGGTCCAGCTGCAGCGCGCGCAGCAGCCTCGCGATTTCGGCATCCAGCCCACCGTCGATGCGCGCGTTGCGCAGCGGCGAGAAACGCACGCCAAGGGCGATGTTGTTGCGCACGCTCAGGAACGGCAGCAGGTTGAACTGCTGGAAGATCACGCCCAGCTGATCGGCGCGGAAACGATCACGCGCGGCGGCGCCCAACGTGTTCACCGCATGACCGGCGACACGGATGCTGCCGCTGCCCGGCAGCAGGATGCCTGCCAGCAGGCCCAGCAGCGTGCTCTTGCCCGAGCCGCTGGTGCCGCGCAGCAGCACGCTGCTGCCCGCGCTCACCTGCAGCTGTGCGATGTCCAGCACTGCTCGGTCGGCGTAGCCGAACTGCACGCCCTGCAGGTCGATGATGGCGGCCTCGTTCATGGCGCCAGCGGCACCCGCAGGCTGTCGGCGGTCACCACGCTGCGGCCTTGCCCGGTCGATGTTGCGGTATTGACGATCACCTCATGCAGACCTGGAAACAGCGTCGGCAGCGGCAATACCAGCCCACGCAGCGCCGCCGGGTTGGCGCAGTGGTAGCGCAGTGCGGCGGTGAATCCGGCGTGCGTGTGCTGGCCGGGCTGCGTTGCCACCGCCACTGGCGCAAAGCCCTCCGCAGTCGCCTCGGCATGGTCCAGCCGGCACTGCGCAGCGCCCGGCAGCGTGACCCAGCTGCCGCTCTGCAGGATCGATCGCGCCCGCGCCAATGCGGCCTGTTCGCGGCTGTCGGCAGGTGGTCGTTCGAAATCGAGGATGCCGATCCCCGGCGCACGCAGTGCCAGCTCCAGCGTTCCCTGGTCCACGGCCAGATCGACATCGGCCTGGCCATGGACATGCGCATCGTGATGGCGCACGTCGTGGGCGTTCGCAGAATGGGCAGCAAACAGCAGCAGAAGGACGGCAGAACGTTTCATGGGGCGACTCCGTATTGTTACTATGTAACATTATGGACCACATCCCGACTTCGCCCGCAAGGGCCCGCGCCCAGCCGCCAGCTTCGGCACGCTGGCATCCCCGCTTCGATCTGGCAGGCGCCTGGCTGTCGCTGGCCTGTGCCGCGCATTGCGTGGCCCTGCCCCTGCTGCTGGCCTTCACGCCCGCGGCGATGATGGCGCTGCGCTCGTTCCAGCACCCCGGCCACGCGGCGATGACCGCGCTGCTGGTGATGTCACGCTGGGAATGGCTGTTCGCGCTGCTGGCCTCGACGATCGCCGTGCTCAGCACCGCCGCCGGCCGGCGCCGCCATCAGCGGGCACTGCCGCTGTGCGTGGCCCTTGCAGGCGCGATCCTGCTGCTGTCCGCCTCGCTGTACCTGCCGTTGAAGGAATCGCTGCTCTGGCATGGCGCTGCTACCGCCTGCGGAGGGGTGATGCTGGCCGTCGCACATCTGCGCAACCGGCGGGCCCTGCGGTCCGCCGGCTGATGCTCCTTCAGAACCGGTAGCCGACCTCGGCACCGACAATGCGCGGGCTGTCCACTGGACCGTAGTAGTTGCCATCGCGGCCGAAGGCCAGGTTGTCGAAGATCAGGCCGTTGATGCGCCGCTTGTCGGTCAGGTTCTGCACGAACACGCGGGTGCTCCACGGGCCCCGCTCGTAACCCAGCTGCACGCCCAGCACCGTCACGGCCGGCTGGAACGCGCGGTTGCGCTCGTCCAGCGCACTGGAACCGGTGAACTGCGATTCCACCCGGGCATAGATGCCGGACTCGAACTGATACCGCGCGGCCAGGTAGCCGGTGTAGTGCGGCGTCAGCTTGACCCGCTTGCCATGCAGGTTCTCCTGCGGGCTGACCCACAGCTTGGTGTACGTCGCATCGACATAGCCGACATTGGCCATCACCGTGAACCCCGGCGCGACTTCAAACACCCCTTCCAGCTCTGCACCGCGCGAACGTATCGAGGCATCCGAGCCCACGTAGTCGGAGGAGATCGGCCGGCCGTTGGCATCGGTGGCCACCTGGATTTCCTGCCAGTTGTCCGAGCTGATATGGAACAGCGCGCCGCCGATATGGCCGCGGCCGCCCGCCAGGTTCATCTTGAAGCCCACTTCGTGGCTCCACATGCGTTCGGATTCGTAGCGCAGCACCTTGTCGTTGATCACATCGCTCTGCGCGGCGGCCAGGTTGAAGCCACCGGGGATGTAGCCCTTGGCCGAGGCCGCATAGAACGACAGATTGTCGCTGGCGTCGTAGCGCAGCGAGACGCGCGGCAACGTCGCCGAGAACGTATGCGCCAGGGCGGCGTCGCGGTAGCGCACCAGGCCCCCGGCACCGAGGTCGAGGAATCCGGCGCGCTGTTCGGTGGAACGGTGGGCCTGCTCGTGGCGGATGCCGAGGCTGGCGGTCAGCTTCGGCAACGCCGGCAGCGTGTAGCTGGCGGTGGCGAACACACTGTAGTCCTCACCCTTGGAGGTCTGCCGCGGTGCCAGGTTGTAACTGTCCAGGCCGCGCAGCGCCGGGCCGACGAAGGTGCCCTGGATCGAATCCTTGTCGATGCGGTAGGTCGATACACCGGCCATCCAGGTCAGCGCCTGGTCGCTGGGCGAGCTGAAGCGCGCCTCGGCATTCCATGCATCCTTCCTGTCGTAGATGTAGCCGGCCAACGCGGAGCTGGCCGTCATGTCGAAATCATAGCCAGCCGAGGTGGTTTCCTCGCTGCGGTACGAGGCGGCAACATCCAGGGTGCCGGCCTGCAGTTGCCACTGCGCGCTGAGGCCGGCAACGGTCTCGTCCTTTTCGGTGCGCTTGGGCGCATCGTTGATGTAGGTGAAATCACCCGCATGGCGGCCACCGTTGAGGCGATCGCCATAGGTGCGGTTGTACAGGCCGGTATCCAGCGGCAGGTACTCGTACTCGAACATGCCCGGTGCGCGTGTTCGCAGGTGATAGGCCAAGGCGTTGACGGTCACGTAATCGCTGGGGCGCCAGCGCAGCTTGCCCTGCAGGTAGCCCTCTTTCACTTCGCCGCGCGCGCCGTACGGGGTCAGGTTCTTCAGGTGGGCATCCTCATCGGAGCCCATGAACGCCACCGAGCCCGACAGCGTGCCGTCCTTGCTCAGTGGGCCAGCCAGGAAGCCATCCAAGGCCGTACCGTTGCCGTTGCCGAACCAGGTGCCGCGCACGTTCACCTCACCCTCGCGGGTATCGGCCGGCCCGCGCGTGCGCACCAGCACCAGCCCGGATTCGCTGTTGGCGCCGTACAGGGTGCCCTGCGGCCCCCGCAGCACCTCGACCGATTCCACTTGGTTGAGTACCGCGTTGCTCAGCTCGCGGAACGGAATGCCATCGATGTACACCGACGCACGGTTGACCAGGAAAGGATTGGATTCGATGCCGCGGATGGAAATGAACATGTTGCTCAGCTGGCCCATCACGTTGAACTTCACGTTGGGGGCCAGCTTGTCCAGGTCACGGAACTCGGTGACACCGGCTTCTTTCAGCGCCTGCCGGTCAAGCACGGTCACCGACAGGTCACTCTTCAGGTAGGGCGTGTCGCGCTTGGAGCCGGTGACCACCACGCCATCGAGGGTGGTGGCATCGGCGGACTGGGCGTGGGCGGGAAGAACAGGAACAAGCAACGACGCTGCGACGAGGGCAACGGAGGAAACGGGGGCTTTCAAGGGCAACCTCATAAGGAACGGAAACGCGCCTGGCGGGCCGGCTGGCGCAAACTGTTATCCTGTAACATTCCGCGTTCGCCGCCACTCCATTGCAGTCAGCGCTGCTCCATTCCTGGACCCGCCATGCCCGCCCTCGCCGACCAGTTGCACCGGGAAGTCGCCCAGCCCATGGCCGGAACCGTGACCAGCGAGGATGGCTCGGTCGTTCTGCTGCACCATGGCTTCCAGGCCAGCGAAGGCCCCATGGGGCACCCGCACCAGCTGCGGCTGGGCCTGCTGCTGGCCGGTGGCGGCAACCTGTACCAACGCACCACTGGCGGGGTCCTGCAGGCACGGTGGCATCCGGGCCAGTTCAACGTGGTACTGCCGGGCGATCATGGACACTACGCCAGCCCTGCCGCGGAGCTGCTGGGAATGGCCATCGATACCGCGCAGTGGCGTGATGCGCCTGGCGGCTTCCCGGACGTCCCCTCCCTTTCCCTGCGGCTGCATCGCGACCCGGTCATCGCCTCCGTGCTGCAGGCGCTATGGTCCAGCGCGCAGGTTGACGCCTGCGTGCCCGGCTTCCTGCAGTACGGTGCAGAGGTAGTGGTGCGGCGATTGGCCCAGCTTGCCGGCCATCCGCCCGCCCGGCCACGCATGGCCGCACCGCTGTCATCGCGGCAGCTGCGCCAGCTGCAGGGCTTCATCGATGAACACCGTTCCCAGCCGCTGGATGTCGCAGCACTGGCCGGCGTACTCGGCATGGAACCAACCACCTTCAGCCGCGCGCTGCGCGCCGCCACCGGCACGCCACCGTATGCCTACCTGACCCAGCGCCGCATGCACTGGGCGCAGCAGGCGCTGCAGCGCGGCCTCAGCGTGACCGAGGTGGCCATGGCCTGCGGCTACGCCAATCCCAGCAAGTTCAGCGCTGCCTTCCGCCGCGTTGTCGGCACCCTCCCGTCAGAGTGGCTACCGTAGATCCACGCCATGCGTGGATGGGCCGCCGTGCGCGCGCTCCGTCTCGAACACACCCGCCACCCAATCGATGAATACCCGCAACCGTGGCGACGGCGTGCGGTTGCGCGGATAGACCAGGCTGACCGGGCTCGGCGTGGGCGGCATATCCGGCAACAGCTCCAGCAACCGCCCGCGCGCGATGTACGGGGCCATCCGGTAACGCGGTGCCTGGATGATGCCCAGCCCGGCCAGCGCGGCACCGAGGAAGGCGTCGGCACCGGACACCCGCACGCGTGCCGGCAACGGCACATGGCGCACCTGGCCGCCGTGCTCGAACTCCAGCGGAATCAGCTGGCCGGTGGCGCTGGAACGGTAGCCGACCATCTGATGTCCCGCCGCCAGCGACGCGATGCTCTCCGGCTGCCCGTGCGCCTGCACGTAGGCAGGCGACGCCACCGTGACCTCGCGCAGCAACGCCAGGCGCCGCGCGGCCAGATCGCTGTCGGCCAGGGTGCCCACGCGGATGGCCGCATCCACGCCCTCGCGCAGCAGGTCGACATAGCGGTCGCCCTCGCTGACCTCCAGTTCGATGTCCGGGTAACGCTGCAGGAAATCCGGCAGGTGCGGGAACAGCAGGTGACGCCCCAGCGTTCCGTGCACTTCGATGCGCAGTGGCCCACGCGGTGGCACGTCACGGAACGCGGCTTCGGCATCGTCCATGTCCGCGATCAGGCGCAGGCAGCGGCCATAGAAGGCTTCCCCTTCCAGCGTCGGCACCACCACGCGCGTGGTCCGGTGCAGCAGGCGCACGCCCAGGCGCTGCTCCAATGCCTTGATCGCGTCGGTCACCGTGGCCCGCGGCAGCCCCAGGTCTTCGGCGGCCCGGCTGAAGCTGCGGCGCTCGACAATCCGCACGAAAGCACGCAGGGCGGTGAATCGGTCCATTGTTCGACTGGCCGGATGATGTTTCCGGATTATCCCTGATTATCCGCGACGGCGGAGAGACGAAGATGGCCCTGCGCCATGCCGGCGTGCCTTCCTGGAATGTGCCATGACCTCCCCCGCTTCCCGCCCTGTCGCCCTGGTCACCGGCGGCTCCCGTGGCATCGGCGCTGCGATCTCGCGCCGCCTGGCCGCCGACGGCCACGCCGTGGTGATCAACTATGCCGGCCGCCGCGACGAGGCCGAAGCCCTGGCTGCCGAACTGAGCGCCCATGGCGGCCAGGCCGTGGCCCTGCAGGCCGATGTCGCCGACCCGCAAGCCGTGCATGCCCTGTTCGACGCGATCGAGGCGCGCTTCGGTGGCATCGATGTGGTGGTCAACAGTGCCGGCGTGCTGCAGTTGGCTGCACTGGCCGACAGCGATGATGCATTGTTCGACCGCGTGATCGGCATCAACCTCAAGGGCGCATTCAACGTGCTGCGCGAGGCTGCACGCCGCGTGCGCGACGGTGGCCGCATCGTCACCCTGAGCACCAGCGTGGTGGGCATCAAGCTGGAAAACTACAGCGTGTATGCCGCCAGCAAGGCCGCGGTGGAGACGATGGGGGCGATCCTCAGCAAGGAGCTGCGTGGGCGGGGCATCACCGTGAACGCGGTGGCACCCGGGCCGACCGCCACCGATCTGTTCCTGGACGGGAAGTCGCCGGAGCTGATTGATCGGCTGGCGAAGACGAATCCTTTGGAGCGGCTGGGTACGCCGGAAGACATCGCCGGTGCGGTGGCGTTCCTGGCCGGTGCCGATGGCGGCTGGATCAATGGCCAGGTGCTGCGCGCCAATGGTGGGATGGTGTAGATCGCATGCCAACCAAGGTTGGCATCCACCAGCGGTGTGCGCGGTTCCGGTAGACGCCAACCTTGGTTGGCGCCGTCCATCAACGCCGGGCATGGCCCGGCGCTACCGTGGGTGTTACCGCGACATCGAATACGGTGCCTGCGCGCCCTGCCCCGGCCAGTCCTTGTTCGGTTCGGCCCGCATGGTGAAGTGCAGCTCGCCACCGGCCAGGATCTCATCGTGGCGCAGGAAGGTGCGCTGCAACGGCTTGCCGTTGAGGGTCACGCTGCCGACATAGGTGTGCTTGTCGTCCAGGCCTTCGGCCACGATGGTGAAGGTCTTTCCGTTCGGCAACCGCATTGCGGTCTTCGGCAGGAACGGCCGGCCGAGGATGTACTCGCCCGAGCCCGGCGCCACCGGGTAGAAGCCCAGCGCGGTGAACACATACCACGCCGACATCTGGCCCACGTCATCGTTGCCAGCCAGGCCATCGGGGCGATCGGCGTACTGGGTGTCCATGATCTGCTTCAGGCGTGCCTGCGTGCGCCACGGCTGGCCGGCATACGAGTACAGGTAAGCCACGTGGTGGCTGGGTTCGTTGCCATGCGCATACCAGCCGATCAGGCCGGTGATGTCTTCCATGTGTTCGAAGATGGCCGGATCGACCTTGGCATTGAACACTTCATCCAGGCGCGCCAGCAGCTTGTCGCTGCCACCGTGCGCGGCGGCCAGACCAGCCACGTCCTGCGGCACGTACCACGAGTACTGCCAGGCATTGCCCTCGGTGTAGTCGGTGCCGTAGCCGCTGGCGCTGGGGTCGAACGGGGTGCGGAAGTTGCCATCGCGCTTGCGCGCACGCATGAAGCCGGTGTCCTTGTCGAAGGCATTGCGCCAGTTGCCGGCACGCTTGTCGAAGGTTGCCGCCACATCGGCCTTGCCCATCGCCTGCGCCATGCGCGCGATGGTCCAGTCGTCGAACGCGTATTCCAGCGTCTTGCTGGCGGCTTCGCCTTCTTCGTCGATCGGCACGTAGCCCAGCTCACGATACTGCGCGATGCCATCGTAAGGACCGTAGTTGGCGGTCTCCACCATCGCCTTCAGCGCCTTGTCCGCGTCGAAACCACGGATACCCTTCACGTAGGCATCGGCGATCACCGGCACCGCGTGGTAGCCGATCATGCACCAGTCTTCCAGGCCATGGAACGACCACACCGGCAACATGCCGTAAGGGCTGTGCTCATGATGGGCCAGCATGGAATTGACGAAATCGCTGTTGCGCTTCTCCGGCTGCACCAGGGTCAGCAGCGGGTGCAGGGCACGGTAGGTATCCCACAGCGAGAACGTCGAATAGTTCGTATAGCCCTTTGCCTGGTGCACGGCATTGTCGGCGCCGCGGTACTGGCCGTCGGCATCCATGAACAGCGTCGGCCCCAGCAGCGTGTGGTACAGCGCGGTGTAGGCGCTGCGACGTGCATGCTCCGGCGCGTCGATATCCAGCACCGACAACGCCTGCGTCCACTCCTGCTTTGCCTGCGCGCGCACGCGGTCGAAATCGAAGTCGGCCACTTCGGCATCCAGGTTGGCGATGGCGCCCGCCTCGCTGACCGGCGAGATCGCCACCTTCACCACCAGCGGCGCCTCCAGCTTGCCGAAGTCGAAGGTACCTACCAGCTGCCGCCCCTCGATCTGCGCGCGCTGCTTCGGGTCTTTCTCGCCCGGGGGCGCAAAGCCCTTGTAGACGATGTCCTGTTCGGTGTTGTGCAGTTCGTGGCTGGCCAGCGGCCGCGAGAAACGCATCGCAAAATACAGCTGGCGGCCAGCGGCCCAACCGCGGGTCTCGCGGAAACCGGTGATGGTGCCATCGCCACGCACGCGTACCCGCGACCACAGGATCTTGCCCGGGTAGTCATACATGCTGGTACGCATGTCCAGCAGCACCTTGGCCTCGGTGCCCTTCGGGAACGCATAGCGATGCACGCCCACGCGGGCACTGGTGGTCAGCTCGGCGCGCACCTTGTAGTCGTCCAGGGTAACGGCGTAGTAGCCCGGCTCTGCCTTCTCTTCATCGTGGCGGAAGCGCGAGGCGTAACCACTGCGAGGCTTTTCCGGGTCGCCGCGCTCCAGGCCCGGGCTGCCGGTGAACGGCATCAGCAGGATGTCGCCCAGGTCTGAATGGCCGGTGCCGGAAAAATGCGTGTGCGAGAAGCCGACGATGCTGCTGTCGTCATAGCGATAGCCCGCTGCCCAGCCATAGGCCTTCTCACGCGGCTGGATGCGCGTATCCGGGCTGAGCTGGACCATGCCGAACGGCACCGTCGCACCGGGGTAGGTATGCCCCTCACCGCCGGTACCGATGAACGGATCGACCGAGGCATAGGCCTTGTCGGCAGCGGTCTTGGCCGGGGCGGCCACAGCCAGCCCGGAGGCGAACATCGCCGTGGCGGCGACAGCGATCAGGAGACGACGGTCCAGCGTGGGCATCGGCATTTGGATCGATTCAGGTGGTGGTCAGATCCTAGCACCGGGGTGGCGGTGTCGCATGCTGCGCTGCGGTCATGCATGACGACCCGCCCTGCCGGACGAAGGATGCGGCGACAGGGCGGGCCGAATCATCAGCGGGCTGCCAGCTCCTTTCCATCACTGGCCTGGCACCAGGTCTTGCCGCTCGCCGGGCATCCACTGGCATCGCCCAACAACTGGCCGAGCAGTGCCTGCCATTGCTCCCGGTCCTCCATGTACCGCTCCACGCCGTGCTCATGGTGGCCTGTCGCCGGCACCGGGAAGCCGATCACCATCAGTTGCCCGGCCTGCGGTGCGAGCGCCTTGCGTGACCATTGGAATGCTTCGGCGGTGCGCACAGCCATGCAGGTGTTCCCGCCAATCGCGCATGACACACCCAGTTTGGTGGCCGCTTTGTCACGTGGGCTGGTGCCGAGGATCAAGCGCGTCGGTACTACGCCTTTGGTGCCCTGGGCGAAGCCGTCGAAGGCGCTCAGTGGCTGCGCCGGAATCAACATGGCCACTCGCAGGTCCGTGATGTTCCTCGGCACGGCGTAGGCGCCATCAAGCGCCCCGGCACGCTCCTTCAGCTGTACCGACCCCTCGAAGCCGCGATAGCTGTGACTGCCATCGCCCAACGCGTTGGTCACCACGTAGGCCCCGGAGCTGTGGGTGAATATCCTCACCCGCAGGTCTGCATCCAGCTGATTCAGCACACGGCGCAGTTGCTGTCCCACGCGCGGGCCGTTGTACTGGGCCTCGCCCCAGATGCCGATGCCGGCGTCGTTTCCCAGCAGCCCATCCCAATACACGCGAGTGCTGCGCACTTGCGGATAAGCCTCCAACACCGCCTTTTCGAAGGGCACGAGCCACTTGTTGGCGCCGCGGAAATCGTTGTTGAACCCGTGCACCACCAGCAGCACGTCCGCGCCCTTCTGTGCATTCAACTGCTTCACTACCGTCCTTCGCAGCGCGTCCTGCACCGCCTCCCAATCACGGTCGAAATCGCTGCTGCCTTCAACCTGCGCATGCGCAAGCATGCTTCTTCCATTCGGGCTCGCCGGTACTGGCCTGCCATCGGTACATGCCACGCAGCGTCACCACTTCCAGTGGCGCTACGGCACCCACGTCCGGATCGAGGGCCAGCATCGCCGCGGTATCAACCGGCACGCCGAACGGCGGATAGAGATCGCCGGCGCGGTCGAGGAAAATGGCATCGGGCGCCTGCTGCCTCTCTCCGTCCGGGTACACCACGTTGGCGGCGTGTGCCGTGCTGACTAAGAGCGTCGCGGCAAGCATCATCATGTTGCTCAGAAACCTGTTCATCGTTACCCCCTGTTCGTCCAATGATCGACAAATGGGCGCGGCAAGCCGCCCATCGATGCAGTTGCAACGGCAGACAACGGTCCTGCGGGTTCGGTACCGACGCCTTCCCCGGCGCCGGCCCCGCCGTTATACCGCATCACGCCACGGCCTGCCCGTGCCCGGGAGGACGTCGTCCAGGGCATGCCTCTGACGCATATGGCCTTGCAGAAGTACAAGCCGTTGCATGGAAACCACGCGGCTCGCCTGAGATCCTTTCCGAACCGTTGGCGACAACAGGAGGGTCTTTGATGACGCTGCATATCGCGATTGAAGCCACACAGATGAAGTCAGGCCACGGCCGACGCTACCGGTGGCGAGCACGCGAATGCGGCAAGGGTTCTACAGGTTGGCAATCCGGCCCGCGACCTGCGCACGATGACACCGCAGCGCACACTCGCTGCCGGGCGTGGAACCCCGGAATGAGCTACGAGAGCTGCTTGCCGTGACTACGGTGGGCGGTGCGCGGCGGCCGCATGGCCCTCCGGCTTTTCTCGTAGCTCAGCCGAAGTTCCAACCCCGCACCGCCCGCCACCCTTGCGGTGGCCACGTCCCCTCAAGGAGCCATCGCATGTCGCATGAACCGCCCATCCTGACCCCGGAAATGGAATCCCTGTTCTTCCGCATCGAGCATGCCCTGAACACCGCCGAGGGCATGGCGATGATGATCGGCGAGAACGAACCGGCCGACCCGCAGGCGCATCTGCGCCCGGGCTATAACCTGCAGAAGATCACTGTAGCGATGATGGCACTGAGCCAGCATGGCCGGCGGTTGCTGCATGAACTGCGCGAGCAGCATGTGCGGGTGACGCTGCATTGAAGCGTGTAGAGCCGAGCCCATGCTCGACTCTGGTGTGATCGAGCACTACGGTTGGTGACGGAGCACGCCGAGCATGGGCTCGGCTCTACACGGGCCGGTCAATCCGGCAGCGCGCTTTGCAGTGTGGCGAGATCTGCCGCAGCCACCGGCCGCACCACGCGCGCCACTTCCTTGCCGTCACGCAACAGGATCACCGTCGGCCACAGCTTCACCTGGTACGAGCGGCCCAGCGGTTTTCCCTTGCCGTCTTCGATCTTCCAGTGCGGCAGATCATGCGCATCCACGAAGGCCTGCAGCGCCGGTTGCGCGGCCTGGCAATGGCCGCACCACGGCGCGCCGAATTCCAGCAGCAGCCAACCGGCCTGCGCATCCACCTCCGCGCGGGCCGGTTCGGCTGCAACGTGATCACGCATGAAGGGCATGCGGTTACGCCTGCAGCGTGCGCTGAATGTCTTCCAGCGGCGCGTTGGTCAGATCCTTGGCGATGTCGACCAGCAACCGCGCCTGCGTTTCCTTATGCAGCAACGGACGGATGCGGCCGAGCGTGGTGGGGTCGGCGATCAGCACCAGATGCGCATAGCGGTTGTTGAGCGCATCTTCGTTGAGCTGCTCGGCCACCTGCTTGGCGAAGGTCGCTTCGTTGAGCTGCGAGATCGACATGTCCTTGGGTACCGCGCCCGACGGCCCCTGTCCGGACACACCCTGCTCGCTGATGTCCTGCAGGCGCAGCTCGCCTTCCTGCTTCAAGGTGAGCTTCTGCTCGCTGCCGACGTTGGTGAACACGCGGGCCGAGCCACCATCGGCGACGATAACCAGGGTGCCTTCGGGAATGCGACGGGTCATGCGTTACTCCTTGCGTTGGTTCGTAACCACCGTAAAAGGCGCGGCGTGAGCGAGGTGAGCACAACATGTTCATTCGATGTGCGTGGGTCATCTGCATGAACAGGCAAGATGGAACGCTGCGTTCGTACCAGCGCGATTCTCGGCACGCTCACACTGTAACCGTTATCATGAACCCATGATCGACACGACCCACTGCGCGTCAGCACTTGTTGCTGGCATGCGGGAAGCACTGCCGACCGGCGCTTCGCTTTCCATCATTGCATCCCCCTCGCCTTTCCATCGCCTCGCGCTGGATCCCGGCGGATGACGCCTGCGGGCCCCGCCCCGCCTGCCCCCTGCGCCTGCCACCACCCCACGTGCACTGACGCGGTCTGACACGTAATCGGACCCATCCGTTCGTCCTGCATGTCGTCCTGCGTTCTGGCAGCGGGCAATGCTTGTCGCGTGCGCGGCGTTTGATCGCACACACCTTTCGCCCCGTTCCGGGCCTTCCATTCGATGCCCCTGCGCCTGCTGCGCCAGCATCGCCGTTTCCGACTTTCGGGACATCCGTACCGCCCATTCCACTCCATTTCCATTCTTCCAAGGGAGTCCCCATGCAGGACAACTCCGATGCCCATGCCCATTTCGGCTGGTTCAAACGCCGCCGCCATCTGAAGGTCGACGAGATTACCGTTGTCGACAAGCCCATGCTCAAGCGCGCCGTGGGCGCCGCTGCACTTGGCAATGCGATGGAATGGTTCGACTTCGGTGTCTATGGCTATCTTGCCGTCACCATTGGCCAGGTGTTCTTCCCCTCCAGCAACCCCACCGCGCAGGTGATCGCTGCGTTCGCCACGTTCACCGTGGCCTTCCTGGTACGCCCGCTGGGCGGCATGGTCTTCGGGCCCTTGGGCGACCGCTACGGGCGCCAGAAGGTACTGGCCTTCACCATGATCATGATGGCCCTGGGCACCTTCGCCATCGGCCTGATTCCCTCTTACGAACGCATCGGCATCTGGGCACCGGTGCTGCTGCTGCTCGCGCGCGTGGTGCAGGGCTTCTCCACCGGTGGCGAGTATGGCGGCGCGGCAACGTTCATCGCCGAGTACTCCACCGACCGCAACCGCGGCCTGATGGGCAGTTGGCTGGAGTTCGGCACGCTGGGCGGCTACATCGCCGGTGCCGGTACGGTCACCGCCCTGCACATGCTGCTGAGCAGCGAACAGATGCTGGACTGGGGCTGGCGCATTCCGTTCCTGGTGGCCGGCCCACTCGGCCTGCTGGGCCTGTACATGCGCATGCGGCTGGAGGAAACGCCGGCGTTCCGTGCCTATGCAGAGGAAGCAGAGAAGCGTGACCACGAACGTCCGGGCCTGGGTGAGCTGCTGCGAGTGCACGGTCGCCAGCTGATCGTGTGCATGAGCCTGGTGCTGGTGTTCAACGTGACCGACTACATGCTGCTGACCTACATGCCCAGCTACCTGAGCGTGACCATGGGCTATGCCGAGAGCAAGGGCCTGCTGCTGATCATCATCGTGATGCTGGTGATGATGCCGTTGAACATCGTCGGTGGCCTTTTCAGCGACAAGCTGGGCCGGCGCCCGATGATCATCGGCGCCTGCATCGCGCTGCTGGTGCTGGCGGTGCCGAGCCTGCTGCTGGTGGGCAGCGGCAACGACTGGCTCATCTTCCTTGGGCTGATGCTGCTGGGCCTGGCGCTGGTGTGCTTCACCAGTTCGATGCCGTCCACGCTGCCGGCACTGTTCTATACGCCGGTGCGCTACAGCGCGCTGTCCATTGCGTTCAACGTGTCGGTGTCGCTGTTCGGTGGCACCACGCCACTGGTGACCGCCTGGCTGGTGGAGCGCACCGGCGATCCGCTGGTGCCGGCCTACTACCTGATGGGCGCCGCGGTGATCGGCCTGATCACGATGATCTTCGTGAAGGAAACCGCCGGCCTGCCGCTGCGCGGTTCGCCGCCGGCCGTGGGCTGCAACAAGGAGGCGGCCGCGCTGTTGAAGAGCGATGCGCCGGTGACGGTGGACCGCGCCCTGCCGCCGTTGCCGGACCTGGCCGAGCCGGAACAGGTGACCCCGGCCTAAGTGCCAGGGGCAGCGCCGGGCAGTGCCTGGCGCTGCCGGCTGCGCAGCGCTAGTCGGCGCGGGTCAGCTTGCCCGGGGTCCAGCGCAGGGTCCAGACATAGTCGCCATCCGGCGGGCAGACATGCTTGTAGCCCACGACATCGCAGGTGCTCGCACCGGCAACGACCTTGAACGCGACGATGATGCGGTCACCTTCGATCCTGATGGAATGCACGGCACCCGGAATCTGCTCGCCCGCATCATCGCCGTAACCTGACGCGCGGATGGCGGCGAAGTCCTCTGCCTCCACAGGCGACAGGCTCTTGGGGTTTTCCTTGCCGCGTGGATCATCCGCTGCCAGCGCCGTCATCACCGCAATCACATTGCTCTGTGCGAACGAGCCACCGGTATAGGTCGACGTATAGAGATATATGACCTCCGCACGACCATCACCGTCCAGGTCGGCAACGGCGGTCCACACCGGGCGGAAATCACTTTCGATGTCATCGCCGGGGATACGCCGCAACGAGGCCTCGGCTGCGTGGAACGCCTGTACCAGGCTCGGTGGCGATGCCTTCGATGCCGCAAATACCGGGTCACAACCGACCAGCGCCCAAAATGCGAATGCGGAAGGCAACAGGATGGAACGGGAAAATGCAGATCCGTGCATGGTGTTCTCCTTGGTGAATGGCGCAGCCGGTAATGCGGTTACTCGGCGCGGGTCAGCTTGCCCGGGGCCCAGCGGTACACCCAGGCATGCTGCCCTTCCGGTGGGCAGGTCACCTTGCCACGCACGCACAGCTTTGAATTGCGGGTGCTGTTGAAGGTGACGCGGATACGGTCGCCGTCCATGGTGATCGTTTCCATTTCGCCGGGAATGTGCACGGCAGCGTCATCGGCGTAACCGGATGCGCGGATCAACGCGTAGGTTTCGTCGTCATAGGCGGATTTGCCCGGCGATGCGGCCTGGCCCCGTGCATCGCCTTCGGCCAGCGGGGTCATCACCACCAGTTCGTTGAGCTGCATTGCGCTGCCGGTCTGGGTCGCGGTGTAGAGATAAACGATTTCCGGGCGGCCATCGCCATCGAGGTCGGCATTACCGGCCCACAGCGGGCGGTAGTCATACTGGCTGTCGGTGCCCGGGTGCAGGCGCAGGGACGCCTCGGCGGTACGACGTGCCTTGTCGTAGCTCATCGGCTCGTTCTTCGCCTCGTCCTTGACGTCGGACGGCGTTGCATCCTGGGCAAGCAGCGGCGCCGCCACCGTCAATGCCATGGCCGCCACCAGCGCGCGCAGGCCGATGGCCTGCCAGTGCTTCCGCTCGTACATCCCTGTTCCTCGATCACTGAATCTGCGGAGTCGGATCATCGCACAGGCGGGCCGGCGAGCGGCGTGCTGTCGGCATGCAGTTCCATCGCGCGCATGACGATGGGCTTGGCCCAGTCCGGGGTGTGCAGCAGTTCCACCACTGACACCGGATACTGCAGGCCCTTGCGATCCAGCGCCAGCACAGGCAAGGGGGCAACACGTCCGTAGCGATCGGCCGGCGCGCTGTTGTCGTACACGTGCAGTTCGGCCAGGTGCGGCATCAATGCCAGCAGGTTCTCGCGCGCGGAATCGAAGCGTGCGCGGATCTTGTCCTGCGGGATGTCGTGGCCACCGCCAGCAACACGCGCCGCTACGCGCGACACATGCAGTTCGACAGTGGCCAACCCGCAGAACCAGATCGCCACGTCGTGCTGGCTGCAGGCCTCGCGCAACAGACGCGGAATGGTGTTGCCGCCCAAGGTGGTTTCAAAGGCAAAATCGCTGCCGTCGGCGATCGCCTGGCGCAGCCGTCGTGCGCCTTCCTGCCACGCTTCAGCGTTGGCTTCGGCCAACGGCCAGCCCGCCTCCACCAGCCGTCGGGTAAAGCTGTCCGGGTTGTACCAGCCCAGGCCGTCGGCCTCCAGCCAGGTACCGAGCAGCGAACTCTTGCCGGCGCCGTTGACGCCGGCCAACGCCAGGATCCGCCCCATGAGTCAGAGCGGACGGCCGAGCGCGACCTTGTGGCCGCGGCGGATCGGCTTGCCCATCACCTTGCCCAGCCCCTCACCCTGCTGCAGCCCGGCCAGCGCCTGGTCGAACTCGGTACGCAGGCGCGAGAGCACGTCGCTGCGCTCGTCGGTATCGCTGCCACTGGCCCTGGCCAGCAGCTCCTGGTAGGTCTTGATGTCCACGATCACCGCTTCAGGGTGGTTGTGGTTGGTGATGACCAGCGCCTGCTTCTCGCGCACGGTACGCATCAGGCTGGGCCAGCCACGGGTCTTGACCGAGGACGCCGGGGCCTTGTCGAGGCCGGGCAGGTCGAGCGGGAGGGTCATGGCACGGCTCCAGCGGAAGGATAGGAGGCCACTATACCCAATTTGGCCAAATTGGGGATAAATGCCCCCCCGCCCTTCCGCCCCGGCGGACGGGCGCGCACACGACTGGCAACGGGCTCCGCCGGGAGGGGGAACTGACATCCGCTCAGCCAGCATGCCGCCAATGCGTACGTGCAGCAGTGCGATTGGGTAGGCCAGCCGCAGTGTGCCCCGCGGTGGCACGGCCGGCATCCAGTTCTCGTACGATCGTACGGAGTGATTCCGTGGCGGCTCCGGCTCCGGCTGGCGCCGCCCTTTCCTGCAGCCGAGCATGGCTCGGCGCTACAACCGGGGATTCCCATGGCCTACGCACGCATTGTTTCGACCGCCGACAACTACCTGCACCACATCAGCAATGGCCATTTCGATGTCGCGGCCGATGAGCCCGCCTCGCTCGGTGGCCAGGGCAAGGGCTTTGCCCCGTTCGACCTGTACCTGGCCTCGCTGGCCGCGTGTACCGCCATCACCCTGCGCATGTATGCCCAGCGCAAGGGCTGGGAGCTGGGCGAGTTCCACGCCGAGCTGCGTTCCGAACGCGATGCGGACGGGCGCTTCCACGTGCACCGCGTGCTGCATGCCACCGCCGAGCTGAGTGATGCGCAGTGGCAGCGCCTGCTGGAGGTGGTGGAAAAGACCCCGGTGACGCTGGTGATGCGCGAGGGTGCACGGATCACCAGCGAGCGCGGGGTGGCTGCATAGGCGCATCCACGCATGGCGTGGATCTACTGCAGAGCCGAGCCCACGAGCCCATGCGTGGATCCACCACAACCGGTCAACGCCGTGAATGCAGCACGGTGCGCTGGCGCATGGCGTTGAACTCCTGTTCGACCTGCTGGATGTCTTCGGCCTGGAAGCCGGCGGCATCCAGCAGCTGATCGGCGGCAGCGGCAGCCAGCGGATCATCCGCGCGCTGGCGCCAGCAGCGTGCCGGCAGGAAATAGCCGACCTCGCTGCGCCCGCGCATGATGACGACCGGGCGCCCTGCATACAGCAGGAATTCGGCCAGGTGCTGGCGCAACCCCTCCACCGAGACATAGGCCGGCCCGATGCCCAGTGTGTGTGCGGCGGGCTCGGAACTCTCGAACAGCTTGCGACGGCTCATCCACTCCTCCTTTGTGCAACGCGTGGTCTTCCTTCCTTAGACGGGCGCGTCGCCGCGCCCCCGCCACACGTGTCGTGACTGCGATCACGCTGTCCGATCAGAAACCGGTGTTGAACTCCAGCTGGAACACGTCGATCGACAACGGCGGGCCCGACACTTCCTTGGCCGCCATCCACTTGCCGCTGATCCAGCTGCGCGCATCCAGCGCATAGGCGCCGCCGACGTAGTAACCGCGCGCATTGGTACCGCCAAGGTGGAAGTTCGGATCGTTGTAAGCATCAGGCAGCGCATCGGCCTCGATCCGCTTGTAGCCCAGCAGGGCCTGCCACTGGCCCTTCTCCTTCAGCTCGGTGGCGCCGAAGGTGGCCTGCAGCATCCAGGCGGTGTCGCCGCTGCGGAAGGTATCGATGCTGGCGCTGCCACCGGCGCCGTAGTTGTTGACGATGCCGTTGTTGGCCCGGGCGAACATGGCCTGCTTGTCATAGGCCAGGTTGCGGATGTAGTCCGCGTCCAGGCGCATGCCGATGTCCTGCGCGAGCTGTGTATCCCAGCGCAGGTTGAAGGTGGCCAGGCGGAATGCCGAGGCCAGGCCCACGTACTGCGGTGTGGGCGTGTTGGCCGGATCCAGCGGATTGCGGGCGATGTCGCGGATCAGCATCAGGGTGTTGCCCTTCTGCATGAACGCCGGCCGCGACCAGTCGGTATCGCACCCAACCGCGCCTGCATACAGCGCGCACGGCGACGACAGGCGGCCACTGATGTTCTTGAAATCGTAGTAGCCCAGCGCTGCACGCAGGCTGTTGTCATCGTTGAAGCGCCAGTTCACCCCCACCTGTGCACCGGACAGCCACTTGTTCTCGTTCGGGGTCTTGACCCGGCTCTGGCTGGGAGCACTGTCGGAGGTGTACTCCAACGGCACCACCGCCAGGTTGCCGAACAGGCCGACGTCCTCAGCAATGTCGTACCTGAGATTGGCCGCCAGGCCATCGAAGTTCAGGTCGTTGGAGAACAGCGTGTCGCTGGTCCAGAACGGATTGCCGAAGCGTCCGCCGCGCACCGTCACCCAGTCGGCCGGGCTGTAGGCGAGCCATGCCTGGTCCAGCCACACGTCCTTCTTGCCCAGGCCGCCGCCAAGCTGTTCGGTGGTGGACACCGGCCCGTTGCTGCTGCCACTGGCCAGGCGCACGCCTGCGGTGGTGTGCTCGCCGATCATCGCTTCGATGCCCAGCCGTGCACGGATGCGCCACAGGTTGCGGCGGTCCTGGCGGGTGTTGAGCAGCGGCGGCAGCTGCAGGTTGGTGTTGTTGTTGGTATCGAAACCGCTGCCCGCATTCACCGAGGCCCAGTTGGTTTCGATGTCGCTGTTGCGTTCGGAGTAGAAGCGCGACTCACTGCGCACGCGCATGTCACCGGTCACCTTGATGCGCTTGGTCCACTCGGCCACTTCGTTCGGCGCGGCCCAGCCCTCGGCTTTGGCCTGCGCCATCACGTCCTGGCGCACTTCATCGCGGATGCCATCACGCACGCTCTGCGGCACGTACGGCACACGCACGTCGCCGGCTTCCAGCGCCACACCGCCGCTGCTGGCTGCGCCACTCGCAGTGACACGTTGCGCAGCCGCCGCTTCTGCTTCCGCCTGTACCAGCAGCGCCTGGCCGTCTTCGGGCTTGAGCGCGCCACTGGCAATCAACCCCTTGATCAGCTTGACCATGGTGGTTTCGGCAGCCATTGCACTGGCCGGCACGGCCAGGCTGAGCAGTACGGCGCAGCACAGCAGCGCCCGTCGGGCCGGCCGCGGGCGGCGGGATGCGGTTCGAGCGCGGTCGTGGTCGTTCATCACGGTTCTCATCGAAAGAAGGGAAATCACGGAAGTCATCGGTCAAGCGCCGGGGCGGCGCCCCTGGATCAGCACGCGCGCGGGGAAATCCAGCGACGCCGGTGGCATCTGGTCGACTTTGCCGATCTGCCGCAGCGCATCGAGCACGGCCACGTCGGCCTCCTCGTTGCCGCTGCCACGCACCAGCTCGACCTTCTCCAGCCGGCCATCCGGCGCCAGCCACACATTCACCTGCAGCTGGAAGGCCAGGCGCTTGACCCGCGCATCGCGCGAGATCGCCTGTTGCATCAGATAGCCCAGGTAGCGGCCATAGCTGGCATTGCCGGCACCGCCACGGCCGACACCGGACGAACCCCCGCCGCTGCCCGACTGGATGCCGAAGCTGTCGCCGCCGGCCTGCGCATCGGCGTCCATGGTTACCGGGTCGGCGTTGTCCGGCGTCGGCGTCGGCTCTTCGGCCGGCGTTGGCTGGTCCAGCGGTTCCGGCTCAGGCACGGTCTCTTCCGGCGGCGTCTCCGGCTCGGGCGGTTTTTCCGGTGGCGGCGGTGGTGGTGGCGGTGGTGGCAACGCCAGCATCGGCGGCTGCACCACCGGCCGGCGGGTGCTGGCGGTGTCCTTGAACAGCAGCCACCACAGGGCAATACCCAGTACCAGCAGCGCCGCCAGTACCAGCGCGATCGTCACCAGCAACTGGCGTCCGCGCGTACCAGGCTCCTGCAGGGGTGGTCGATGGCCGGCCATGCCTCAGCCCTGCGCCTTGCCGGTGACCAGGCCGACCTGGGCCAGCTCCAGCCGCCGCAGCAGGTCCAGCACCTCGACCACGCGCGCGTACTGCACCTGCGCATCACCGCGCACGATCACCGGGAAATCCGGCGAGGTTGCGCGTTCGGTACGCAGGCGGTCCTCCAGCTCGGCCATCGTCACCGGGTAGGCATCCAGGAATACCTGGCCGCTGGGGTCGATGGTGATCGCCTTGGTCTTGGGCTTCTCAAGTGCGGTGCTGTTGCTGGCCTTCGGCAGGTTGACCTCGATGCCGGGAATGGAGGCGTTGCTGGTCAGGATGAAGATCACCAGCACCACCAGCAGCACGTCGACGAAGGGCGTCACGTTGATGCCCTTCTCGCGTTTCTTGATGCCGAACTTCGCCTTATAGGCCATGGCCGGTCCCTCAGCCCTGGACCGCGGCCGGGCCGCGTCCGTCCTGCTCTTCGGCCAGGCGGGCGGCGAACTCGTCGATGAACACCGCCATGTCGGCGCCGATCGCTTCGGCGCGTGCCCCCAGCCAGTTGTAGCCGAACAGCGCCGGAATCGCGACGCCCAGGCCGGCGGCGGTACACAGCAGCGCTGCCGCCATGCCCGGGGCCACCGAGTTGATGTCCACCGCACCGGCCATCGCCGCCACCACGAACACCAGCATGATGCCGATCACGGTGCCGAACAGACCCACATACGGTGCACCCTCGATGGTGGTCGACAGCCAGTTCATGCGTCGCGCCATCGCCTCCTGTTCGCGCACCATCACCGCGTCCATCGACGCGCGGATGGCGGCGATGGTGGCCGCGCTCAGATAGCCGGAGTTGCCGTCGCGCTGATGGCGCTGCTGCATTTCATCGATGGCCACCTGGTAGATGCGCCACAGCGAGCCGTCGTGCATCGCCGTCGGCACCTTGCCCTGCCGGTCCATCTCGGACAAGGTGCGCAGCGGCACGCCGGAGAGCTTGCTGAAGCTCTCGGTGAACACTGCATTGGCCTTGCTGGTGCGGCCGAAATGACGGCTCTTGGCGATCATGATCGCCCATGACAACAGCATCATCAGGCCGAGGATGGCCACCACCACCCAGGCATCGAACGGCATCGCCTTGAGGATGAAGGCGAAGTGGCTCTGTCCGGCCGATTGCTCGTCAGCACCGTAGCTGATCAGGCGCGAATCGGCGCCCTGCGCGGTGGCATCGGCCAGCAGCAGCGCCGCCGGGCGCGCCACGCGTGAGATCCGCAGTTCATCCAGCGCACCATCGAAGTTGGCCAGCGGCTGCGTCGTGCCCGGTGCATCGGCACCCACCACCGCAGCGGTGCTCAGTGCCGGCAGTTCACCACTGAGCTGGGCCACCACGCGACCGTTCAGATACAGCTGCAGCGACCCCTTCTCGGCGGTAAGCGCGAGATGCGCCCACTGTCCTTCCGGGATCGGTTGTGCCGGCGTGCTGCGTTGACCGTTGAGCTGCACGAACGGCACGCGGTTGTCGATGCCCACCACCAGCTCGGCGCTGCCATCGCGCCGGGCGTAGATCGCCTGCGCGGTGGTCTGCGCGCCCGGTTTGATCCAGGCCGAAACGGTGAGCGGCGCGCCCGCTTCCTGTGCCAGCGAAGCGCTGGCCGGCAGCGGCAGCGGACCCGCGCCCAGCTGCACGCCACGCCCGATCACCGTGCTTTCCGCCGCAGGCACTACTGCACCGGCCGTGTTGCCGTAGGCCGTGGTATCACGCGCCGGCGCATTGGCTTCGGCAAAGTGGTAGACCAGCGTGTAGTCCGGATCGAACACCTGCTGGCCATTGCCGCTGGCCGGTGCCTTCGCGTTGCCGTAGTACATCCAGATCGTCTGCGGCGCGCTGGCGGTCAGTGCTGGAACGTCCACCCAGACCAGTGCCAGGCCCAGGTTCGGGTCGAACTGCTCGATCTGATGGGCCAACACGGTGCGCCCGTCGGCAGCAACGAAGCGCAGGTCGTTGCCACCCTCCTGGGTGCCATCAAAACCGAAATTGCCGGTATGCAGGCGCAGCAGCAGCGGGGTACGCCCGGGATTACCGGCCAACCCCGCGCCCTGTGGGCCGGCGTCGACGGTGATCGGCTTGCGGTACTTCCATTCGGCCTGCCACCAGTTGGCATCGGCCGCGGCGGCGGGCAGCGCGATCAGCGCAGCCAGCAGCAGCAACATTCGGGAAAGCAGACGGTCCATGCAAAAGGTCTCCGGAGAACGCATCTCAAGGGAAGGGTCAGTAGCTGGTGCTGATGTTGAAATGCAGGCGCGGGTCGTCCTTGCGCGTGACCGGGCCATCGGCGTAGGGCCAGGCGTAGTCCAGGCGCAACTGGAGGTGTTCGCCCAGGCGCAGCTGCGCGCCCAGCCCGACCGAGGCCAGGTTGTACTTGTCGCGCTGTTCCGGCAGCGGCTGACGCAGGCGCAGGTAGGCCGCGTCAGCGAAGCTGTACAGGCGCAGGTCGGTACCGCTCCACAGCGACCACGCCGGGGTGCGCCATTCCAGGTTGGCCAGGCCACCGTAGTCGCCGATCGCTTCGGCCGAGAGGTAGCCACGCACGGTGTACATGCCACCGGCGGCGAACTGCTCGGCCGAGACCAGCGGTGCATCGGTCGCCTGCAGCGAGCCACGCGCATACCACTGCCAGTCGTTGCCGAAGGTGTGCGTATTGGAGACATCCGCCTTGAACGCCACGAAGCTCGGGTCGGCCCAGTAGCGTTTCTGACCGAAATCGGTGGCGTTGCTGCCATAACCGAACAGGCGCCGGGTTCCCGCCACCAGCTGCGTGTTGATGCTCAGCTGATCGTTCTCGCCCTGGCGCACACCGACGAAGGCCAGGGTGATCGGCGCGTACTTCAACGGCGTCTTCAGGCTGTCCTTGCCCATCTGCGTGTCTTCTTCGGTGTCCTTGAAGTCCACGCCGAGGCTGAGCTGGCGCCACCACTGGCTGCTGCCGGCCAGGCGGTAGTTGAGCTTGAGACCAATGGAATGACCGTTGCCGATCACGTTGGTGCCGGTGCCGGTACCGACCTGCCCGCCTGCATTCAGTACGCGGCTGTCGGACTTGTAGCCCGATGCCTCCAGGCTCCACGGCGTGCCCTCGAAGGGGACCGTGTAGGACGCAGAGAACACCTTTGCCTGGTCGGTGTCTTCCGGCGCGATGAACACGCCGATGCTCGCGCTGTGTCCACGCCGCCACAGGTTGTCGTGGGCCAGCGATGCACTAAGCCGTAGCTTCTCGGTGTCGGCACTGTGATCGTTGTTGAGTGCCGCGCTCGCGCGCCACGGCGACTTCTCTTCCACCTGCAGGTCCACATCCATGGTGCCCGGCACCTGGCCTTCGCGCACCAGCGGCAGCACCTGGCGACGACCACCTTCGTTCAGCGCAGTCAGTTCCTTCTGCGCCTGGTCGAAGTCCGGCACCCGCCCCTCAGCCAACGCCGGTACCCGCTCGCGGATGCGTTCGGGTGAGTCATGGCGGGCACCGACCACGCGCAGCTGGCCAATGGGCGTTTGCTGCACCTTCAGCAGCACCACGCCCGCGTTGACCTGCTGTTCGGGCAGCTCCACATAGACCGATTGGTAGCCGGCCTGCTGGTACAGCGCGTTGACTGCATCACGCGCCTTCTCGACATCGGCGAGCGTTTTTCCGGGGCCGAGGAACGGTTCGACCGCGCGTTCGATCTGGCGCGCATCGAGCACGGTGTTGCCGCGCACGATGTACTCGTTGATGTTCACCGTGGGCGCTGGCGCGGCGTCCTGCGCGAGCACTGAAAAGGGCAACGACGCCAGGGCCAGCAACAAAGGATGCAGGCGCAGCGGAAGGCGAACGGCACGGCACGGAACGGGAGTCATCGAAGGCATCGCGTCGTATCGAAGGGAATGGCCAGGGAGCGGCGCGTGGGTCTACCAACAGGACGTGCAGGCCGCGTCAAAACCGCCAACAGTTTTGTGACAGCACTGTCATCTGTTGACGATGCTGAAACAGGCGCAGGCGGACACTTCGCCTGGTGCACGTCTTCATTGCAGAGCGCCTGCTGCCTCGGGAGATTCAAGATGCACGCCACCCTGCTTACGCCGAACCGCCGTGCCCTCTGTATGGCGTTGGTCCTGGGGCTGGCTTCGCCTTGGGCGCGGGCCGACCAGGCCGCCAAACAGGCAGACGCAGCGCCATGCATCGAAGTACAGGTCAATGGCGAGCGCATCCCCGCCTGGGACTGCCTGCAACGCAAGCTGGCGCCGACGGAGAGCGCAGCCGCCCGCCCTGCTCTTCCCGAAGCCGAACGCGTGATGCGCAAGCCCGGCAACCAGATGCTGCAGTACAACCTGGAAGGCACGCGGCAACGCATGGGCGATGCGTTCGGGCGTTCGGTGGTGCCACAGCGCCCGGCGCGCTGAGCCGTGTTCAGTGCCGCCCCAGCGCGGCGGGAACGATGCCATCGGTGGGCAGGGGCGGCAGTTCGGGCACGGGCAGCGAGCGCGGCTGTCCTGCCTGCTGCAGTTCAACCGCGTTGGCGCTGATCGCTGCCAGTACGGTAGATGGACCCAGCCGCTGGCCTGGAGCATAGGCCTGCGCAGGCGCCCCATCCACCGACAGCAGCGCCAGCGGCGCCTGCCGCCCAGCCATTACGCCCAGCACGCTCACATCGGTCTGCACCGCGCCGGGCGAGAGCAGCCGCACCAGCGGTGCGCTGGCAGCGTCGTCGACGGCCGGGGCAGCGGGTACGGTAACCTGCACCGCGGCCGCGGCCACGCGAGCCGGCGCCATGAACAGGGCCATGCCCCAGTATCCCGCCACGGCCAGCAGCAGCATGGCCGCCAGCAGGGTCAACGTGCGATTGCGATCCCAACGCCTGCCGTCCATGTTCCGCACCTTCGCCAGGGTCCTGTGCGGCCACGCTAGCAGCTGTCGCTGACGCTTTTGTTTCATCATCCGCACCTACGCTGGCAGGTATCGGCAAGGACGGGAGGCGATGTCCGATGCAACGCAGGCCACGCGGCTTCACCCTGATTGAACTGATGGTAGTACTGGTCATCATCGGCATCTGCACGGCGGGTATCGGCCTTGGCCTTGGCAGCCTGCTCGACCCTGCGCGGCAGCTGCGCCAGGAATCGGAGCGGTTGGCGCAGCGCCTGCAGGTCGCGCGCGATGAAGCACGCATCGATGGTCGGCCGATCCGCTGGCAGGCCAGCGCAGAAGGCTATCGCTTCAGCCGCCGCGACAGCGAGGGCTGGGTCGAGCTGCGGCGCGATGACCTGCTGCGCCCCCAGCAATGGCAGACCCGCGGCATTGAAGTGCAACCAAAGGCTGCCATCGAGTTGAGCCCCGAATGGATCGGCGTGCCGTGGGAGCTGGCGTTGTCGCTGGACGGCCGTCGACTGCGTCTTCGTGATGATGGCAGCGGACAATTGCAGGTCATGCAGTGAAGCGGACGCAACACGGATTCACGTTGATCGAGGTGCTGATCGCCTTGGCCATCGTGGCCATCGCCTTGGCAGCGGTGATGCGCTCGGTGGCGGTGGCGACCGATGACCAGTCGCGTCTGCGTGACCGTCGGCTGGCCCTGCTGTGCGCGCAGGACCGCTGGCAGGAGCTGCGCCTGGCCGCGCAACCACCCGGCGATGCACGCCTGCTGTGCCTGCAGGGGCGCACCCGTTTCCTGGTGCAGCAGCACCTGGGCAGCGGCGCCGACGGGCAACCGCAGCTGGAGTTGGGCGTGGTGGCCGAAGATGCACCGAAGCAGTCGCTGGCGCGCCTGCAGCTGCCATGGACGGCGGCGCCATGAAACGCGCTGCGCGGGGCTTCACCCTGATCGAAGTGATGATCGCCATCACCATCATGGGCGTGCTGGCGGTGATCTGCTGGCGCGCACTGGACAGCGTGGCCAACACTGACCAGCGCCTGCGCCAGGCCGATGCCGAGACCAGTACGGCGATGCGGGTGCTGCAGCAGTTCCAGCGCGATATCGAGATGCGGGCCGACGATGCGCTGATGAACGGTGCGGTGCGCCCGGCCGATCAACCCGCGCGGCTGCTGCCGCCGTCGTTGACCAGTGAGCGCCACCCCGATGGTGGCTTCACCCTGGAGATCACCCGCAGTGTCGGCAGTGATGGGCTGCAGTGGCAGCGCGTTCGCTGGTGGCGGCAAGGCAGCACGTTGTGGCGTGCCAGCGGTGCGCCGTCCGATCATTATCCGCTGCCTGCGCCTGAGCCGACGCGCGGGCTGCTGGTGGCGCGTGATGTACAGCGCTTCGAGGTGCGCGCATGGCAGCCGGGGGTGGGTTGGACGATGCTGCCGAGCCAGGGCGAGGTATTGCCGGCGACCGGTCTGGAGTTGCGGTTGGGGTTGCGTGATGGACGCGGGCCGTTGAGTTACCGGCGGGTGTTGGCGCTCTGAGAGGAGCATCCACGCATGGCGTGGATCTACTGAACTGCATCCACGCATGGCGTGAATCTACTGAACTGCATCCACGCATGGCGTGGATCTACTGGACTGCATCCACGCATGGCGTGGATCTACTGCCCCGGTCGCCGGGCGCTGTCCCGCGCCCGGCGACGCCGTGTCGGTGGTCCTCACCGCTGATGGCTGCTCCCTGCCCTCCGTGCCGTCCTGGCTGGGGCCGCCACCGCTCCCTGGCAGCTGGCCCGATCCTCTGTTCTGCGCGTGGTGGGTGCGGACCTTGGTCCGCACCGTTCCTCATCCACGCATGGCGTGGATCTACTGGGTCGGCTGCTTGCCGGACTCTGCCCTTGCCTGCGGGAACTGGAAGGCGCTGTTGACGTCGTAGCCCGCGGCGGCGGCCGTGTTTCCGCGTGCTGGCGGGTCGATGCTGCTGCTGGCACTGCCGAAGCCGAGAATCTGCACGCTGATCACCGACGGCTGGTTGCGCCGCGCATCGTCCTGGCTCTTGCGCATCACGTCCTGTGCGGCCTGGCTGGCGCTGTTGGCCGCAGCGCTGGCCGACGCCAGCGCGTTGACGTTCACCGAGGCCAATACCGGCAGGCCCTTGCTGTCGCCCTGCACCTGGATGTTGGCGGCGTTGAGCACCTGCAGTGCCGCCAGGTTGATGTTGCCCGACACACGGATACCCGCCTCGCCTGCATCAATGGTGCCCAGTGGTGCGATCAGGTCGACATCGCCCGGCGCCACTTCGGCGATCGGGTTCAGCGTTGCAATGCCGGCGCCGCTGGCAGGTGCCTGTGGCGACAGAATCACGTTGCCCCAGGTGTCGTAGACGCGACGCGGCGGGGTGTACAGCAGCGTGGTCTGCGAACCGCGGCCGGCATTGATGTCGCCCTGCTCGGACCACGCCAGGATGTCACCACCAAAGGTGGTCATCACCCGCGACAGACCCAGCAACACGCTGTCCTGGCTGAACAGGCGAATATCGCCTTGGCCCTGGGTGACCAGGCCCGCGCTGGCCGGAGGCGCCACGCCCTGCACACCCACCACGAGCTGCCCGCCCGGTGCCATCAGCTCGATGTTGCCACCCGCTTCGGTGCGCACACCGGAACCGCCGTACATCACGATATCGCCAGTACGGTTGATGGTTGCGCCATTGGCATCCTTGTCCGGCATCAGCGTGGCGATCGCTTCGCGCCCGCGCAGGTAGGAACCGAAACGTGGCCCTTCTGCATTGGTGTACTCACGACCACCTTCGCGCAGTTCAGCGTAGTAGACCTGGCGCAGGAAGATACGCTGCTGCTCCTTCGGCAATGCATCGAACAAGGCCAGCGCCTCGGCACCGTCGGCAGCCCTGCCGAAGCGCTGCTGCAGCCACTGCTTCAGTTCCCTGTCGTAGATCTTCACCGCCTTGCCCGGCTGCGAGGCCAGCGACTGTGCCGGGGCGGCCAGGTTGGCCGGGTCGAGATAGCGCGCACGCAGCGCGACGAAGTCGATCTGCTGGTTGCCGGCGGTCAGGCCGACACTCGCCCCGGAGCGGGTATCGCCCTGCACGATACCGCCCAGCGTCACGATGCTGCCCACGTCCTCCTGCCGCAGCTGACGACCTGCACTGACCTCCAGATTGCCGGGACCGGCCACCACGGCATCCAGGTGCACGATGTCGCGCCCTGCCTCCACCACCGAAATATCGGTGGCCGTACTGTTCAGGGCGGTCAGCGAAACACCCAGGATGTCGCGCCCGGCGCGCATCTGCACCGCACCGGCCGCCTCGAACAGAGCAAACTGCGTGCGCTGGCTGCCGGAGCGCTCCAAGGTACGCTGCGCGCCCGATTTCAGGCCGATGATGTCGCCGCCCACGGCATAGAAGCGGCTGGGCGATAGCGCACCCGGCAGATTCGACAACGGTGTATTGGGACCGAACGCGAACAGCGGCAATGCCGCCTCCGGCGTCGCCGAATGGCCATCCACCGACAGGTTGTGGTGCGGCCGCGTAAGGCTGCCGCTGCCATCGCCCACCTGGGCCATGAAGGCCGGATCGAACGGCCCCGGCACGCGTGTATCCGCGGCCGAACGTGCGATCTGGGTAGCACCCGGCTGGGCGAAGATGCCGCCGCCGGCCAGTACATCCAGGCGGCCACTGGCCGAGGGTGCCAGCAGCAGTACGTCCTGGGTGTTGTCCTGCATGCTCAAGCGGTCGAAGGTGATGTTGCCCTGCGCGGCAACCGCGCTGAACCGCGAAGGATAGAGCCAGTACTGCAGCAGATCGCGCCCGCCGGCCTGCAGCTGCACCTGCTCAGGCGCGAGGTTGCTGCCGCTGAGATTCAGGGGGCCGGACACGCCCGGCGAAAGATCGCCTCCGGCGCTGAACAGGTCCACGGCGGTGGATGCGGTCCACAGCGAGAACCAGGTGGTGCCTGCGGCGCGGCTGCCGTTGTCCTGGGTCACACCGCTGTAGTTGGCCACCGCTACCCGGCCGGCATCGCCAACACCGCCCAGCACCACATCCCCGCGCGCCTGCAGCGATGCCGTGGCATCGCCCAGCACCAGCACCGGACCGCCCATCGCGCGTGCACTGTCGGCGGCGAACAGGTCGGCCGCACGCTGGCGGCCGAGCGTGCCGTAGTTCTCCAGCGTCACGCCCATGCCACCGATGCGGCCGGCCTCCAGCAGCAGGCTGCCCCGCAGGTTGCTGAAGGTGCCGTTGAGGTCAAGGTCCTGCGCGGCCCTGGCCGTGTTGAGGCTGGAGAACGTGGCGGTCAGCTGCGGATTCAGCACACCGCCGGTGCGCAGGCGCAGATCGCCGCCGCCGGTCAGGTGCAGCTGGCCATCGCTGACCCGGCCGGTCGAGCCGACTGCGGCAACGATCGCACCCGAGTGCGGCGCGGTCATGAACCCCAAGGCATCGCCCATCGCCTCGCGCACACCGGCGTTGCGGCCGGCATCGAGCGTGAGATTGCCGCCACCGAGCGTACCGAAACCGGTGAAACCCACCATCCGCGGCGTGCTGTCTGCGGTGGCCGAGACGTTGGTGTAGGTACCGAAGTTGACCCACCAGCTGGTCGGCACCGGCGTCACCCCGGTGGTGCTGCCGGTACCCTGCCGCCAGAGCCAGTTGCCCACGGCGGCACTGCCATGCAGTGCCATGTCGCGGTCGCTGCTGCCCGATTCGGCGCGCGCGGTCCACACATCGCCGACGATGTCCCGCCCGGCCTCCACGCGCAGGTTGCCACCATGGTCGGGATACCACGCCTGGTAGCCCGCCAGTGCAGCGTCGTAGCTGCCGGGCACCACGTCCTTGCCGAGCAGAGCGCTGTTCCAGGGCGCCGGCGCACGCGGCGAATTGAAGGCCGCATCACGCCCGTTGCCAAGCGAGGTGGGTGTGCCGGCGGTGTAGACGCCGAATCCGGATTTCATCACCACGTCGCCTGCCGCCAGCAGTTCCAGGTCGCCCTTGCCGGTGCGCAGCACGCTCCACGCGGGTGTGCCGGGGCGCTGGCCATAGGTGGTCACCTCGGTCTGCGTGCCTCCGCCGAAGCAATAGGTGGGCGCCGAGCCGCAGAACTCGTCTTCGGTCATGCCGAAGATCGCCGCGAAGTCCTTGGCCGATGTGCCGACGTAGGATTCATCGCCCCAGAAATCCAGCGAGCCCTGTGCGGCCACCTGGCGCGGTGCGGGGCCGCAGTAGCCGTCTGCCAGCGCACAGAACTCCTCTTCGGTGTAGCCGAAGATATCGGCCAGTTCGGCGATCGGTCGACCGGCATAGGAGGTATCGCCCATCCAGTCCAGCGAGGCCTGCTCGGTCAGCACGCGGTCGCCCACGAAAATGATCTCGGTCTTCACCGTGCCCACCGATCCCTGATGGGTATCGGCCAGCACCACGCTGCCGTCACTGCCCCAGCGACGCGTGCGCGGATCGGCAGCGTCGCTGTCCGCGCCGGCCACGGCGGTCAGGTCCCACGACGTCGTGCCTTCCGCCAGCATCGGCGCCAGCGCCCAGTTGCGGCCCTGGTTGCCATTGGCATCGGCAGGTCGCAGCTTCACCGGTGCATCGCCGGCCAGCTCCACCTTGGTCATGGAGGGAATGTATGCGCCCACTTTCAGGTCTACCGCGCGTGCCAGCCGCAACGCGATCGGCAGCACGGCACCGGCCGGCCACTCCTGTGCGGCCATCTGCACGCTGCTGCGCAGACGGAAGCCGCCGCCCAAGCGCGCGCCTGCCTCCAGCTGCAACGGCTGGTCAAGCAGGGTGCCCGCGGCGAAGGTCTGCCCATCACGGGTGGTAACCGCCGCACCGAGCACGGTGCCGGCAGGCAGTCGCAGGCTGTCGGCCAGTGTCATCGCTGCGGGCAGCACGGTACCGGCGGGCAGCACGGTCGATTCCACCGGCACCGCATAGTTCAGCGTGGTGCCCGCCGGGAATTCGGTACCCGGCTGCAGCTGCACGCCATCCACCGGCACCACCAAGCCGCCACCGAACGGTGTGTTGGCGCCGCCGCTGCTGCGACCCTCGATCAGTTCCCAGCCTGCTTCATCCGGGTTGGCGGGCGGTGGTGCGAAGCCATCGTTGATGCTGCCATGGATGTTGATGTTGCCTTCGGCCCGAAGCACCAGCGAGGCCGATTCGCCAAACCCGCGCCGCGCCGCGTCGAGACGGTCGGCGTCGGGACCGTAGCGATAACCGGACAGGTCGATGTCGCCGGAAACTGTCAGGTCGCCGCCGGGGTTGTCCGCACTACGGTGCGCCACCACCTGCACACCCGGACGCAGGCGGTGGCTGCCCAGCGCTGCGGTGCGCTGCTGCAGATCGGCATTGGCCAGCGCCCCGTCCATCCACGTGCGGTTGTCCGGATCGACGATCTGGTCCAGCCACTGCTGGGTGACCACCTGCGGCCGGTTGCCGTGTACATCCACGCTGGAGGCCAGCGGAGCATCGTCATAGCGGCGCACGCCGTTGACCTGGATGTCGGCCGCACCGGTGATGCGCATACCGTTGGCAACGGCAATGGCCGCATCATCAGTACCGATCCGCGGCACGTCGATCTTCAGCGTGCCTCGCGCAGCGCCGTCGTTCTGCCCGGGCTGGCTGCCCACGGCGACGCCGCTGCCCGCACGCAGGTCGATGGCGGCGCCGGCGCCGATGCTGACCTGGCCTGCGGCGCTGCCCAGTTCGACCGTCGCCCGGTTGGGGCTGTCGATGATCTTGCCGTAGCTGTCCACGCGCAGGCCACTGCCATGCGCGTCGAGCGTGCCGTTCACCTGCAGCGCGTCGCGGGCGTACAGGCGGATGCTGCCGACCTGCTCGCCGCTGGCGTCGATGCGCCCGGCCACGGTCAGGCTGCCCTTGTCCACGCTGATGTCGACCCGTCGCGCCTTCACCTCGTCGCCGATCTGCAGATCCCCCTCGCCGATCTGGAAGGTGCGCGCGCCGGTCACGCCGCTGCTGTTCAGCCGCTGGTTCAACCCTGCGAAATCCTGCAGCTGGCGTGCACGCACCACCAGTTCGCCCGCGTCGTAGGGCACCACGGTGCCACCGGCGTCGTAGCGGCCGCTGGCCGCGCCGTCCACACGCCCGGCCAGGTCCGCGCGACCGGCCAGGGCATTGACCGTCAATCGCCCACCGCGGTTGTTGCGCGCCGACACATCGATGCGCGAGGCGGCATCGGTGGTCACCGCGCCACTGTCGCTGGACAGCAGCACATCACCGCCCCAGCTGTATTTGTCCACGTCGAACAGGCTGACCTTGCGACCCGCCAGATCCAGCGCCGCATGCGCACCCACGCCGATGCCCTGGCGCGCACTGGCCGACAGGCGGCCGGAGGCCAGCGCGATCGTGCTGTCCAGCAGGATGCGATCAGCGTCGATGCTGAGCTCACTGCCCAGCGCATCACCGCCAGCCCTGCCGTTGCCCCCGTGCAGGGCGAAACTGCCGCCGGTGCGCAGGGCGAGCTGCGCGCCCGGGTCTGCGGTCAGCAGGGGCGTGCTGATGACCACGCTGCCACCGCTGTACTGCCAGCCCTTGTCGGCCAGGTACTCGCCGCGCTGCTGGTACGCATCCAGCGTTCCCTTCGCCGAGAACACCATCTGTTCCGACGCCCCGAGGTTCAACGCGCTGAAGCCAAGTACCTGACGGTTGGCCGCGACCTCGGAGCTGGGCCTGCTGTACGGCGCACGCCCCAGCGTCAGGGTGCGCGTGACGATATCCAGCTGGCCATCGCCCAGGCGATCCACCATCGGCTCTGCCGGCGGCACGGCCGCGTTGCTGCCCGTGGCCTGCGTGGCCGCCAGCGCACCATCCCACACCAGCGTATCCACCAGGATGCGCGCACGGTCGCTGGCGTTGCCATAGCCGTGGATCGCCTGCGCGCCCAGCACCAGGGTGCGCAGGCTGCCAACGCCGGTGGCGCTGTCGCGCGCATCCAGGTCGACGCTGCCGAACACATTCACCGAATCACGCGCCACCAGGCTCAGCGTGTCCAGCGCGGGTGCGCCGGTAGCCGCGTTGCCACGCAGCAGCTGCTGCAGCACCGTCTGGTTCATGGTCATGCCGGCGGGCAGTGCACCCGCTGCCGCCGCCTGTGCGATGGCTTCGGCGCTGCCGAGGTTCAATGCAGCCATGCTGACGCCCAGCTGGCGCGTGCCGTAGCTGGCCGAATCGCGCAGTTGCAGGGTGCCATCGGTGGCGACGGCGATGCTGCCGTCGGACACCAGCCGCGCTTGTCCCTCGCACGCGTCCTGGCAGCCGCCGATATCGATCGCCACCGGGCCGGCGGCAACGCCGGTGGTGCCGGTGATCAGGTTCAGGCGCTGGTTGGACACCGCCAGCAGGCCGCCCGTGACCTGGTAGGGCAGCGTGTCGACGGCGTCGCCACCGGCGCGTGCGTACGGCAAGGTGTTCACGGTCGCCCCGGCTTCGACCAGAATGCCGGCGCCACCGGCGGCGGCCGCCACCAGGATTTCCGGTGCCTGCAACGTGGCCCCGGAACGGATCGCCACGCTGCGGGCCTGGCCGTTCACCGTCACCTGCGACGCCACCTGGTTGATCTGACCACCGATCACCATGCGCGCCGGCTGGAATGCATTGAGGGCCTGGTCGGTAAAGGTCACGCCTCGGTCGCGCGTTTGCGCAACGCCATCGGCAGCGATGACCTCCAGCGTGCCGATGGCCGGATTGGCCATCGAAGCCACCAGGGTGCCGCCCCGCCCCTTGTCGTTGGCCGCGGCAAACCGCGCGGTACCGGCGAAGTCGATTGCCGCCGCACCCTGGCGTCCGGCGCCCTCACCCAGCGCCAGGGTCAGGCCCAGCGCATCGATGGTCTGCCAGCCGCGCGATTCGCCGCGGCGGTCGGCCGTTGCCTGCACGAAGGCGTTGTAGCTGGTTTCGTTGTAACCCGAATGCCGCCGCACCACCGCCGCCGGTGTCAGCAGCAGGTCGGTCAGCAGCGGCGATTGCACACCGCCCAGACCGCCACGCTGGTGGCCGGACACGCGCCAGGTGCCGGTGCCGGTCGGCAGCGGCTGCGAAACGCCGGACGCACCGGTCGCGCCAAGCTCGACACGGAACGCACCGGGCTGCAGCGCGAAGTTGGCCGGCAGCAGCGTGTAGGTGCCCGCCGGCAACCCGGGAACACCCGCCGGCACGCTGACCTGCTGACCGATGCCGGGCGCGGCGAAGCCGTCGGTGCTGGTGGGCGCGAATGCGCCCGTATAGCCGGGCACGATGGCATACACCGGGTTGCCCGAGGCACTGAACGCGTAGCGGGGGTTGGCATCGGCCAACGCGGTGCGCAGCACGTCCACCGAACCACCCCGACCGGAGATGAATGCTGCACCGGTCAGGTCGCCGCCACCGGACATGTCCAGCAGCGCGCCCGGGCTCACGTTCACCTGGTTGGCTTTGAGGGTGACGCCCATCGAGGTGATGCCACCGGCGGTCAAGGAATCCACGCTACGGCTGCCGATGCGCCAGGTGACCCCATCGGCGGTACCGCCATAGGGCAGCGCCAGGCCGGCACCACTGGTGGAGGTGATGCTGCCGGGCAGCAGTTCCACCCGGCCGCCGGCCGTACCGCCCATGGCCAGACCACCCAGCTGCAGGGTTCCCATCGGCGCCCACACCGCACCGCCCTGCTGCACGGTAGCGGCCACCAGTCGCAGCGAGCCGAACGCCGATGCAGGGACACCCGCTGCCGTGCCGTTACCCTGGATGCGCAGCACCGCATCCGGGTTCGCCCAGTAGTCGACGGTGTCCACGGTCTGCGCCGATGCACCCGCCACCACCCGGCCCACCGCCCCGGACGTCGGATACAGGCGCGCCGCGGTCAGGTCGATCGAGCCCGGTGCCAGCAGCGAACTGACCGCCGCGTTGCTGGCGATGCTGGAAAGAAGGCGCACATCACTGCGGCTGTTCAACGAGAGATGGTCGAAACTGGGCAGCCAGGTGACATCGCGAAGATCGATGAGATCGCCATTGACCGCCAGCGCATGATCGCCCGCAGTCGCTGATACCGCACCCTGGGTGAACTGCAGGCTCTCGCCCGACAACTGCTTCCAGCGCGCCTGCGCCAGGCGCACATACGGGGCCGACAGCGAGATCGCGCTGGGCGTGCTTGCGCTTGCGCCTGTGGCCACGCCCAGGCTGGACTGCCCCTGCCCATAGATGCGCAGGGACTCGGCCATACGCAGGTCGACATTGCCGAGCGTGCGGAGGTCGCCGAAGACCGAGAAATTGTCGAATCCGCCGGCCTGGATCTGCTGCACCGACAGTGCGGCATGCCCATAGTCCAGCCGCGCTGGCAGCGACGTCTCGGCCGCGGTCTGCTGGCTGAGCGTGATCGCCCGTTCGCGCAGCACCTCCTCGGTTGCTCCGCGTGCATGCACGCTGCCGCCAAAGGCGAGGCCCAGGGTGCCACCACGCGCCCCACTGCCACCGGCCGCCGCATCCATCGCCCCTTGCAGGTACAGCGCATTGGCCGAACGCAGCACTATCTGGCCGCCGTCGCTGTCGACCCGGGTACGGCCCTGTCCATCAATATCCAGCTCGGCCGAGGCACCGCGCGCGTCAAGGCGTGCACCGCGTTCGACTACGACGAAGGCTTCCGGCGGCCGGTTGTCGACGAAGGCCGACGTCTCCCAGTCGAGCGCGCCACCGATCTCGATGCGCCCGCCCGTCCGCACCTGGCCGCGCAGCCGGCCAGCAGCATCGACCATCGAAACCGAATCGGCGCTGGCGTCCAGTACCGCCCGGTCACCGATCCGCCAGGTACGCTCGCTGCGCTGGCCGGCGTACAGCGCCGTGTCCGGGCGCACATCGTCGATGCTGATGCGGCCGCCGCGTGCCTGCAGCGTGCCCTCCACGTCGATGTTGCCCGCGCCCAGCAGCGAGATGGCCTGGCCCGGATCCACGGCGATACGCGCGTCGCGTCCCACGCGCAGGTCGCCGCCCACGCTGTTGCGGTCCGAACGCAGGGTGATGCTGGCGCCGCTGCGCTGGCGGATGCGCCCGTTCTGCGGATCAGCCGCGTACAACGGCGCCGACCATGCCTGCAGCGCACTCGTCCGATCCTGCGCCGTGCGCGCGTCTTCGGCCAGGCGCAGACCCGGCGTCTGCACGATCAGCTCGGTGCCGTCGGCGATATCCAGGCCCTGATGGGCATTGATGTCGTACTGCGTGAAGCCACTGCCGAACAGCGCCGTGTCCAGCTGCAGTGCGCTCGCGTCCTGCAGGGCTGTGCCGACCGCAACCTTGCCGCCGGTGCCCAGCGCGAACGTGCCACCGCCCTCGCCACGGCCGCTGAAATAGCTGCTTTCGCCCAATCGCACGCGACCACTGCCATCTGCCGCCACCTCGGCAGTGTTGGCCTGCAGGTTTACGCTGCCGCCCTTGCCGATGCGGCCCTTGCCCTGCATGTCCAGCGCAGCACCGGCGTCGACATCGACAGCGACCTGGCGGCCCACCGTCACGTCATGGCTGCTCTGCAGGCGCAGGCTGCCACCCTCGGTCCACGCCGCGCCGCTGTCCAGCCCGATGCCAAGCGCCGCATTGCTCCAGCCACCGGCCAGATCAATCCGGGTACCGTCGGCAATGGCAACGTCGGCGCGGCCGTTGCGCAGCAGCGCCGTCGGCCGGCCCAGCACATCCAGCAGATTGCCCGCCTGCAGCCGGCCACCCACGATGTGGATGTCAGCGGCCAGGTTGACGGTGCTGCCGATCAGGTTGAGTGCGCCGCCAGCCTGCAGCGTCAGCGGCGCATCGACGGAGGCGCGGCCGGCGGTAGCCAGGTCGATGGCACCCCACTGCTGCGCGTTGAGCAGCCCGGCATCAAGCCACACGGTGTCGCGCCGCTCGCTGCCGATCGGCGACTGCAGCGTCAGGCCGGGGATCGCTGTACCGCCCTGCACGCGCACATCTGTATCGAACGCGCCATTGCGGCCCAGGCCGTCATAGCGCCCCAGATACAGCCCGGCGTTCCGCGCCACCGCCGTCTGCGCCTGCGCATAGCCTTCCAACGCAGCATCGGGCCGTCGCCCCTGCTGCGCGCCCTGAAAGGTGGTGGTCTCCACCTGGCCGTCCAGCACTGCGGTCGGCGCGGACACTACAAGGCGCCCGGCATCGCGGCCGACGGTGTAGCCGTTGTCAGTCCGCTGCGCAGCGAAAACGATGGGGTTGCGGAACGCCTCGGTGACACCCCAGCGCTCCTGCTTTACCTCGTAGCCCTTGTACAGACCATCGAACAGCATCTCCGCCGGCGCGTCGTCCAGCCGGTATACCTGCCCGTCGACACCGCGCAACCAGCTCTGCTGTATCGCCCCGCTCTGCACGTCCAGGCTGCCGCCCGCCAGATTGATCCGCGAGCCTGCGCCGGTGACCACCTCGCTGCCGCCCAGCAGCACCGTGCCGCCCTGCGCCGCCCATTCGCTGATCGAGTGGCCCTGGTTGTCCAGATAGCCGCCCACTTCCAGCAACCCGCCGGCGGCATACCAGCGATCGCCCTCGTAGCCGCCAGTGCCGGCCGGCACGTGGATCAGCTGCCGACGGTCGATCCAGACTTCGCTGCTGGTCAGCTTGCCGCTGTCGCGGTTGTCGGGCGAATCGCGCAGTTCATTGCCCTGCACCTTGACCTGTACGTTGTTGCTTTCCATCGCCACCTTTACACCCACCGCGCCGGAGACATCCACACGCGCGGCGTTGTCCAGGTGGCTGCGGCGAGCGGCATCGGCAATCACCTGGCCGCCGGTGGCCACCGTCAGCGAGTTGGCCTGGAAATGGATGTCGCCCCCGGAAACGATCTCCACCCGCGACTGGTCGCGTCGATCGCTGTGCAGGGACAGATTGTCGAAGGTCGTCGTCCGCGATGCTGCACGAAGCGCATCCTGTTCGGCCGACTCCTTCAGCAGTGCATCGCGCTGGGTATCCAGTGCGCTGGCCTTGCCATCGTCTTCGATCAGCACCGCCGTGGTCGAGCCTTCGGCCAGGGTGACCCTGGCCCGGGTGTCACTGGCCGAGGCCAGCAGGTGCACGGTGCCGCGTTGGCCCAGCGTGGTGCTGGCCACGGCCACACCGGCCTGCTCGACGCTGCGCCCGGCCAGGGTGATGTCGCCCTCGCGGGCCAGCAGCAGGCCGGTATTGCGGACGCTGCCGGCGCTACTGTCGGTGAGCAGGCGAGGCGCGATCTCGTTGCCGCGTGTGGTCGAAGCGGTATTGGCCGCCGTACCCACGCCGCGACGGATCACGAAGCTGTCGCCGGCCGCCATCTGGGCCTGGCCCTTGCGCGTCTCGATCTGGCCCGCGTTCTCCACACTGTGGCCGGCCAGCAGCACATAGCCGCCGCCACGCGTTGCGCTGGTAGGTTCATGCGTGGTGATGCGCGCGCCCCGTTCAACCATGACCTTGCCCACGGCATCGGTGAGGGCCGAGGTGTTCGCGTCGGCACTGTACAGTCCGTTGTCACGGAACTGCGCGTCGCTGATGCGTGCTGCAGCAGCAAGCAGATTGCGGACGTTGACCTGGCTGTTGTTGCCGAACACCACGCCGTTGCGGTTGGCCACGAACACCGTGCCGTTGGCCTTCAGCTGGCCAAGGATCTGGCTGGGTCGCGCGTCCGGATCATTCACCCGGTTCAGCACCGCCCAGTCGGGGTTCTGCAGGAAGTTGAGGGTGGTGTTGCCACCGATGTTGAAGGATTCCCAGTTCAGGATCGCCTGGTCAGCCGTCTGCTCGATGCTGACCTGTACGCGGCCATCGCTGCCCTGCGACTGGATCGCCTCGCGCGCATTCACCCAGCCGCGCGTCAGGGGGTTCTCATCGACCTTCAGACCATCCTTGCCCAACCCATCGGCCACCACGAAGCCGGCCTCGCGACGCGACTGCCGGGCCTGTTCCTGCATGCGTTGCTGCAGAGCGATCGCCTGCGCCGCGGTACCAAGGTTGTCGATCGACTGCTGCAGCTTCTGCCGCGCGGCGTCCTGCTGCTGCGCGGGCAACTGGAACTGGATGGGCACGCCATTGGGCATGCGACCGCTCTGTGCGGCCGCACCCTGCGCCGCGCCGCGGTCGGCGAACCAACCCGGACTGAACGCCTGTTGCGCGTGGCTGGCGGGGGCAGCCAGGGTTCCCAACGCCACCGCGATGGCCCAGGCCATCGGGTGGTTGCGGCGCATCGGCGCAGCCGAATGAACAGCGGACGTGTGCGGGAGCGACATCGGAACCTCATCAACCTGGTGGGCCGCAACTGCGGCAGCGATCGGGAGGCACGCGCAACGCATGCCCTGCCACTGATAGACGGTTCACGTGACATGAAGCCGACAGCAATGCACTGCACTGGCCCGCACCGTCGCCGGAAAAGGAGACGCCGGCCCAAAGGGCCGGCGTCGGGTAACGCAGATTTCAACTACCGGACGCGATTACAGCGGACGGCCGATGCCGGCGCAGGTGCTCGGGTTGTTCAGGCCAGCGGAGTTGCCGGCGAGCACGAATCGGTTGCGGATCGCGTCGCGCCACACCTTGGTCAGCGGGATGAAACCGTGGTCGGTGATCGCCTTGGCATGGGCCACCAGCGCCGGGGTGGCGGTGTAGTCAGTGGCGTAGTGGCGCATCAGGAAGCCACGCAGGCTGTTGGCGACGGTCGAATCCTTGTAGCACTGGCCGATGACCAGGTTGGTGTAGCCGGCGATCGGATAGCCAGCCGACGGATTGCCGAACACCGGCACCCAGTTGGCCGGATTTTCGGCAGCAGTGCCGGTCGGCGGAGCGACGGTTTCCAGGGTGGCCTGCACGCTCACCTGGTCCGGCGAGAAGCCCTTGACCTTGGCAACCTTGGTGGCATCGGTCAGGCTCGGGATCACGTCCGGGCCCACATAGCCGATGCGGCCGGCCTGCGCGTACACGGCGTTGTACAGCGAGGTGCCGCCGGTGGCCGGCGCGGCCACCAGGAAGGCCGGCAGGTTGTTGTTGGCATCACGCTTGTACAGATCGGCGAAGGTCGACTTGATGGCGAACTTGCCATCGACCAGGTTCGAGGTGGCGGCCACTTCCGGCGCACAGGCGGCGGTCAGGAAGCGGGTGAACATTTCGCTGGTGCCGCTGCTTTCCGGACGGTAGACCACCTGGATCGGGCCACTGCGGTTGGCATCGATGGTCGACCAGTCAGTGATCGCACCGGAGAACACGCCACAGATCTGCGCCACGCTCAGGTCAACCGCCGAACCGGCCTTGTTGAACGGAATGGTCACCGAGGTAGCCACCGACGGCACCTGGATCAGGTTGCCATAGCGGTTGGCATTGCTGGCCTGGTTGTAGGTGGTGGTGTAGGTGCTCAGTTCGGTCGAGCTCAGCACCGAATCGCTGCCGGCGAAGTGCACGGTGCCGGTGGTCGAGAACAGCTGCGAATCATTCTGCAGGAAGGCCTTCTTGCCGGTGCCCGAACCGGTCACGGCGTAGCTGAAGTTGCTCGGCAGGATGCTGTCGGCCTGACCCTTGTAGAGGTCGGCCGGCAGCGAAGCGCCGCCGCCGGTAACGGTCTGCGCCGACGCGGCGCCGGCAGTGGCGAGCAGCGCGGTAGCAACCAGCGCGGCCAGGGTCTTGTACTTGTTCATGATCTTCTCCTGAAGGGTTTACTGCGAAGGTGAAACACCAAGGGAGGAACGGTCACTACACGCCTGCTGCCGCCGAGGGCCTCCCAGCCCACTCTGCGGCGACAGGGTCATGCTGGTCGTTGCCGATGACAGGCCGCTTAAGAAACCTGTGGAAGATCGGAAAAAGGTGTGGAGGATTGTGTGGAGAATCCGGGCGTCGGTGGATCCACGCCATGCGTGGATGCACGTCATTGCACCAACTGGTTCATTTCCATGATCGGCATCAGCACGGCCAGCACGATGGTCAGCACCACCCCGCCCATCACCAGGATCATCGTGGGCTCCAGCAATGCCGTGAGTGCCATCGCGCGGCGTTCGATCTCGCGCGAGATGGTCTGTGCAGCGCGGTCGAGCAACGGTGCCAAAGAACCGGTCTTCTCGCCACTGGCCACCAGGTGCACCAGGATCGGCGGATACACCTTCTGCACCTTCAGCGCAGCGCCAAGCGAAGTACCTTCGCGCACGCGTGCGGCCACATCATCGGCACAGCGCGCCAGCAGCGCGTTGCCCAGTGTCTGTCGTGCGGCGTCCAGTGCACGCAGCAGGGGCACACCGGCATCCAGCAGGATTGCCAGTGTCGATGCAAAGCGAGCACTGTTCACGCCCAGCACGAAACGACCCACCATCGGGACGCGCAACAGCAGGCTGTCCCAGCGCAGGCGCAGATCCGGCCGCCGCAGTGCCAGCCGCCAGCCCACCACCAGCGCGCCGATGCCCAACCCCGTCCATATGCCCCACGCGCGTACGAAGGCACTGGCCGCCAGCATCACCTGGGTCAGCATCGGCAGCGTCTGCCGTGCCTGCACGAACGCGGTCACTACCTGCGGCACCACGTAGCTGAGCAGGAAGATCACGATCGCCACCGACACCAGGCTGATCGCTGCCGGGTAGATGAACGCCGTCAGCACCTTCGCCTGCAGCGCGTTGCGCTCTTCGATGTAGTCGGCCAGGCGTTCCATCACCCGCGCCAGATCGCCGGAATCCTCGCCGGCCGCCACCAGGGCACGATAGATCGCGGGAAAGTCGCGCGGCCGCGCTGCCAGCGCCACAGTCAACCGCTGGCCAGCGCGCACATCGGCACGCACCGCGGTGAGCGCCTGCGCAACGTGCGGGCGTTCGGCCTGCTCGATCACCGCGCTCAATGCGCTTTCCAGCGGCAGGCTGGCGGCCAGCAGGCTGGCCAGTTGCCGCGTGGCCCAGGCCAGTTCGCTGGCCGATAGTCTGCGCGTGCCCCAGCCACTGCCGGCAGTGCGTGCGGCTGATACCTGTACCGGTGTCAGCCCACGCCCACGCAGTTGCTGGCGCACACCGCGCGCGGTATCGGCGTCCAGCTGTCCCTTCTCGATGCGCCCCTGTGCATTGGCGGCCTGGTAGTCGAACAGTGCCATGCGCGCCTCAGTCGTCGCCGGTCACACGCAGGATCTCCTCCAACGTGGTCACCCCGCTGTCGACCCAGCGCTGCCCGTCCTGGCGCAGGCTGCGCATGCCGGCACGCCGCGCCGCCTCGCGCAGCGCGGGTTCGCCCTGCCCTTCATGGATCAACGCGCGCACGCGCTCATCCACCACGAACAGCTCATGGATGCCGGTGCGCCCACGGTAGCCGCTGTTCGCGCAGGCGGCGCAGCCTACCGCCCGCCACACGGTGCGGCCCTCTGTAGCGAGTTCGGCGCGCCGACACTGCAGGCACAGCCTGCGCACCAATCGCTGTGCCAGCACACCTCGCAACGACGAGGCCAGCAGGAACGGCTCCACGCCCATGTCGGCGAGGCGAGTCACCGCCGAGATCGCATCGTTGGTATGCAGCGATGCCAGCACGCCGTGACCGGTCAACGACGACTGCACCGCGATCTGCGCCGTTTCCAGGTCACGGATCTCACCGATCATGATGGTGTCCGGATCCTGGCGCAGGATCGCGCGCAATGCCGTGCCGAAGCTCATGCCGATGCGCGCGTTGACCTGGATCTGGCCGATGCCGGCGAAGTCGTACTCCACCGGGTCCTCCACGGTGAGGATGTTGCTGGTGCTGCTGTCGAGCTGCCCCAGTGCCGCATACAGCGAGGTGGTCTTGCCGCTACCGGTCGGCCCGGTCACCAGCACGATGCCATGCGGCTGGCGGATCAACCCCGTGAAGGTGGCCAGCGTATCGTCGGCCATGCCCAACCGCTGCAGCTGCAGTCGCCCTGCGTCTTTTTCCAGCAGGCGCAGCACCGCGCGCTCGCCATGTCCGGTCGGCACCGTGGACACACGGATGTCCAGCGGTCTGCCCCCCACGCGGATGGCGATGCGCCCGTCCTGCGGCAGGCGCTTCTCGGCGATATCCAGGTGGGCCATGATCTTGATGCGCGATACCAGCGCCGCATGCAGCGCACGCCGTGGCTGCACCATGTCACGCAGGGTGCCATCGACGCGGTAGCGCACCACCGAATGGGTTTCGAAGGGTTCGATGTGCAGGTCGCTGGCGCCATCGCGCGCGGCCTGCGCCAGCAGCGCGTTGATCATGCGGATCACCGGCGCATCGTCCTGCGCATCCAGCAGATCGGTCACCTCGGGCATGTCCTGCATCAGCCGGTCGAGATCGACTTCGCTTTCGGCCGCGCCGACCACCGCAGCAGCGTCGCCACCGTCACGATACTGCTCGCCCAGGCGCTGCTGCCAGGCTGCCCCTTCCAGTACCTGGAACGGCAGCGGCCCGTGCCGGCGGCGCAGCTCGGCCACCGCCCAGGCGGCGGTCTCGGTGGTCCCCAGCAGTACCGGCGCGCCCCCTGCTTCGGCCAGCATCACCCCGTGGCTTCGCACCCAGGCATACGGCAGCAGTGGCAACGGCACGGGCGTGCTCATGGGCCGATGACCAGTTCCGGGGTGTAGCCCAGCCCGCGCAGCTGCTGCAGCGCCGGGTCGAGCGTGGCCGGGTCGCGCGCCACCCGCACCCGCAGACGCTGTCCCGTTTCACCCGGCGTGGTCTCGGCATAGGCCTGCAGGCCAAGCGCGCGCACCTGTGCCACGGCCTGGGTCGCACGCGCCGCATCCAGCCCCTGCGCGAACTGCACCACCTGCACATTGCCCTCGTTGGCCGGATACAACGCCGCAAGGCTGCCGTTCTGCAACGGCTGGCCCTGTCCGTCCCGCGCATTGCCCTGGCCAAGCACGGACAGGTCCTGCGGCGGCAGCTGCGGTGCCGACAGTGCTGGCAGCGCCCAGCTCTGCACGGGCTGCGCAGCGGCCTGTGCATTGCGCATGTAGTCGTAGCGGTCGCGGGTCAAGCGTTGTCCGGCGGCCGGGTCGCGCACCACGTGCGGGCGCAGGAACACCATCAGATTGGTCTTGGCCCGCTTGCGCGTGTCGCTGCGGAACAGCGCGCCCAGCACAGGGATCTTCCCCAGCCCCGGCACGGCATCGCGGCCATGGCTGACGCTGTCTTCCAGCAGGCCGCCCAGCACCATGATCTGGCCGTCATCGAGCAGCACGCTGGTATCCAGCGCCCGCTTGTTGGTGATGATGCCGGCGCTGCCCGAGCTCTGCGCATCGATGCTGCTGACTTCCTGGTAGATGTCCAGCTTCACCGTGCCGCCCTCGGAAATCTGCGGGCGCACCCGCAGCTTCAGGCCCACGTCCTCGCGTTCGATGGTCTGGAACGGGTTGTTGCTGCCACCGCCACCGTCGGTCACATAGCGGCCACTGACGAAGGGCACGGTCTGCCCGACCATGATGCTGGCCGCCTCGTTGTCCAGCGTCATCAGGTTCGGCGTGGAGAGGATGTTGGCGCCGCCCTTGCTCTGCAGGGCGTTGGCCAGCGCTTTCATGTTGAGGATCTGGCCGACGCCCGGCAGGTTGATCGTGCCGTCGATCACGCCGATGTTCAGGCCGTCCTTCGGCAGTACATCCAGCGTGGTGCGCGCAGTGGTGCTGATGCCACTGCCACCGGTGGTGCCACCGAAGTGGGTGCCACCGAACGTGCGGCCATTGCCCAGCATCCATTGCACGCCCAGTTCAGCGGCATCGGTCTGGTTGACCTCCACGATCAGGCTCTCCACCAGCACCTGCGCCCGCCGCTGGTCGAGCTGGTCGATCACCCGTCGCAGGTTGCGGTACACCGGCTCCGGGGCGGAGATCAGCAGGGTATTGGTGGCGATGTCCGCCTGCACCGAGATGCCGTTCTGGCTGAAGCCGGTGCTGCCGGCATCGATCGGATCACGACGACCCGGGTCAAGCCGCGGCGATTCCAGCGCATTGCCCTTGCTCTTGCCCTGTGCGGGTTGCGCCGGCGTGCTGGCGTTGCGGTTGGTCTCGCCCGGCAGTGCGGTGATGCCGTCGCTGCTGCCCATCGCCGGCGCATCGCTCTGCCCTGCCACCACGCCACGCAGCACCCCCGCCAGCTGGGTGGCCTGCGCATTGCGCAGGTACACCACATGCAGGTTGCCGGACTCATCCTGGGCCTTGTCCAGCTTCTCCACCAGCTGCCGCGCCAGGCGCGTGCGGCCCGGGCTGCTGGAGCGCAGCAGCACGCTGTTGCTGCGCGGGTCGGCCATCACCACCACCTTCTGCGCCGGCTCCGCGCCCTGCGCATCCAGCAACGGTGCGACCATCGCCGCCACGTCCACGGCAATGCCCTGCTGCAGCTTGACCACGTCGGTGTCCATGCCGGCCGGCGTATCCACGCTGGCGATCACCCGCGCGATGCGCTCCAGGTTGTCGGCGTAGTCGGTGATGACCAGCGTGTTGTTGCCCGGGTTCGCGGTGATCGGATTGTCCGCGGTGATCATCGGCCGCAGCACCGCCACCAGCGCCGCTGCGCTTTCGTAGCGCAGGGCAAACGTGCGCGTGGTTATCTCGCCTCCCGCACCGCCGGCACCCACACGACCGCCCAGCAGCTTGGCGTCGGCCTGCGGCACCACCCGGCTGACGCCTCCACTTTCAACCACCGCAAACCCGCGCATGCGCAATGCACCCAGCAGCAGCTGGTAAGCCTGCACACGGCTGACCGGCCCATCGGAGACCACGGTCATCTTGCCGGTCACCCGTGGATCGACCAGGAACTGGCGGCCGGTGAAGCGTGCCGCCATGCGCAGCACCCCACCGATATCGGTGTCCACCAGGTTCAGCTGCACCGGTTCGCCACTGGCGTCCTGCGCCTGCACCGCCGCCGGAAGATGGGCCAGGCCCACCACCAGTGCCAGTACCGCGCTGCAGCCCAGGCTGCGCATCGCCTTCATGGATGGCCACCGCCATTGGCGGCCATCACGATGTTTCCGGAAATCCGTGCCGCCGGCATGTTCGCGTCCCCTGTGCGTTGCAGTTGCAGTTGCTGCAGTTCGATGGCCGGGTCGGCCAGCAAGGGCAGCAGCCAGTTCCAGAGCGCATCGGCGGGCACGCTCTGCACCCGCAGGTGCCAGCGCCCGTCACGCGGTTCGATATGCAGGCTGCCGGCCAGGCCCGCAGCGGTGATCTGTTGGCGCAGCCCGGCAAGCGTCGGCTGCTGGCCGTGTGCCTGCCGCTGTTGTTCACGGGCGCGCAGCAGCGGTGCAAGTGCCGCCGACTGCGCCTGCAGCCGTGGCAGTTCAGCCTGCCAATGGCTGCGCTGTTTCAGCAGCGGCTGCAGCCAGCCCAGCCACAGTGCGGCCGCCACTATCGCGGCAGCCATCAACAGCAGCATCGCGCGTTCGCGCGCCGCCAGCCGCTGCCAACGGTGCTGCAGTCCACGCAGGGAATCCGCTGGGCGCAACCCGGCTGCGGTCACGGCGCAGCCCCGCTGCTGATCCGCAACCGGCCACCGGCTTCGCGCGCAAGGTGCAGCCCCTGTGCCTGCGTCGCCTGCTGCCAGCGCTCCAGCCGCTGCGCGTCCTCGGCCAACGCCTGCGCGTCGGCATCCAGCTCCATCTCCAGCTGGCCCGGCTGATAGCGCAGGCTGCGAACCTGGCCCGCCAACTCAGGTATGGCCTGCAGCACGCTGGCAACCTGCAGCTGCACGGCAGGAAGTGCCCGTGGCGCTGCCGGCACCGCCAGCGCCCGCCGTGCCTGCAGCACCGGATCGACCACATCGTGGATCTCCGGGAAGTGCGTGCTGAAGCCCTGCGCCATGTCCTGCCGCAAGGCTTCAGCCTCGCCCTGCCAGTGCGATACCTGCAGTTGCAGCCCCAGCGCAGCCAGCACCGCCGCCGCCAACGCAAGACCGATGGCCAGCCGCGGCGCGCCTGCACCCATGGCCGGCAACGGCAGCGACCAGCCAGGCAGCGGACCGCTGGACTGCAGCGCCTGCGCCAGCACGCTGGCTGGCAGGCGCTCGGCCCAGGCAGGCGGCACGGCATCGATCCACTGCACCGCCTGCACCCCGGCCTGCTGCAAGCGCACGGCCAGCGAATGCATCACCGAGCCCAGGTCGCGCCCGCTGCACCACTGCACGAAGCCACGATCACGGCCGCAGCGAACCAGTACATGCTCGCCACACAGCTGCAAGGTGGCCTGCCCGACCGACCACGGCAGCAGCAAGGGCGTCGGATGCAGCGCGTGCAACTGCAGCCCACAGTCCTGCATCTGCTGCTGTAGGCGCGCGATCGCCTGCAGGCCAAGCCATGCCACCGCCACCATGCCATCAGCGGCCTGCGAGCCATGGCCCAGCGCTACCTCCTGCAGATCATCCAGCAGCATCGCTTCCACTTCGCCCTGCAGGGCCGCCTGCAGGCGGCGCCCGGACAGCGGCGGCAGCTGCAGCTCCAACAGGATCAGGTCCTGCGGGTCCAGGCTCGCATGCACCTTCACCTGTGGAAAGCGCTGGCCCAGCGTCGACAGGCGGTCACTGCCCGTTGCCAGCACACGCTCCTTGTGCAGCTGCGCCCATTCGACCGCGCTGTCCTTATCCAATCGTTCCAGCGCCGGCAGGCGCATTCTCAGTTGCGTGCTCATGCACCGATCCTTGTCCATACCCGTTGCACACGCACGCTGTCGTCGCGGTACTCGCGCCAGATCAATGCGCGGAAATCCACCGATGCGCCGTCGGCCTCTACCTGGCCGACCGCCAGGAACCATTCGCTATGGATACCCAGCGGCATCAACGCCATCTGTTCGTTGCTCAGCTGCAGCCGGTTGGCGATGTCTCCGCGATTGAGCAACCAGTGGCCACGATCGCGCTCGCCCAGCAGCGCCTGCAGGCGCCCGGCATCCACCCCGGGTGCAATCGCCTGCAGCACCGCGATATCACTTGTATTGGCGTTGACCAGGGTCTGCGCAGGCAGCACCACCGTGCGCCGTTCCAATGCCTGTACCGCCACCGGATCGGCGCCGGCCAGCACCTGTTCGATCAGCGACTCGCGCGGCAACGGCGCACGCGCCTGTCGCTCGCCATCGCGCAGGCGCGACTGGATCTGTGTTGCGGCGCTGGCACAGGCGGCGCGAGGCAGCCCCTGCCCGGCACACAGGGTGGTGAACGCACGCAGTGCCTCCGCTGCAGGTTGGCCGTCGGCCAGCAGCGTGCGCAGGTTGAACTTCGACTGCGCGTCCACCATCTGCAGATGCACCGGCAGTGGCACCTGCAGCTGCAGCGGGCGCGCCCAGCGTCCGCTGCCCACGGTAGTCAACTGCTCGCGCGCGTCGTCACGCAACTGCTGCGCCGCGCGCTCCAGGGTGGCGTCCACCGCCATGCGCACCTGCATGCGCAGCTGATCGCTGCGTACCGCACGCAGCTGCGCCGCCTGACGGGTCAGCAGCGCCGTGGCGATAACCGCCACCAGCGCCACCACCAGCATCGCCACGATCACCGCCATGCCCTGCTGGCGGGCACACGCACCTGGAATGTTCCGGCGTGCCATCGTCTGGCCTCACAGCTGCCAGGAGCCGATGTCCGCGTTGCCGGCTTCACCGCCGGGCTTGCTGTCGGCCCCCAGTGAGAACACGTCGATATCGCCGTGCGTGCCGGGGTTCTGGTACTGGTAGGGGTGCCCCCACGGGTCATCCGGCAGGCGGTCGAGATACGGCGTTACCGGCATCGCAGCACTGCCCTGCGGTGGCTTCACCAACGCCTGCAGTCCCTGCTCGGCACTGGGGTAGCGACCATTGTCCAGCCGATACAGCTTCATCGCCTGCATCAGCGCGGCGATGTCCTGGCGTGCCGCCACCACGCGGGCCTGGTCGGGGCGATCCATCAGGCGGGGCACGATCAGCGCAGCCAGAATGCCGATGATGACCACCACCACCATGATCTCGATCAGGCTGAAGCCCTGCTGCCGAGCCCTGCGACCACCCATCTGCGTTGCCATTGTTCCGCCCTCATCATCCTGGAAGAGACCGCTGCCCCATGGTCAGCGGCGCATGTGTCAGTACGATAAACATCCTGCGGAAATCCGCTGTTCCTGCAGCCGATCACCCACGCGACGTGCGTTCGCCATGCAGGCGGCATCCAGCAGCGACGAAGGAACACGCGCAAGCGTGTCGTCCACGCAGTGCTGCAACAGTGGCGTGGCGCACGCCTGCAGCAGGCGCATGCACTGCAGAGGCGACCAGGCCATGCCATGGTCGAAGCCGATGAACTGCCGATACACCTGGTGATAGCGAAGATCGTCGTGCAGGCGTTGCACGCTGGCGGGAGCGCGCAGTGCGACCAGCAGCACCGCACGCTGCACCATGCGCACCTCCCCGTACTCCTGCGCAAGACTGGCCATGGCCGATTCCGGCCACGGCTGCAGGCGCGCGTCCAACGCCTGCCGCAGCAGCATCAACGGATGGCCGCTGGCATCCAACGCTGACCACCTTGCGGCGTCGGCCCAGGCATTGCTGGACAGCATCCATACCCACGGCTGTCCGTAGCGCTGCACATTCACGGGTGCATGCCGTGCCTGCTCCAGCGACTGGCTCAGGTGGCGATCCAGCTCCAGCATGCTGATCCTGCGACTGTCGTTCATCGGCGTCGCCTGCGCTCCGCGACGCGGGAGCGTCGTACTCTGCAAAAGACGTCGGCAAGGCAGCCGAAGCGACAGCACGAATGCGATGTTGAGCAGTGCGTGGCAGCATCGCGGGAGTGTCACCGCAGCGTCATCCGCCTGCAGGCTTCCAGGTCCAGGCGCGGAGCATCTCCACCGCAGCGTCGGGCCAGCACGGTAACGTCGCTGCGCTGTGCGAATGCGGCCAGTGCGTGCATCGCATCCGGGTCATCCAACAGTGCCGACATCGAGGCCTGCAGCAACGGCAGCTGCCATCCCTCCATCTGCGCATCGCTGGCGGCCACGAACCAGTGCCACAACCGGTGGTAGCGCACGTGATCGTGAAGGGCCGCAAGACTCTCGATGCCATGCATGGCCATCAGCAGCAGCGCGCGCGCCAGTACAGCGGCAGGCAACGTTCCCGATTCCGAAAGCGGCAGCGCCTGCCGCTGCAACCGCAACAGCATCGCCAGCGGATGGTCCTGCGGCTCGAATTCCAGCAGCACCGCCTGCTGTCGCCACTGCGCGTCGGACACCACGCAGACCCACGGCGCGCCATACCGGTGCACCATCAGCGGCCGCCGCTGGGTGGTTTCCAGAAGCGCCGACAGATTGCGGCGCAGATCCAACACACCGATGGTCTCGTTGCGCATCCTTGGCCTCTCCATGCATGCAGCGGCCGTGCGCGTCGCGCGCAGCCAGGGTCTTACCCCAAGACGGCAATTCCACCGGGAAAGCGACGCAGGCCGAGAGACATCGTCTGCCCGAGCTGCTCCAGCGCAGCATCCGGATCATCGATGCGGAAGCGGCCGCTGACCGGGGCGCGCGCCAGTGCCGATTCGCCCAGCAGCACCTTGCCGCGCCGGTACCGGTTGATCTCGGCCACCACCTCACGCAGCGGCGCGCGGCGGAACACCAGCATGCCTTCGGTCCACGCGCTCACTTCGGCCGCCACCGCTTCGGCCACCACGCCGCTGAGGCGCTCGTCATACACCGTCTGCTGGCCGGCCTGCAGCTGCAGGCGACCCTGCGGATGCTCGATGCGAACGCTGCCGCGCAGGCAGGTCACACGCACCTGGCCGTCGGTGTTGCGCACATCCAGGCGTGCTGCGCCCTCGTCGGCAACAAGACAGCCCGGCCCGGCGAACAGTGCCAGGCGCGTCCCCGCTGCGGCGTCGATCGCCGCCTGTCCCTGCACCAGCTCGAAGCCCTCACCCTGCGCGTCGCTGCGCCGGCGCAGGCTGCTCTGCGTATCCAGTTCGATCTTCAGATGTGGCGTCGGCGCAATCATCAGCCGCTCGCCGGTACCGGTATGGAAATCGGCCGTCATCGCCGTCACCGAAGGCCACAGGCCCAACGGCGGGTGCAGCGCAGCCACCACGGCCAGGCTCGCAGGTGCCGCCACCGCCGCCCCCAGGAATGCGCGCCGGCTCCAGCGTTGCGCCGGGGTTGCCGCCTGCGGCTGGCGTGCGGCGGCAGGCAGCTGCTCGCCGGCCAGGCGTACCTGTTCCCATTGCCGCTTCGCGCGGGCAAAGGCCTGCCGATGGCCGGGATCGGCCTCGCACCATTGGCGGAATTTCCTGCCATCGGCCGCCGTGGCCTCGCCCGAGGTCAACCGCACCACCCACGCGTGGGCCTGGCGCTCCACGGCGTCGAGCGGGCGGTGCGGTTGATCGTCAGCGTCCATGAGGGCTCTTGCCGTCCCCGCACGCTGCGGGGTTCTGCTCGGCGTCAAAGTGTAGACGGATGCCGTGCCTCAGAACCGCACCTGCCGCCCCTGCCCACTGCGTTCGGCCAGGTAATCCTGTGCGGCTTTCAGCTCACGCTGCACCAGCCGCAGCGACACCCCCAGGTGCTCGGCCACATCGCGCTGCTGCAGGCCGTCCACGCGGATCGCCAGCAAGATCCGGCGGCGGCGCTCGGGCATCCGCTGCAGCAGGCCGACCATGTCTTCCAGCGCCATCTCCTGCTCGGCCGCCTGTGCCGGCCCCGGGCCGGGATCGGCCATGTCCATCAACGTATCCACTTCTTCCAGGCTCAGCAGGCGATGGTCGGCGCGCTGGCGGTCGATCACGGTGTTCATCGCCATGCGCAGCAGATACGCCGCGGGGTTCTGCACCGGGTCCAGGCGGTGTCGGCGCGTGCTCAGGCGCATCCAGGTGTCCTGCAGCGCGTCGCCGGCCAGCTCTTCCGAGCCCAGCTTGCGCACCAGCCGGCGCTTCAGTTCGTCGTAGGCGCCCAGCAGATGGTCCATCAGGTCTACCGCCCCAGCCGTGCTGTTGCTCATGTTCGATTCCTTGACGTCATGGTTGGGGCGGGCGCCGGCCACAGTCGTGGCCCGCGCTGGAAGGACGGATCTGCAGAGTCACCGGCTGGGGCAGCGCGGCAGCATCGGCGCCCAGCCGCAGGGCCTGCATCGCCTGCAGAAGGCGCGCATCGCGGCGTGTGCTGCCGCTACCGGCAAGCAGTTCGGGTTCCTGCACCTGGCCATCGTTGGCGATGCGGAAGCGCAGCGTCGCCGCATACGCACCCGGCGCCAGCTCAGGGTCGCCACAGAACGCGGCGCGCAGCCGTTGCTGCAGGTCGCCGAAGCGGCGACGCTGCCCGAGGTCGGCGGCCACATCGGTCGGGGAGGATCCGGTGCCCGCGTGTGCACCGCGGCGCAGCACCACGCGTTGCGCACCGATCAGCTCGGCCTCGACGCCCGTGTCCTGCAGCACCACCTGCAGCGCCTGCAGGGGCGGCAGGCTGGCCTGCAGTGGATGGCTGCTGCGGCCTGTACCGAGATCGCCGGGATACATCACCGACCACCCGCTGACGACACTGAAGCGCTCGACCGCCTGTTCCAGCGGTTGCGCGGGAATGTCATAGGAACGGATGTCGTCCTGTGCGGCAGCAGCGAAGGCGAACAGCAACCCGGCGGCGGCAGCCACCCTCCAACGTCTGATCGCATGCTGTCCATTCAGCCCCCTGACGTAGAACACATGACCCTCGGCAGCGACATCAGCTGCAGCGGCGGAGCGCGGCACGACCAGGTGGGTCGGCCTGCACACGGCCGGCAAGCGGGTCACACCGTAGCGGCGTCACGTGTCATTGCGATGACGGCGGCGCGCAGGGGACGCGCCGGGCCGGTTCAGACCGGCAGTTCAGTGGTCTGCTTGATCCGCTGCATGGGGATCTCGGTCTTGGTGTTCTGCACCCCGGCGATGCGGTTCAGGTGCTGGATCTGGAACTGCCGGTACGCATCCAGGTCGGCCACCGCCACCCGCAGCAGGAAGTCACAGTCGCCAGCCATCAGATGGCATTCAAGCACTTCCGGGAAGGACTTGATGCTGTTGATGAAGTGATTGGTGGTGTCTTCGTCCTGGCCGCGCAGCCAGACACGGACGAACACGGTGAAGCCCCGTCCGATCCTGGCCGCATTCAGCAGGGCCACGTAGCGATCGATGTAACCGCCCTCTTCCAGCAGGCGAACCCGGCGCAGGCAGGCCGACGGCGAGAGCCCCACCTGGCGGGACAGCTCCAGGTTCTGCAGGCGACCATCGCGCTGCAGGGCGTCCAGGATGCGACGATCCAGATTGTCGAGCTTGTACTGCATGGACTTCCACTCCTTGACCGGATCACCGCATAATATTGCACATTCCGGCAAATCAATGGCATCAACGCAACCCGATTTCGTGATCGGACCGTTAGCATGGGTCACCCCCACTCGTTGTTGATCCATGGACGCCCGAACCACCCTGCCCTTGCCTGATCCCGCCTGCGACACCGCACCACGCGCTGAATTCCTGCGCGGCCTGCGCGCCGCCGTACCGGTGATGATCGGCTTCGTTCCCTTTGCCCTGGTGCTCGGCGCCCAGGCCGCGCAGAAGGGCCTGTCGGCGCTGGAAGTGCCGCTGATGACCGGCCTCAACTTCGCTGGCGGGTCTGAATTCGCCGCGGTCGAGCTGTGGACCTCGCCGCCGCACATCGCGCTGATCGTGGCGATCACCGCGCTGGTCAACAGCCGCCACCTGTTGATGGGCGCCAGCCTGGCACCGTTGCTGCAGCACCTGCCGCGCCGTCGCGTGCTGCCGGCGCTGTTCTTCATGTGCGATGAAAGCTGGGCACTGGGCGTGGCCGATGCGCGCCGTCGCGCACTGGGCTTCAGCCTGGCCTATTACCTCGGCGTGTCAGCCGGCCTGTACACCGTGTGGGTGCTGTGCACCGCGCTGGGCGCGATCGTCGGCCCGCTGCTCGGCGATATCCATGCCTACGGCTTCGACATGGCCTTCCCCGCCGTGTTCCTCGTGCTGCTGCGTGGCATGTGGCAAGGCATGCGCGCCGCCCGGCCATGGCTGGTCAGCCTGGTGGTGGCAGCGGGCACCTACCTGCTGGTGCCCGGCGCCTGGTACGTGGCCAGCGGCGCGCTGGCCGGCCTCGCCGCCGCATGGCTGCTGGCGGAGGACGCGGCATGATCTTCAACGGCCTGATCCACTGGACCTCGGTGCTGACCATCATCCTGATGGCCGCCGCCACCTATCTCACCCGCATCATCGGTTTTCTGGCACTGCGCAACCGCACGTTGAGCAAGCGCGCGGTGACGGTGATGGAAGCCGCGCCGGGCTGCGTGCTGATCTCGGTGATCGCCCCGGACTTCGTGGCCGACAAGCCGGCCGATCTGGCCGCGCTGGCCATCACGCTGCTGGCTGCCACGCGGCTGTCGATGCTGCCGACGGTGCTGATCGGCGTGGTATCGGCGGGTGTGCTGCGGTATGTGATGGGGTGAGCAGGATTTCCTGTAAAGCCGAGCCCACATCCGGCTTTGCAGACCCATCAACACCCGGCCTGCGACAGCCGGTCGCAGCCCCCTCCCGGCACACGCTTGACCTATATCAATCCGCCCACCGCCACGGGCGCGTATCTCTATGCAGGAACCCAACACGCCGGCGTCACCGGCATCCAAAGGACCTGCGATGAGCTACACCCCCGACAACGCCCAGCTGCTCAATGCCATGCAGAACGTGATGGTGATCTCCACCACCGACCTGCAGGGCAACATCACCTATGCCAACGACCTGTTCTGCACGCTCACCGGGTTCGCGCGCGAGGAACTGATCGGCCAGCCGCACAGCATCGTCCGCCATCCGGACGTGCCCAAGGCCGTCTACAAGGACATGTGGGACACCATCAAGGCCGGCAAGACCTGGACCGGCATCGTGCCGAACCTGGGCAAGGGCGGCGTGCTCTACGTGGTCGACACCACCGTGCAGCCGCTGTTCGATGCCGAGGGCAACATCACCTCGTACATCAGCATCCGCCGCGTGGTGAACGACCTGATGCAGAACTACGACCTGGTCGAGTTCAGCAAGGAAAAGTTCGACGACTTCTACGAGGCTGCGTGAACGCCCTCCCCACACGCACGCCCATCAGCCGGCTGCTGGTGGGTTTCGCCTCCGAGTCGGGCAACGCCCGCGCCCTGGCCCAGCGCCTGGGCGCGGACCCGGACCTGCAGCCGCATGGGCCGCAGGTCCTGCCTTTTAACGACATCGATGTGGCCAGCCTCGGTCACGGCGATGTGCTGCTGGCCATCTCCAGTTCGTTCGGCGACGGCGAACCGCCGGCCAATGGCGAGCGCTTCTTCGAGTCGCTGCGCCAGGCGCCCGCTCTGCCCGGTCTGCGCTACGCGGTGTTCGGCCTGGGGGATACCGGCTACCCCAGCTTCTGCGGTTTCACCAAGGCGCTGGATGCAGCGCTGATCGAGCGTCAGGCACAGCCACTGCTGCACCGTGTCGACGCCGACCTCGGCTACGAGCAGTTCTTCCAGCAGTGGCGGCCGGTGCTGGGTCAGGTACTGGAGGGTGATGCGGCCGCAGGCCAGGATCTGCGCCTGCAGGTGACGGCCTACGGCGAAGACAATGCCTTCAACGCCCGCATCGTCGAACGGCGACGCCTGAGCCATGGTGGCCCTGCGGCCTGGCACCTGCAGCTGGACATCGCCGGCAGCGGCATGGTCTACCGGGCCGGCGACACCCTGCATCTGGTTCCGGAAAACGATCCGGCATTGCTGCAGGCACTGGCCAACTGGTATGGCGATTCCAGCGCCGTCGACGCCCTGCGCGATCGCGAGCTGCGCCTTCTCAGCAAGGGCGTGCTGCGCGAGCTGGCAAAGCTGGGCGGCAGCGAAGAACTGAAGGGCCTGCTGAAGATCAACCAGAAGCGCGAACTGGATGCCTACCTGCATGGCCTGGACCTGCTGGACGTGCTGCAGGATCACGCCACCCCAGACAGCGTGCCGCTGGCCCGCCTGCGCGACATCCTGTCACCACGCCTGCCCCGTGCCTATTCCATCGCCTCGCATCCGCACGACGATCAGCTGAGCCTGTGCGTGCGCGAAGTGCGCTACACCCTGCGTGGCCGCGAACGATTCGGCACTGCCACCGGCAGCCTGCTGCACGGCGGCGACACCGCCCGCGTGTACTGCCGCTCCAATCCGGGTTTCCACCTGCCCGACAGCGGCAACGCGCCCCTGCTGCTGGTCGGCACCGGTACCGGCATCGCGCCGCTGATGGGCCTGATGCAGGAACTGCAGGCTACCGGCGATGCACGCGAGGTCCATCTGGTGTTCGGCGAGAAGCACCGCGAGCACGACTTCCTGTACCGCGAGCAACTGCAGGACTGGCAGGCGCGTGGCGTGCTGGCTGGCCTGCACACCGCGTTCTCGCGCGATGCGGCGCAGAAGGTCTATGTGCAGCATGTGCTGCAGCAGCAGGCCGCGCAGATGCAGGATGTGCTGGCCCGTGGCGGCCACATCTACCTGTGTGGCAACAAGAGTCACCTGGAAGGCGCGGTGCGTGAAGCCATCGACGCGATCGGCGGTGAAGGCCATTGGGACGCCTTGCGCGGCGAGGGCCGCACCCACTGCGAGCTGTATTGAGGGGAGCCTCGCCCAATGGTAGAGCCGGCCGCTGGCCGGCTGCTCCGGATTCCGTGGTTGCCGGCCAGCGGCCGGCACTACCACCGCTCCGGCGCATGAGTATGCAACGCGCCAGGCTCTGCCGGGCATGGCCCGGCACTACCATCACAGGTCAATCGCCGACGATGCGCCCGTCCACTACCCGCGCCACCTGCTGGCCGAACACCGCCACATCCTGCGGATCGTGGCTGATCAGCAGCAGCGGAATACCGGTTTCATCCAGCACGGTTTCCAGCTCCTGACGCAGGTGCTGGCGCAGGTCGTGATCGAGCGCTGCGAACGGTTCGTCCAGCAACAAGGCCTGCGGGCGGGTCACCAGTGCTCTTGCCAACGCCGTACGCTGGCGCTGGCCACCGGATACCTGTGACGGGAGCAGATCGGCCACATGCTCGATACGGAACGCCTGCAACCACTGCTCCACTGCATCGAAACGAGTGCTGTGCTGCGGATTCAACCAGCCTCGCTGCAGCCCGAACGCCACGTTCTGACGCACGCTCAGATGCGGGAACAGCGCGTAATCCTGGAACACATATCCCAGGCGACGACGCTGCGGTGGCAGATCAATCCCAGCACCTGCATCGAACAGCGCCTGCCCGTGCAGGCGCACATGTCCATGCTCCGGGCGCAACAGGCCGGCCACCGCTTTCAGCGTCAGGCTCTTGCCGGCACCCGAGGGCCCGAACAGCACCACCTGCCGCTGCGTGCACTGCAGTGCCACGTCCAGTTCAAAGGTCTGGCCGGACGCCTGCAATCGTCGCTGCACCTGCAGGTCAAGCCACATCGCGCAGCTCCCGGCGGCGCCCGCCCACCAGCCGTGCGGCCAGCAGCAGGATCACGATGCATACCACCGACGTCAGGATCACCAGCGCATTGGCCTTGCCATCCTGCCCCGCCTGCACCGCTTCATAGATGGCGATTGACAAGGTCTGCGTACGGCCGGGAATGCTGCCGGCCACCATCAGCGTGGCGCCGAACTCACCCATCGCCCGTGCGAATGCCAGCAGCAGACCAGCCAGAATCCCGCGCCAGGCCAGCGGCAGGGTGACGCGGAAGAACACCGCCGCTTCGGATACGCCCAGCGTGCGTGCGGCCTGCTCCAACTGGCCATCCACTTCCTCGAATGCAGCGCGTGCCGGTTTGAACACCAGCGGAAACGACGCTACCGCCGCGGCAATCACCGCTGCCTGCCAGGTAAAGACCAGGTTGATGCCGAACCACGACTGCAGCCAGGCACCGATCGGGCCATTGCGCCCGATCAGCACCAGCAGGTAGTAGCCCAGCACCGTCGGTGGCAACACCATCGGCAGGGTCAGTATCGAATCCAGCAGTTCCCGGCCGGGAAAGCGCCGTCGCGCCAGCAGCGCGCCAAGTGCCACGCCCGCTACGAGATTGATCGCGGTGGCCCAGCCAGCCACCTTCAACGACAACCCCAGTGCGCTCCAGTCCAGGTCCATCCGTCAGGGCTTGCCGAACCCGTGCTTCTGCAGGATCGCCTGGCCCTGCGCCGAACGCACGAACGCCGCGAAGCGCCTGGCTTCCACCGGCTGCGTGCTGGCCTGCACCACCGCGAGCGGATAGGCGATGCGTCCGGCAACCGGAACGTCGAACGCGCGCCGCACGCGATCCGGCATCGCCTGCGCGTCGGTAGCGTAGACAAAGCCCGCATCCACCTCGCCCCGTGCCACGTAATCCAGCGACTGCCGCACGTTCTGCGTACTGATCACCTTGCCCTGCACGGCCGGCCACAGCTTTGCGGCCTGCAGCGCACCCTGCGCGTAGCGGCCCACCGGCACGCTGTCCGGGTTGCCTAGTGCAATGCGCTGCACGCCGGCACCCGCCAGATCGGCCAGTGCGCGCGGCGGCGCCTTCGCTTGCGGCGGCACCACCACCCACAGCGCGTTCACTGCGAAGACCGCACGCGTACCCGCTGCCAGCAGCTTCTGCTGCGCCGCCTGGTCCATCGTTGTTTCATCGGCCGAGGCGAATACATCCACCGGCGCGCCCCGTGCGATCTGCTGCAGCAGTACGCCGGACGCAGCAAAATTGAAGTCGACCTTGCTGCCCGGGTTCGCCTTCTCATAGGCGACGCCCAGCTCGCGGAAGCTCTCGGTCAGGCTGGATGCCGCCGACACGGTCAGGTTGCCGGCCCACGCAGGCAGCGTGACCAGCAGACCCAGAAACACCATTGCGCATCGCTTCATCGTCGCCTCCCAGGCCAGGTTCAATCGGGGTCGTTCTCATCTGCAACGGCCAGCGCCGCCAGCCGTTCGGGTTGCAACAGCAGGATCTCGCGCTGCTTCACCGCAATCACGCCGTCATCGCTCAACCGCCGCAGCACCCGACTGGCCGTCTCCGGCGCCATCCGCAGATAGTTGGCGATCTCGGTGCGGGCCATGGTCAGGTTGAAGCGGGTCGCAGAAAAACCACGCCGTGCATAACGGGCCGACATATCCAGAAGGAACGCGGCCATCCGCTCTTCGGTGCGGTGGTTGGCCGCCAGCGTGGCAACCTTGCCGATCTCCGCACTGAGCAGGCTGAACAGCTTTGCCTGCAGCCCCGGCATGCGGGTGGCCAGCAGGCTCAACTTGGGGAACGAGATACGGCACAGGTGCACCGTATCCAGAGCCACCGCATTGCAGGGGAAGCGCGAGCCATGAATCGCGTTGAGCCCGATCACCTCGCCCGGCAGCGCAAAGCCCAGCACCTGTTCGTTGCCCTGGCTGTCATCGACGAAGGTCTTGACCATGCCTGCGCGCACCGCCGCGATGGAATCGAAAGCCTCTCCCGCGCGGAAAATGTAGTCGCCCGCATGGAACGGCCCTACGTGGTCAACCAGCACATGCAGTTCGCCCAGCGCCGTCTTGTCATAGCCCTGCGACATGCACGCATCGGAGAAGGCACAGGTGCTGCAGAAATGCAGCGCATCGCCATCATCGGCGGCGGCGGGATTCGGCGTGGTGCGGCCGGGTCTGGCCTGGGAAGGCGGAGTGGAAGACATCGGGACAGCACTCAAGCGATGGCGGCCGCCGGCCGGAAGCATGCGGCCATCATACGCCACAGCAACCGCCCTTCCTCGGCCAGGCGAAGCACGCGGCCGTCCCAGCGCGCCCAGCCACGCGCGAGCAGCGGTGCGAGTGCGGGCAGGGTCTCGGCGAAGCATTCATCGAACGGAACATCATTGCGCCACTCGAAGGCGGCAGCATCCAGCGCATGGTCGCAGGCGATGCTCTGCGCGACCTCGGCGGCCAGACGTTCCTGCTCGGACAGGATCAGGCCCGCGGCCACGCCCACATGCCCCGCCTGCAGGCGGGCCTGCCAGCACTCCAGGTCATCCTCCGTCCGGTAGAACACCTCACCGACTTGGCTGCACGCCGCCAAGCCGATGCCGATGAAATCGCTGCGATCGCGGCGCGGTATGCCGGCCAGATCGCAATGACGCTGACCGTCGCCCGGGCCGTTCGGATCCGGCAGGTCGCCGCGCTGATGATGGTCGCCACCGATACCCACATAGCCCGCCTCGCGCAGCAATCGCCACGCCTGCAACCAGCGTTCCGATGAGGGATGCTCAGGCAGCGCGCATGGCGCCGGCAGCAGCACGCGCTCGGGCGCATCTGCCAGCACGGCCTGCAATCGCCCGATGAACCCAGCATCCTCCGCCGCAGGTACACGCAACTGGTAGTAGCGCGCGGTAAAGCCCGCGTCGCGCGCCTGCGCCAGCACTGCCGGGCCCGGTGCATCGGCGCGATCGATCACGTTCAGCCGTGTGCAGCCCACCGCGCGCAGTTGTGCCGGCGCCACGGCGCTGCCGGCATCCAGCCGTACCTCCACCTGCGGCCGGGCCACGGTGCGCAGGTGCCGCGGCACTGCATCCAGCAACTGCCCCAGCAGCGCTGGCGGCAGTGCTTCGGCAAGGCCCAGCTGCAGCACCATCGCCACCACCTCACGGTCCTCGGCCAGAGCATCTGCCTGCAACTGCAACGCGGCCAGCAACGTGTCCAGATAGCGTTCGGCCGGCACGTCGCGGCCCATGCGGCCGGTCTGGAAACCCAGCGTCAGCCCACGCGGAATCAGGTGCTCGTTGCTGGCGCGCATGGCGGCACGCCAGCCGCTTTCACCGAAGCCGGCACTGAACTGGTCGGGCGGCGGAAACAGCACGTGGCGGGGTTGCCGCAGCAATGCCGCCTGCAGCGCCGTGTCCTCGCTCGCATCAACATGGAAGCTCATGACGGTCATCCTCGCGCGTTCCTCTTCGCACAGCCCTGATTGAAATCAAGCGTGGCGCATTGCGTTGCTGGTGCCGGCCAGCGGCCGGCACTACCGTTCAGGTGCCGCGCGCACGATCGACCGCCGCCGCATCGATGGCCTCCGGCAGGTCGGTCTCGCGATCGATCTGCGGGAAGTGTCGACGCTCCATCCTGCGGATGGCGAAATGCATCCATGCCAGCGCGGCGGACACCACCACGAACAGCAGCATGAAACAGCTGCTCCAGATACCCAGCGCGTCGTTCAATGCACCGAACACGATCGGCAGGATGAAGCCACCAAGGCCACCGATCATGCCCACTACGCCGCCCACCGCCCCCACGTGCCTGGGGTAATACACCGGGATGTGCTTGTAGACCGCAGCCTTGCCCAGCGACATGAAGAAGCCCAGCACGAACACAAGCACGGTGAACATCACCACGCCAATGGCCAGGTGGAAGTGGATCGGACCATGGATGCCCTTCACCACGTACTCGGTATCGGGGTAGGCCAGCAGGAACGTACAGATGGCCGACACACCGAAGGTCCAGTACATCACCCGGCGCGCCCCCATCCGGTCCGACATCCAGCCGCCCACCACGCGGAACAGGCTGGCCGGGATTGAATAGCACGCGGCCAGCATGCCGGCGGTGCCGACGTCCATGCCGTACGCACCCACCAGGTAATGCGGCAGCCACAGCGCCAGGGCCACGAAGCCACCGAACACGAAGAAGTAATACAACGAGAACCGCCACACCTGCAGATTCTTCAACGGTGCCATCTGCTCGGCGAACGGCACCGGCTTCACCCCGTCACGGCGGCGCTGCTCCAGCGAGGGGTCTTCCTTGCTGAACAGGAAAAACAGCACCGCCGTGATCGCCAGTGCCACTGCCCACACTTTGGCCACCATCATCCAGCCCGCCGCCACCATCACCATCGGCGCCAGCAGTTTGGTGACTGCCGCACCGATGTTGCCGGCACCGAAGATGCCCAGCGCGGTGCCCTGCTTGCTGGCCGGGAAGAACTTGGACACGTAGGCCACGCCTACCGAGAAATTGCCACCGGCAATGCCCACGCACAACGCGGCGAACAGGAATTGCGGGTAGGTGTGCGCATAGGTCAGCATCCAGGTGGCGACCGCGCCACACAGCATCACCAAAGCCATGACCTTGCGGCCACCGAACTGGTCGGACCAGATGCCCAGGAACACACGGCTGACCGAGCCGGTCAGCACCGGGGTGGCGATCAGCAGGCCGAACTGGGTGTCGGTCAGGCCCAGCTGCTCGCTGATCTGGATACCGATGATGGAAAAGATCATCCACACCGCAAAGCACACGGTGAACGCGAACGTGCTCAGCCACAGCGCACGCTGCTGCTGCCCGGCACTGGCGGGGGCAAGGGCCTGGTTCATGCAACCTCCTTCCTCAAGAGTGGGTCAGCCGATTTCGGCTTCGGCTTCGATCTCATCCAGCCCGCGTACCGGGTAGCGCTCCTGCAGCTGCAGCAGGTAGGCCTGCACCTCGCGTTGGCGCACCTGCAGCTCCAGGTAGTCACGGATCTGCGGTAACACCGCGTCGAACGGCAGCGGCTGCCCTTCCTCGCGCCCATCGATGCTGACCACGTGGTAGCCCCAGCGTGATTCCACCGGGAAGCCGGCCAGGCCCTCGCGCAGGCGGAACACCTGGCGATCGAACTCCGGCGTGGTCTGCCCACGCTGCAGCCAACCCAGGTCACCTCCCTCGCTGCTCGACGGGCAGCGCGAATGGCGCAGGGCGAAGTCGGCGAACAGGTGCGGCGCTTCCTTCAGTTCATCGGCCAAGCGCTCGCCCTCGGTGCGCGCCTCCAGGCGCCCGGCCACATCATCGGCCGGCGCGGCCAGCAGGATATGGCGCAGGCGTACGCGGTCCGGCGAGCGGAATCGTTCCGGGTTCTGTTCGAAATAGCGTTGGCAGTCCTCGTCGGTCGGCACCCGGTCTTCAATCGCGTCTTCCAGCAGTTGCTGGATCAGCACCTCCTCATCGCTGACCCGGCCGCCGGCTGGCGCCAGCAGGCCCAGGCGCTGTGCTTCCAATCGCAAAAGTTCACGCACCACCAGTGCGCGTGCCGCCTCGGCACGCGACTGTTCCGGGCGCAGCGCCCGATGGTGTTGCATCTCGCGGGCGATGTCGGCCTCGCTGATCGCCGTGTCCTCCACGAACAACCGGCACGGTGCCGGTTGCCCAAGCGAGCGCGGACCCTGCTCTGCCCCGTCATGCTGGTGCTGGTGGGCCTCGGCCGGAACAGGCTGGGTGGAATCGATCACGGTGATCGGCAGGAACTTCGGCAGGCTGCCCATGGCTTACTCCCGCGGCCCGTAACGCAGCGCCGCCTGGCGACGGCGCACCACTTGGTATGGCCGCCACAGATAGCTGACCGGAATGCTCCAGACGTGCACCAGACGGGTGAACGGCGCGATCAGGAACAGGGTCAGGCCCAGGAAGATGTGCATCTTGTAGACCCAGCTGACGCCCTGGATGTAGTCGGCGGCACCGGCACGGAAGGTCACGATGTGCTGCGCCCACTCGGCCAGCTGCACCATTACCCCACCGTCCAGATGTCCGGCCGACACCCGGATGCTGTACAGGCCAAGACAGAGCTGGGCGAACAGCAGCACCAGCACCAGGGTGTCACCGAAGCTGCCGGTGGCGCGCACGCGGGCGTTGGTCAGCCGGCGCACCAGCAGGATACTGATACCGATGAAGCACAACGCACCGAACACGCCGCCCACCACCATCGCCAGCATCTGCTTCTGCGAGGAGGTGATGAAGTGCTCGTACACCGCGTGTGGAGTCAGCAGGCCGACCAGATGACCACCCAGGATGGCCAGGATGCCGATGTGGAAGCAGTTGCTGCCGATCCGCATGCCCTTGTCCGACAGCATCTGGCTGGAACCGGTGCGCCAGGTGTACATGGCCTTGTCATAGCGCGCCCAGCTGCCGATCAGCAGCACCGCCACGGCGATGTACGGGTAGTACTGGAAAGCGAATTGATGCAGGTAGTAGTTCATGGCTGGACCTCTCGATGCACAGGGCGGGCCGGTGAGCGTGTCGGTGGCTTGCAGTCTTCGGCAGGAGCTTCGGCGCCGAAACGCACGGCTTCCTCTTCCCACAGCCTGTCCATCGCCTCGGCCGTATCGTCGCGGGGCTCTTCGCTGGCGCGTTGCCGCAGCGCCTCCAGGTTGACCTTGCCGTCGCCGGCCTCCACCAGAATCTCCAGCAGCGGCACATGCGGCAGCTTGCGCTCGGCGGCGCGCGCGGCCAGCATCCCGGCGATGTGGCCGATGTGGTGCAGCCACTCCCGCGCCTCTGCCTCAGGACGATGCGCCAGGAATTCCAGCAACAGCGGCAGGTAGTCCGGCAGTTCGCGTGCATCCAGCTCGAAGCCGTGCTTGCGGTAGGTTTCCACCAGATCGACCATGGCCTGGCCGCGGTCACGCGATTCGCCGTGGATGTGTTCGAACAGCAGCAGGCTCATCGAACGGCCGCGGTCGAAGGTTGCCAGCCACGCGGCCTGCGCATCCAACGGATCGCTGTCCAGCAGCTGCTGCACGAAGCCACGCAGCTGCCTGCGCCGCGTCGGCGTCAGTGCCACCTCGTCACAGGCCGCCAGCAGTTCCTCGCCGTGCTGCCACAGTTCCTCGCGGGGGTAATCCAGCAGTACCCCCACCAGCTTCAGAACGCTCATCAGACCACCTCCTTGCGGCGGTGGTTGGGCCCGTTGTTCACCACGAAGCTGGTGCTCTTGCGCTGGCCGAACAGGTCGGCCGGGCTGTCGCCGTTGCAGCCGTTGCCGAAGGTGAAGCCGCAGCCGCCGCGTTCGCCGAAGGCGTCGTTGGCGTACTCGCGGTGAGCGCTGGGAATCACGAAACGGTCCTCGTAGTTGGCAATCGCCAGGTAGCGGTACATCTCTTCAACCTGGGCTACGGTCAGTCCGGTCTGATCAAGCACGGCGGTGTCTTCCACGCCGTCCACGTTCTTGGCCCGGCGCCAGGCGCGCATCGCCATCAGACGTTCCAGCGCCCGCACCACCGGTGCCTCGTCACCGGCCGTCAGCATGTTGGCCAGGTAGCGCACCGGAATACGCAGCGAGGCCACGTCCGGCAGTTCGCCACTCATGCCGATGCGGCCACGTTCGGCGGCCGACTGGATCGGCGACAATGGCGGCACGTACCAGACCATCGGCAGCGTGCGGTACTCCGGGTGCAGCGGCAGCGCCAGCTTCCAGTCGATCGCCATCTTGTACACCGGCGACTGCTTGGCCGATTCCAGCCAGCTGTCCGGAATGCCTTCCGCACGTGCAGCAGCAATCACCGCCGGGTCATGCGGGTCCAGGAAGATGTCCAGGTGGGCCTGGTACAGATCCTTTTCGGCGGCCACCGATGCGGCCTCCGCAATGCGGTCGGCGTCGTACAGCATCACGCCCAGGTAGCGGATGCGGCCGACACAGGTTTCCGAACAGATCGTCGGCTCACCCATCTCGATGCGCGGGTAGCAGAAGATGCACTTCTCCGACTTGCCGCTCTTCCAGTTGTAATAGATCTTCTTGTACGGGCATGCCGACACGCACATGCGCCAGCCACGGCACTTGTCCTGGTCGATCAGCACGATGCCGTCTTCCTCGCGCTTGTAGATCGCGCCTGATGGGCACGCCGACACGCACGCCGGGTTCAGGCAGTGCTCGCACAGGCGTGGCAGGTACATCATGAAGGTCTTTTCGAAGGCGCCGTAGATCTCCTTCTGCACTTCATTGAAGTTATAGTCGCGCGAACGCTTGCTGAACTCCGAACCCAGGATCTCTTCCCAGTTCGGGCCCCACTCGATCTTCTGCATGCGCTCGCCACTGATCAGCGAGCGCGGCCGTGCGGTCGGCTGGTGCTGGCTGTCCTTGGCGGTGTGCAGGTTCTGGTAGTCGAAGTCGAACGGCTCGTAGTAATCGTCGATCTGCGGCAGGTCCGGGTTGGCGAAGATCTTGGCCAGCATCCGCCAGCGACCGCCAGCGCGTGGCACCAGCTTGCCGCTGCCGGTACGCACCCAGCCGCCGTTCCACTTCTCCTGGTTCTCCCATTCCTTCGGATAGCCGATGCCCGGCTTGGTTTCAACGTTGTTGAACCAGGCGTACTCGACACCCTCGCGCGAGGTCCAGACGTTCTTGCAGGTGATCGAGCAGGTGTGGCAGCCGATGCACTTGTCCAGGTTCAGCACCATCGCGATCTGTGCACGGACCTTCATCACACCACCTCCTTGGCAACGGCCGGTACGGCCTCGCCATCAAGCCAATCGATCTTGTCCATCTTGCGCACGATCACGAACTCGTCGCGGTTGGTGCCGCAGGTGCCGTAGTAGTTGAAACCGTAGGCCAGCTGCGCGTAGCCACCAATCATGTGGGTCGGCTTGAGCACGATGCGGGTCACTGAGTTGTGGATGCCGCCGCGGGTACCGGAAATCTCCGAACCCGGTACGTTGATGATGCGTTCCTGGGCGTGGTACATCATCGCCATGCCCGGCATCACGCGCTGGCTGACCACCGCTCGCGCGGCGATCGCGCCGTTGACGTTGAACAGCTCGATCCAGTCGTTGTCGACGATGCCGGCATTGCGCGCGTCGTCCTCGCTGATCCACACGATCGGACCACCGCGCGACAGCGTCTGCATGATCAGGTTGTCGCTGTAGGTGCTGTGGATGCCCCACTTCTGGTGCGGGGTGATCCAGTTCAGCACGATCTCCTTGTTGCCGTTCGAGCGCTGGTTGAGCAGCGGCTCGATGGTGCGGGTGTTGACCGGCGGCCGGTAGCTCATGAAGGCCTCGCCGAAATCGATCATCCACTCATGGTCCTGGTAGAACTGCTGGCGACCGGTCACCGTGCGCCACGGAATCAGCTCGTGCACATTGGTGTAGCCGGCGTTGTAGCTGACGTTGTCGTCTTCCAGCCCGGACCAGATCGGTGAAGAGATGATCTTGCGCGGCTGCGCCTGGATGTCACGGAAGCGGATCGCCTCGTGTTCCTTGCCGACCGCCAGATGGGTGTGCTCGCGGCCGGTGAAGCTGCCCAGCGACGCCCACGCCTTCACCGCCACGTGGCCATTGGTTTCCGGGGCCAGGTGCAGGATCACTTCGGCCGCATCGATGGCGGTCGAGATGGCCGGCCGGCCCTGGCTGACGCCCTCCTCGTGCACGGTATGGTTCAACTTGCCGAGGAATTCCACCTCGTGCTTGGTGTCCCAGTTCATGCCCTTGCCGCCATTGCCGTGCTTGTCCAGCAGCGGCCCCAGCGAGGTGAACTTGCGATACAGGTTCGGGTAATCGCGCTCCACCACCGTCATCGACGGCATGGTCTGGCCGGGGATGGCCTCGCACTCGCCCTTCTTCCAGTCGGCCACGCCGAACGGCATGCCCAGCTCGTTGGGGGTGTCGTGCAGGGTCGGCACCAGCACCAGGTCCTTCTCCACGCCCAGCACGCCGGGCGCCATCTCGCTCACGGTGCGCGCAACCTCCTTGAAGATGTCCCAGTCACTGCGCGATTCCCACGCCGGGTCCACCGCCTTCGACAGCGGATGGATGAACGGATGCATGTCCGAGGTGTTGAGATCGTCCTTCTCGTACCAAGTGGCCGTCGGCAGCACGATGTCCGAATACAGCGCGGTGGTGCACATGCGGAAGTCCAGCGTCACCAGCAGGTCGAGCTTGCCTTCCGGCGCCTCGTCGCGCCACTTCACTTCCTCCGGCTTTACCGCGCCCATCTCGCCCAGGTCCTTGCCCTGCAGGCCGTGGCGGGTACCCAGCAGGTGCCGCAGCATGTACTCGTGGCCCTTGCCCGACGAACCCAGCAGGTTCGAGCGCCAGATGAACATCATCCGCGGGTGGTTCTGCTGCGCGTCCGGATCGGCAAAGGCGAAGTCCAGCGAACCGTCCTTGAACTTGCCCAGTGCGTAGTCGGCAGGGGCCACGCCGGCCGCTTCGGCCTCGCGCACCAGCTGCAGCGGATTGCGGTCCAGCTGCGGCGCGCATGGCAACCAGCCCATGCGCACGGCGCGCAGGTTCAGGTCGGCCAGGCTGCCGCTGTACTTGCTGGCGTCGGCCAGCGGTGACAGCAGCTCATCCACCTGCAGCTTCTCGTAGCGCCACTGCCCCGTGTTGAAGTAGAAGAACGACGTGCCGTTCATATGGCGCGGCGGCTTGCTCCAGTCCAGGCCGAACGCCAGCGGCTGCCAGCCGGTCTGCGGGCGCAGCTTTTCCTGGCCCACGTAGTGCGCCCAGCCACCGCCGGTCTGGCCCACGCAACCGCACATGATCAGCATGTTGATCAGGCCTCGGTAGTTCATGTCGTTGTGGAACCAGTGGTTCATGCCCGCGCCGACGATGATCATCGAACGGCCATGGGTCTTGTCGGCGGTACGCGCGAACTCGCGGGCGATCTCGATCACCTCGCCACGCGGCACGCCGGTGATGCGTTCCTGCCAGGCCGGCGTGCCCGGCACGTTCTCATCGAAGCTCTTGGCCACATTGGCGCCGCCGAAACCGCGGTCAACGCCGTACTGCGCCAGCAGCAGGTCATAGACGGTCGCCACCAGGGTCTCGCTGCCATCGGCAGTGGCCAGGCGGCGCACCGGGATGTTGCGGTCCAGTACTTCCTCGGCCGGGGCGGCCGTCCAGCCGTCACTCTCGATGCCACCGAAGTACGGGAAGCTGACCGCCTCGATCCCATCGTTGAAATCGGACAGGCTCAAGCGCAGGCGCGTATCCGCGCCGTTGCTGGCCTTCTCCTCGATGTTCCAGCGACCCTTTTCGCCCCAGCGGAAGCCGATCGAACCGTTCGGCACCACGATCTGGCCACTAGTCTCGTCGTAAGCGAGGGTCTTCCAGTCCGGGTTGTTGGCCTCGCCCAATCCACCCAGCTCACTGGCGCGCAGGAAACGCCCGGCCACCAGGCGGCCATCGGCGCGACGCTCCAGACGCACCAGCATCGGCATATCCGAGTACTGGCGGCAGTAGTCCTGGAAGTACTGCGACGGCGAATCGACATGGAACTCGCGCAGGATCACATGGCCGAAGGCGAACGCCAGCGCAGCATCGGTGCCCTGCTTGGGGTGCAGCCAATGATCGGTCAGCTTTGCCAGCTCGGAATAGTCCGGGCAGATCGAGACCGTCTTGGTCCCGTTGTAGCGCGCCTCGGTGAAGAAGTGCGCATCGGGCGTACGCGTCTGCGGCACGTTCGAGCCCCAGGCGATGATGTAGCGGCTGTTGTACCAGTCAGCCGATTCGGGCACGTCGGTCTGTTCGCCCCATACCTGCGGCGAAGCCGGCGGCAGATCGCAGTACCAGTCATAGAAGGACAGGCAGGCGCCGCCCAGCAGCGACAGGTAACGCGCACCGGCGGCGTAGGACACCATCGACATCGCCGGAATCGGCGAGAAACCGACCACGCGGTCCGGTCCGTACTGCTTCACCGTGTACAGGTTGGAGGCCGCGATGATCTCGTTGGCCTCTTCCCAGTTCAGTCGCACGAAACCGCCCATGCCGCGCCGGGTCTTGTACGAGCGCGCCTTTTCCTTGTCCTCCACGATGCTGGCCCACGCATCCACCGGGCTCTGGGTCCTGCGTGCTTCGCGCCACAGGCGCAGCAGCGTGCCGCGGATCAGCGGGTACTTCAGGCGGTTGGCACTGTACAGGTACCAGGAGTAGCTGGCGCCACGCGGACAGCCACGCGGTTCGTGGTTGGGCAGGTCCGGGCGCGTGCGCGGGTAATCGGTCTGCTGGGTTTCCCAGGTCACCAGACCATTCTTGACGTAGATCTTCCAGCTGCACGAACCGGTGCAGTTCACGCCGTGGGTGGAGCGCACGATCTTGTCGTACTGCCAGCGCTGGCGATAACTGTTCTCCCAGTCACGGCCTTCGCTCTTGGCAAACCCATGGCCATCGGCAAAGGGCTGGGGGTCACGCTTGAAGAACTGCAAGCGATCAAGGAAATAACTCATCGGGGGTCTCCCTTTGCGGACATCTGCATCGTGGCTGTGTGTGTCATCTGGCTGCGGTGCGTTTTCATGTCAGCAGGGCGTCTCTGCGCCGCGCCGGTAGTACCACCACCAGGTCACGGCCAGGCAGGTGACATAGAAAACGACGAACCCGTACAGCGCCATATCGGGGCTGCCGGTCAACGTGATCGAAGAGCCGTAGCTCTTGGGAATGAAGAAGCCGCCGTAGGCACCGATCGCACCGGAGAAGCCCACGACCGCGGCCGACTCGATGCTGGCCTGGTGCGCCGACGCGGCCTTGCCTTCCGCATTGGCACCTGCCGACAGGCGCTCATGCAGCGTGCGGAAGATCACCGGGATCATGCGGAAAGTGGTGCCGTTGCCGATGCCGCTGAGCACGAACAGCGCCATGAAGCTGAAGAGGAAGCCGTAGAAATTGCCGCCCTGGCCATCGCTGGGCAGGAAATGCAGCACGCCGAACACCGCCGCGATCATCAACGCGAACACCCAGAACGTCAGCCGCGCACCACCCCAACGGTCGGCCATGCTGCCGCCGACCGAGCGCATCAGCGCACCCAGCAGCGGGCCGATGAAGGCGTAGGCGAGCGGGTTCACGGCGGGGAACTGGCTCTTCACCAGCATCGGGAAGCCGGCCGAGAAACCGATGTAGGAACCGAAGGTGCCGATGTACAACCAGCACATCAGCCAGTTGTGCTTGCGGCGGAAAATCACCGCCTGTTCCGCAAACGAGGAGCGGGCGCTGGTCAGGTCATTCATGCCGAACCAGGCCGCCACCGCGCAGATCGCAATCGCCGGCACCCAGATGAAGCCGGCATTCTGCAGGTACAACGGCGTACCGCCCTCCACCACCGGCTGCGGCGCACCACCGAGGGCACCGAACACGCCCACGGTGATCACCAGCGGAATCACCGCCTGTGCCACCGACACGCCGACATTGCCCAGGCCGGCATTCAGGCCCAGCGCCAAGCCCTGCTTCTGCTTGGGGTAGAAGAAGGAAATGTTGGACATCGACGAGGAGAAGTTCGCCCCACCAAAGCCACACAGGATCGCGATCACCACGAACACCCAGTAAGGCGTCGCCGGGTTCTGCACCGCAAAGCCAAGCCAGATCGTGGGGGCCAGCAGCGATGCGGTGGACAGCGCCGTCCAGCGGCGACCGCCAAAGATCGGAATCACGAACGAATAGAAGATGCGCAGCGTCGCGCCGGACAGGCTGGGCAGTGCCACCAGCCAGAACAACTGATCGGTGCTGAAGCCGAAGCCGATCTTCGGGAGGCTGATGGTCACCGCCGAGAACAGTACCCAGACCGAGAAGGCCAGCAGCAGCGAGGGGATGGAGATGACTAGGTTGCGGGTGGCGACCCGCTTGCCGGTGCGCTCCCAATAACCGGGATCTTCCGGCGTCCAGTCGCTGATGACGCGACCAGGACTGGCAGTGCTGCGGACAACAGGATCGCTACCGACGGTCATACATGGCTCCAAGGCTGTGGAATGACGTGGGTACTGCTTTCAAGTTGTAACCCGTCGTCATGCAGCCATTAGGCCGTGCCGCAGTAACGACGGGGTTGATCTGGATCAATCAGGCGCGGGTTTCCCCCCTGCCCCTGACAAATGTCAAACCGATGATGCGGAACTGCGGCGGGTCGCCCCGCGCTGGCGCACGCTGTCGCGTACATCCACATCGAACTGCAGCTGCAGCGTGGTGCCGTCGTCCAGGTACAGCGCAAAGGCCAGGCCATCACGGCACGGCAGGCGCCCGGCCAGGTCCTCCACGGAAGACCGTGGCAGCACCAGGCGGCAATCGGTGCCGCTGTCGAGCAGCACGGCCGATTCGCCACCATGCAGCGAAACGGCCGTACCCCAACCACCGCTGCCACCGAACCGGGTCACGTTTTCCACCGTTTCACCGGCCAGCAGCTGCGCGAGCTCGGCCTCGTCCAGGCGCAGGCGCATCGTCTGTTCGTGCAACTGCACCTTCATGAGGCAACGTCCTCCCATTGGGCGGGGGTATTGCAATTGACCAGGGCGCTTTCATCAGCCTGGGCCAGGCGCAGGGTCTGCGCGTCCAGCCGGTGTTGCAGGGCCTGCAGGGAACGCGGACCGAGGGGATCGTGGATCATGTTTTCGAGGATCGTGCGACTTTCATTGTCCACATTAAACAGCATCGGAAGCGGATGCCCGTCAAAGATCGTGCAAGCGCTGCGATGCCCGTCACGCAATTGCCGCAGCAGATCCGGGGTCAGACGGGGCGTATCCACCGGCACCACCCAGGCGGGGCCATCGGGCATCTGCATTGCCACGCTGAACAGGCCGCCCAGCGGCCCGCACCGTGTGATCTGGTCGGGTACGCCGCCGAAGGCCGGGTAACGTCCGCTCACCCAGACGCGGTCTGCCCCGGCCAGCCGCAACGTGCCGCGCATGTGCTCCAGCAGCGCGCGCCCCTGCCAGGGCAGCAGCGCCTTGTCGCGCCCCATGCGGCTGGACAGGCCACCGGCCAGCACGATGCCGGCGATGGTCGTGTTCACGCGGGAAACCCCAGTAGAGCCACGCCATGCGTGGCTGCCCCTGCCGGGCGCGAGGGGAAGGCTCCATCCACGCATGGCGTGGATCTACTGGGGTCAATGGTGGTGCTCATGTGCCGGTTCACTGTCCGCGTGACACAGCGTGCAGCCTTCGCTCCACTCGCTGTCGCCGTCTTCGTAATGTTCCTGTTTCCAGATCGGGCACTGGTGTTTCACCGCCTCGATCAGCTGCCGGCACGCGCGGAACGCTTCATCACGGTGCGGGCTGCCCGCAGCCACCACCACCGCCACATCGCCAATGCCCAGACGGCCCTTGGCATGTGCCACGTACAACTTCAGCTTCGGCCCGAACGTCGCCTCGATCTCCGCCGCCAAGCGCTGGATCTCATTCAGCACCAGCGGTTCGAACAGGTCATAGGTGATGCCGGTCACCGGCCGCCCCACATTGAAGTCGCGTACCTTGCCGATGAACACATCGATGCCGCCGAATGCCGGGTCGGACACCGCTGCGATGCCTTCGGCCGGATCGATGGCGCGCTGCGCGCGGTCCACCACTTTCGCAGTCACGTTGCTCATGGCTCAGCCCCCACTCACCGGCGGCAGGATCGCCACCTTGCCATCGGCGGGCAGCGCCTCGTGGTCACGCAGCACGCGCTGCTGGTCGGCGAAGGCCGAATAGTCCAGCAACCCGGCGCGGAAGCCGGGAAAGCGCACCGGCAACAGCTCACGCAACGCCTGGCGCAGATCGGCCACGGTGCCACCGGCCACCTCCAGCGCGATCTCGCGGCTGGCATCCAGATCGGAAAACGCACCGAACAACTGCAGATTCACCTGTTTCATCATGACTCCTGGTTCGCCAGCTGCAGCGGGTCCTGATGGCCCCAGCCCTGCACGCGCACCGGCGTGCCGGCCGTGGCAAGGTCACCCTCGCCCTCCAGCACCACCCAGGCATTGGCCTGCAGCATGGATTTCAAACGGAACGATTCCTGGCCCGCCAGCACGCGCGCGCTCAAGCGCCCCTGCGCGTCCACTTCCACCCGCGCCCGCGCGTGGAAGCGCAGGCCCGGCGGCTTGCGCACGTCGGCCTGCAACGGCAGCTGCAGCAGCGGCTCGGCGGCCAGACCCAGCAGGCGCCGCAGCACCGGTTCCACGAAGAAGCGCTGCCCCACTGCCGCCGACACCGGGTTGCCGGGCAGGCCAAAATACAGCGCGCCGCCCGGCAGCACCGCGAACAGCAGCGGCTTGCCCGGGCGGATCGCCACTTTGTGGAACACGATGCGGGCGCCACGCGCGCGCAACGCATCGGGAATGAAGTCGTAGCGGCCCGCCGACACCGCACCGGTGCTGACCAGCACCTGCGCCCCTGCCGCCAGCGCGTCATCCAACACGGCATCGAAGGCAGCCACCTCATCGCCCACCGTGCCCTGCCACACCACCTCGGCACCGGCGGCCTGCAGGCGGCCGATCAGATAGGGCCGGTTGCTGTCACGGATCTGTCCGGAGTCCAGCGCCTGCGCCGCTTCGGTCACCAGCTCCTTGCCGGTGGCAATGACAGCGACCTTCGGCCGTGCCACCACCGCGACCTCGGCCACGCCGATGGCATGCAGCAGGGTGCGCGCATTGATGTCCAGCGCCTGCCCGGCCTGCAGCACGCGCTCGCCTTCTTCCACGTCCTGCCCGCGCAGGCGCACGTTCTGGCCAGGCTTCACCGCGCTCTTCAACGCAATGCGGGTCGGCCGGCCATCCTCGCTGGCGAGGATCTCCACGTTCTCGATCGGCACCACCGTATCCAGCCCAACCGGCATGCGCGCGCCGGTCATGATTTCCCAGGCACCTTCGCCGCCCTCGGCACCGGCATCGCCTGCGGCCTGCCAGCCCTGCACCGCAAACCCGGTACCGCTTTCGAAGGGCGTGCCATTGGCGCGCAGCGCGAAGCCGTCCATCGCCGAATTGTCGAACGGCGGCAGCGACTGCCCGCTGATGATGTCCGTGGCCAGGATGCGACCACCCGCCTCATGCAGCGTCAGCCGCTCGGCCGGCAGCGGTGTGGCTGCCTCCATCAAGTGCTGCAGCGCTTCGCTGTAGGCGATCATGCGTGGCCACCGCCATCGACCATCGCCAGCGCGTGGCCCAGCACCGGCGCCAGAATGTCCAGACACTGCGCGGCCGCACGAGGGCTGCCCGGCAGTGCAAATACCAGCATGTCATCCAGCTGCACCACCTCGGCACGGCTCAGCCAGGCCATCGGCGTGTGCTGCGCGCTCAACGCGCGCACCATCTGCGCCAGGCCGTGCACCGGGCGCGCGTTCAACGAACGCAGCGCTTCCGGGGTCAGGTCGCGCGGGCCAAGCCCGGTGCCGCCGGTACACAGGCACAGGCGTACGCCCTCGCCCGCCAGCGCACGCAGGCGGCCCGCCAGTGGTTCGATGCCATCGGGTAGTACTTCGGCAGCCACCACCTCGCCACCGAGCGACTGCAGCCCGCTCACCAGCTTCGGCCCGGACTCGTCGGCATACGTGCCCTCGCTCGCGCGATCGCTCAGGGTGATCACCGCGCAGGCCGCACCGTTCAAGCCCTTCGGCGGGCGCGGCCTGAAGCGCTCGCGCTCACCATCGTCCATGCCATCAGGGTGCAGCCACAGGCCGCGCTTGCCGCCTTCCTTGAACAGCAGGCGGATGCCCTCGATACGCAGCGCCGGCTCCACCGGCTTGCTCAGGTCGTACAGGGTCAGCAGTGCGGCGTTCACCCCGGCTAGTGCTTCCATCTCCACACCGGTGCGGGCCTCGCTGGCGCACTCGCACCACACGCGGATCGACTGCCGTTCTGGCACAGGCGCGCAGTACACCTGCACCAGCTCCAGCGGCAGCGGGTGGCACAGCGGCATCAGCAGCGAGGCCATCTTCGCGCCTTGCAGGCCGGCAATCTCGGCCATCACCAGCGCATCGCCCTTGGGCAGGCGGCGCTCGACAATCAGCGGGTAGGCCACCGGTCCGGCATGCAGTTCGCCCACCGCCACCGCGCGGCGGCGGGTAACGCGTTTGTCGCGCACATCGGCCATGTGGAAGGCCGCAGTCAATTCACCACTCATCGTGTTCCTCATCCTCCGATCGACGCCAGGTGCGGGGTCAACCCGGTCTGGCCCTGATGCAATCCGTGCCCGGCCGCTTTCAGGCCAAGCTGTGTGGTGATGCGTGCCAGCAGCGCGTCCTGGTCATCGTCGCTCTGCAGCAGCGGGCGCAGTGGCACGCCGAATTCGCCGAACAGGCACAGCCGCAGGTCGCCCTTGGCGGTGACCCGCAGGCGATTGCAGCCCTTGCAGAAGTCACGCGAATACGGAGCGATGATGCCCACCGTGCCGCAATGCTGCGGGTGGCTGAACTCACGCGCCGGGCCGGCATCGGCCGCGCGCGGGCGCTCATGCCAACCGGCGGCATGCAGCTGGTCGATCACGTGTTCGGCACGCAGGTGGTGCCGCTGGAAATAGGCTTCGTTGTCGCCGGTACGCATCAGTTCGATGAAGCGCACGCTGAAAGGACGGTCGCGCAGGAAGTCCATCCATTGCGGCAGCTCGTCGTCGTTCAGGCCGCGCAGCAGCACCGCGTTGAGCTTGATGGCCGGCAGGCCCAGTGCCTGCGCCATCTCCAGCCCCTGCTGGATTTCCGGCAGGCGGTCGTGGCCAGTGATGGTGCTGAAGCGCTCGCGCTGCAGGCTGTCCATGCTCACGTTCAGCGCGGTCAGGCCGGCGCGGTGCCAGCCCGGCAGGCGGCGCGGCAGCAGCGTGCCATTGGTGGTGATGGCCACCTTGCGGATGCCCGGCACGGCCGCCACCGTGGCAATGATCTCGTCCAGGTCCTTGCGCAGGCTGGGCTCACCACCGGTAAGACGAATCTTGGTCATCCCCAGCATGGCAAACGCGCGCACCAGGCGCGCGATCTCGTCCACCGCCAGGAAGCGCGGGCGGCCATCGGCCTGGTAGCCATCGGGCAGGCAGTAACTGCAACGGAAGTTGCAGGCCTCGGTCAACGACAGGCGCAGGTAGGGAAAGCTGCGCCCGAATCCGTCGGTGAGTTGGCTCATGGCTGGTCCACCTTGTTGTTCCACCGTCTTGCCTGTGCCCGGAACGGCCCGGATACCCTCGCCTGCTGAGACTGACGCCAGCCTACGCGGCAGGCATTGACAACGGGATGACTTAAATCAATCGCCGCCGGCCACGCCGCGCAGGCGTTGTGGCAGCATGCGGCTTTCCGTGCCGTGTGCGTGTGACAGCCATCATGATGATGAACGATTTCCAGCACCTGCTGCAGGCCGCAGGCGAACAGGCCGAACCGCAACGCCTGCTGTTCGTATTCGCCCGCGCCGACCTGCCCGAATCGCCCACCGACGACCAGCGTGACCGACATGACCGCCGCGAAGGCGGCACCCTGTCGCCGGTGCTGTGCGTGGACAAGCTGCCGGCCGAGGTGCCCAGCTTCCAGGCGTTGGCCAGCGAGTCCAGCACCACCGGCGTGGAGTGGGACATGGTGTTCGTGGCGGCGATGGACGGCCGTGCGGGTTTTGCCCCGACCACCGACGAGGCCACCCGCCCGCTGCGGCTGATGGTCAACGCCATCAACGACGGCCAGATCGGCCGCTTCGCCGCCTTCGACCGCAGCGGTGAGCCGATCCAGTTCTATTGAGCCACCAGCTGCAGGGTCAGGAAGAAGATCAGCAGCACCGTGTTCAGGCCCCAGGCCACTGTCAACCCGCGCGCAGCAACGCCCAGATTCGGAGTGCGCGCGGTGGGTGCCGCCCGCCACACCGCCGGAATGATCCAGCCGGTATAGAGCAGCAGCACGGCGAACATCGCCAGCACCAGCGTGGTGCGCTGGTTGGCCAGGGCCCAGAGGGCAACAGCCCAGAGAATGTTGCTGGGAATGACCCCCTGCAGCCAGAAGACGTTCCAGAGGCGTGAACGGCCTTGGGTGTCGGGCGCGGGGTGCAGAGACGCGGTGGCTGTCATAAGTCTCCTTGGTGTTTAGGAAACGTGCTGGGCAAGCCTGCGCTTGGTGGCTGGGAACGTCAAGGCACGACGGAATGGTAGCGCCGGGCCGTGCCCGGCGGAATGCATCCGGGTTCACTGTGATGTCGCCTTCGCCCCGGCCACCCTGCTCACTCCATGCCCACAACCACGACACCTGTCGCAGATTGCCTGGTCGCGCTGGACCAACGCGGCAGCCAGCACTGCCAGTACTTAACAGCGTGGTTCAATGCCGAAAGCGTCTCCAATCGTGAGCTATTTGCAACTCTTCTGATTGGCATTGCATAGCGACGCGGGCTGAGATGGCGTGCCACCGAAAACGGGTGGTCGGGCGTCGAACACCCGTGTTGTTCCTGAGTGATTACGCTTGCCAGTCGGCGTCACCTTGCGTGGCGCCGGCTGGCAATCCGTCTGCCGGCTATGGCGGGCGGTACGTGGGGGCCCCGTGCCCGCCGGCTTGGGATCAACCCGGTGTTCGAACCTCGTACCGTCCGCCACCTCTGTGTGGCGGCTACCGATTGCCTTGCACGGAGCCTCGCCATGAACGGATCTGACCTGCCCCATCTGCACGCCTACAGCGACCCGGCCAACGCCGATGACCTGGCAGAGGCTGTGCCCTGCGTGGATGCGAATACCCTGATTGCCAACCTGAAGCGCATCGGCAAAGGCGCTGCGGCCGACGGGCAGCCCTGGCCGGAGCGGCACCAGTTACCCGGGCGCTGCATGGCACTGGCCGATGCGGATTGCGCGTTGGCCGGGTTGCGGGTGGTGCAGGAGATGCTGCTGGCGGCAGAGCGGACCCGACAGAACGGCGAGCCCGAGGACTATGTGGGCGACCGGGTGATGGAAGGGCTGATGCTGGCGTGCCTGGCGTTGAGTGCGCAGGCTGTGGGGCGGTTGCAGGTGAGCGGGTGATCGCTTCTACGGGTGTCGTCTCTGGCCTCATTTCGGCCCGTCTTTTACCCGCATAAACGCGACGCCCTTCTCATTACCTCCCGTGCCATGGCCACTCCAGACTGCCGTACGCCCCATCGTTCTGGCGGTACGACAATGCTGGCAAAGGCGATCAGGGCAATTGAATCGCTCGCCCTTTCAGAGTTGCGCAGACGGAGTCATCAGAAAACCAATGCAGAATTTCAAGAGCACCTTGGCGCTGCTCGTGGCCACCGGTTGCAGCGTGGCCCCAAACATGGCGCACGCGTTCCAGCTGGTCAGAGAAGAGGCCGATGTCAGGCTCATAGATGGCACACCCGCGATCTGCATCCCGCAAAAAGCGAGGCGGTCGTTCCCGGTGGCCAACCTGCTACTGATGGAGCACTACACACTCCAACACGAAAGCTGGGCCATCAGCCTGAAGGACGACGCCAAGCCGACGAAGCTAAGGCCTGGCAATTGCATTTCATACGGCTCAACGCCAGACGGCTACGAGCGGGATGGGCCAGAAGACAACAGGGAGAATGTTCAATTGAAATTGAACACAACCTACTACTTTCAAGCAATCCGATACATTCCAAATCTCTGGTACTTTCATACCGCAATCTATGAAGCCACATTCTGCCTCAAGACGGATGCCGACGGAGCTCTCAGCATTCAGAAGAAATCAGCATGCCCCGACTACAGCAGATGAAATTTCCCATCCCGGCATCAATCCTCGCCCTCCTGCTTCTCAGCGGCTGCCGCCATACCCCGGGCAGGGAGTTACCGGACCGAGGCTTGTCGCCCACCACGGATGCAGGCGTGGTCAATGTGACCATCAAGGTCCCCACGGAGCTCGATACGATGGAAATGCGAGTCATTTACCGATCAAAGACTTGCACCTTCACCGATCATACTGCCTCCGGAATTCCCTATGATCGAGATGGCTATCAGCGGATGGACTTGAAGCCCATCCAGCAGGAGCAGAGCAGACTGTTCGAGGCTAAAGTGCCGGTGAATGGAGGTGGTGCCTGCAACTGGGAACTGAGCAATATCACCTTCGGCGCGGAGTACAAAGACACCTCCGCGTTTGGCGAGGGCATTGCATCCGGCCTTCCTGCCGGCATGACTGTCATTTTTTATGACAACAATTCGCCCAACGGCCGCTGGGATATCAAAGTCGACGGAGATCTGACAGTTGTGCGGGACTACTACCCATGGCTCAGTGAGAGGTTCCTTGGAGGCCATACAAAGTCAATGAGCCTGATCACGAACGGGGATTACTACCTAACTTACAAGGCACCTGATGCCCGCAATGTCCATTTCGAACCCATCCTACATTCGCAGTTCCTCACGCGATCCGTGGGACCTAAAGTCAAAGCCAAAGGCAACAGCACGATCTTCTATTATCCAGATGGCAGCAATTCGTTCGAAGCTTACGTCTCGCCGAATCACGCGAAACTGCAGGCAATCCGGATGGCTGCCGAAGCGCAGCGCCAGGCCCTGTCCGATTCCGAAGGGTGAATGCCATGCGCTACGCCCTTCAGCGAAGACCGCTTTCAGCAGGCGTCAGTGCTCGCTGAAAGCGCTCCTCAGATCGACGCCGATGATCGGTGAGAGGTCCACCTTGCACAGCTCCAGCTCGAAGAGCTGATCGTGATTGTCCAGACACAGGGTGACTCTCACCGGCATCGGCATCGGCATCGGCAAGCTTTACAACGGCAATGTCACAGCCTAAGACCTAAGTCGTGCTGGACAGCAACAACACGCCCCCGAATCCGACGACATCCACGCACGCCACCTGGGCGAGCACGAGATCCTTCAACAATCGTTCGGACAGTTCGAACCTATCAGGCAGTCTCTGGATGAGGGGCACCTCGCCGGAGATTAGGAATCTGGACATCGGGCATCCTTCTTTCCGGATAGAGCAACCAGGAAGATCAGAACAAGCGCGATGCACACTGTCACGTTGAACAAGAGAATCGGTCGTATGGCGAGGTAGAGCTCACCGACTCCCACGGAATACGAACCATGATTGGACTGCGAGCCCAGCGCTCTGGCAATGATCTGAATCCAGACAAGCGAAGCCATCTGAACCGCAATGATTCCAATCGCGGAGAAGAGCCTTCTGGTGGGAGTTCTACCAACCATTGCGAAATACGCGAGCACCGAGAGGGCCGCATAGAAAACAACCAACATCCAAGTCATCCCACCTCCCCTGCGGAAACTTCAGCGCTCACGCACCCCGTGCTCGCCGCACTTTGGCCAGACCTTCTCTGGCGCGATGAAACCGTTTGCTGCGCCTTGGCAAGCCACGGTCAACACCTCTTTCCACCGCCGGCATGAATCCATGCACGCCGATGTAGCGATCATACGATGCATTGGCGCTGACACGATGTTCGATCGTCAGCTGATGCTCCAACATCATGGGCGATCTGTACTGACGGAAACGGAGCCGTCCTCCCCCATCCAGACGTTCACATACGAATCTGGCGGAGGTATGCGATTGATCGACGATCCCGCAGGAAGAATCTCCCAGTTGGTGATCGAGCCGCAGACTGTTTTATGAATCAACCTGCGACCATCCAACCCCCGTCTGGCGAGCTCGGCAACAACCACTTCAGGAGGGTGGCGATCAAAGCCCTTGTAGGCAGTGCAGGTCTTTCCCGTCTGACCCATGGGGTACGTTGAACTCTCCACCTCGTCCCGGCACCCCGGCTGGGCCAGGACGAGCAGGAGGGTGATCAGTAGCCGAGTGCATCGCATTGCCTGCCGCTCCTTCGAAGCGTACATCCCACACTGGACAACCCTCTCTGGACGACATTCCGTGCGGATGAAGACGGATTCCCCATATAGCCACGAGTATAGACAATGGAAGCGGTTGCCGATCCTGTTCGGGGTCAGATCCTCTTTCCAGAATGTGCCCCACCCAATATCCGTGATAGCGTGCGCCATCACAGTCTCCAACAGGTGCAAGGATGCGCAGCAGGATTGGATATGCCTTGGTCATCACCTCCGCTTTCCTGGCGGCGGACGCGACGGCAGCACCGCCGGCCGCAACTCCCAGCGATCGGGCCCAGGACTTCGTGCAGACACAGGCGATCTCGGCGCGCTGCCAGAAGATCCTGCCTGGCCTGAAACTACAGTTGCAGGACGGCCGCGAACGTTGGCTGTCGACCTTCGATCCCGCGCAGCTTCAGGTGGCGCAGGCCTACGCTGCCAGCAAGGAGGGAAAGAGGCTCGGCAATGAGGTCGAACGTGATGCCTCCCGAGCCTTTGGCCGCAATACGCTGTCTGCCGCCGCGACCTGCATCAGCCTTCTGGGCGAGTATTCGCCGGCCCATCCCCTGCCGACTGGCTCGGCAATGCCGGCCGAGAGAGTGCAGCATTACATGTTCCATTTCACGCCGATGGCACTGGCAAGGCTGCAATGCGCGCGCCTGGACGGGATCGATGTAGCAACGCAAGCGGACGGCTCGGAGACTTGGCAGTACCGGGCCTGCGGCCGGGTGGAAACCGTGCGCATGGCGCCGGCCGGTCAATCGTGGTCGATGACCGATGCGGATCGAAACCGTCTTTTCCAGGCCTTGACCCAGTAGGTCGCGAGGCAAGGCATGGCAGCAATGACGTTCCGACAACTTGCCAGAAGCAGCACGAGGCTGCTCCTCCTCTTCGCACTCTGCTTGATACTTGCCTCCTGCGATCTGGATCTGGTGATGGACAGCTCCTACGCCACGAAGCAGGAAGCCGTCGACGCCGAGATGATTGCCAAGGGCTGGATTCCCGCGTGGGTGCCCGAGGAGGCGACCGACCTGCGTGAGGTGCACGACCTCGATTCAAACGTGAGCGCGCTTGCCTTCAGCAAACCACGCAGCAAGCAGTTGTTGTTGCCGCCCGGTTGCCGGCCCGTCGACCACAGCGCTACCCAGCCGGCGCTGTTCAATCGAAGCTGGTGGCCGAGTGAGACCGCTCTGAAGCGCTCCTATACCTTCTTTCGTTGCGAGCCCGAATTCGGCAAGTCGATCTTCGTCGCAACAAGCAGCACAGGCAATCGCGTGCTCTTCTGGCGCACGTACGCTCGCTGATGCGCATGCCCGCCCTCCCCTTCAACCCGACACTACAGATGCACATTCCAGGAACGGTCCTCACCACCCTCGCCCTTTGCCTGTTGCCCTGCCTTCCGGCCTACGCAGAGCAAAGCACGCCTGCCGATGTGCAAGCGATCGAACAGGTGATCGAGTCCTTCCGCACCTCGCTGATCAACAAAGACAAGCCGACCTACATGGCGCTGTTCTTCTCTGACAAGCCGGAAGACATTGGCTGGCAGTTGGTGTCCGAGGACCGGCGATTGGCGGACATCCGCAGGGCCAAGCCCGATGCGATCAAGGCACGAAATATCCCATCGAACAACTTCATCTCGCTCATCGATGAGGCCGTGGCCACTGCAGAGCCACGAGAGGAGAAGTTCTTCAACACGAAGATCGACACAGACGGCGATGTGGCATCGGTGTCGTTCGACTACAGCTTCCACGCCAATGGCGCGAAAGAAAACTGGGGCAGGGAAATGTGGCAGCTGGTCCGCACCGAGCAAGGCTGGAAGATCTTTTCAGTGATCTATTCGATACGCGACAAACGCAGTTCCGCGGAGAGCTGATACTTCCTTTCAGCCAGTCAACGTCAATCGCCACGAGTAGCAGAATCCTGATTCCGCAGCCGCGCCGCAAAGTACCGCGTAGGCGACTGCCCCAGCGCTTTCTTGAACATCGTGATGAACGCTGTCACCGACTCGTAGCCCAGGGTTTCAGAAACCCGCTGCACCGCCGCGCCGCCGGCAAGCTCGCGAATCGCAACCAGCAGGTGCAGTTGCTGCCGCCAGCGCCCGAACGACAGACCGGTTTCCCGATCAATCAACCGAGTCAACGTGCGCTCGCCCAGTGCCAGGCGTTTGGCCCATCCACTGATGGTGCTGCGGTCGGCCGGATTGGCCGACAGCGCCGCAGCCAGCGCACGGATCTTGGGGTGATCGCTCACCGGCAGGTACAACCGCTCGGCCGGCATCTGCACCAGTTCGTCCAGCAGCACACGCGCCAGCCGATCGGTGTGCCCGCCGCGCGGGTAGTCCTGCGGCACATCGGCCAGGTGCAGGATCATCTCGCGCACCATCGGTGAGATCGACAGGGTCACGCAGTGCAGCGGCAGGTCGACGACGCCCGGCTCGACGAACAGGTAGCAGAGGCGCGCGTTGGCGGTCGCACGGTTGCTGTGCGGCAGGCTGCCGGGAATCCACACGCCGCACTGCGGTGGCACGATCCACAGGGCATTGGCCACCTCGCAGGTTACCGCGCCATGAAGCGCCAGGATCAGCTGTCCCTTGCGGTGGTCGTGCACCGGAATCTCAGCATCGTGGTCGGCCACCTGCAGGCGGCTGGCCACTGCCGGCCGATCCGTCGCGTCCGGGTCCAGATCAAAGCCAGGCAACGAGATGCGAGTCATTCTCAATGACCAGATTCAGCGATAGGCTGGCATTCTAGCGAAATTCGGCTGCAGGCCTCGCTGAATACGATGGCGGCATGCAGATTCCCGCCCCTACCCGCCCCTGGCTTTCGCGCCCGAGCGCGCTGCTGACGTCGCCCGCATTGAAGGTCGACCGCGAAGCGGTGCTGTTCTCGCTCAAGTGCCTGCTCGCCGCGATCCTCGGGCTGTATGTCTCGCTGCGCATCGGCCTGACCCGCCCATTCTGGGTGATCGGCACGGTCTATCTGGTGTCGCAGCCGATGTCCGGCGCAACGCTCAGCCGGGGCCTGTTCCGCCTGCTGGGAACCGTCGGCGGTGCGGTTGCTACGGTGCTGCTGGTGCCGCGGTTCGCCAACGCGCCCTTGGTGCTGAGCGTGGTGCTGGCGGCCTGGATGGGCCTGTGCCTGTACCTGGCCATGCTCGACCGCACACCGCGTGCGTATGCCTTCCTGCTGGCCGGGTACACCACCAGCCTGATCGGTTTCCCGGCGGTGATGGTGCCCGGTGACGTCTTCACCATTGCCATCACCCGCGTGCAGGAGATCTCCATCGGTATTCTTGCGGCAACGCTGGTCCACGGGCTGGTGCTGCCGCGCCGGGTTTCGCCGCGTGTGCACGCGCGTGTGGCGTCGATCCTCGGCGATGCGGAACGCTGGACGCAGGACATGCGCGCAGGCGCCCAGGAGACGGTACTTGCGGAGGATCGCTCCAAGGTGGCCGCGGACCTGCTCGAACTGCACACGCTGTCCATCCACCTGCCGTTCGACAGCGCCCACGGCGTTGCCCAGGTGCAGATCCTGCGCGCACTGCATGACCGGATGCTCGATGTGCTGATGCTGTCCAGCGCGGTGGACGAATCGATGGCCCAGCTGCGCGCGCAGCCTGTTGGCACGACAGACACAGCATGGCCGGACCTGCTGCGTGCAGCGCTTTGCACACGTCAGGCCGAACTCGATGCTGCGCATCACGACTGCCGGCTGCTGGAAGAGCAGCTGCACGACGCCCGCCCGGACTGGCGCCGGCGTGTGCCCGTGCACCTTGCCAGCAAGGCGAATGGCCACGTGCTGCACCGTGATCACCGCATCGCCCTGCGCAGCGCTTTGGGTGCTTTCGTCGGCATCGTACTGAGCTGCGCGCTGTGGATCGCCACCGCGTGGTCCGATGGTGCAACCGCCGTCTCCATCATCGGCACGGCCTGCGTGTTGTTCGGGACCGCCGAGGCACCTGCGGGGCATGTCATGCGTTACCTGATCGGGTCGACCATCGGCGTGGTCATTGGGCTGTTCTACGCGCTGGTGATCTTTCCGGGCCTGTCCGATTTCGTCGGCCTGGCCATGACGCTGGCGCCCGCGCTGCTGCTGTGTGGCTCGTTCCTCGCCCGCCCGCCGTTCATCATGGCGGCGTTGGGGGTAGTGCTCACCTTCCCGCTTATTGCAGGATTGGGCGCGACCAACGCCAGCAACATCGTGGGTGCGCTCAACAGCGGCGTCGCGCTGTTCGTCGGCACGGCGGCGGCGCTGTGCAGCATGTCGCTGTTGCAGACCCTGGACAGCAATCGCAGCCGCGCGCGCCTGCAGGATGTGATCAGGCGGGACATCGCCCGTCGAGCGGCCGGGCAGGTGCGAAATGCCAGCGACTGGACCAGCCGCATGGTGGATCGGCTTGCGCTGCTTGCTCCTCGCCTGCGCGGCCGTGCGGATGCGGCCCGCACATTGCGGACGATGTTTGCAGACATGCGCGCGGCCAGTGCCGTGGCCGAATTGCGTGTGATCGGCAGGACGCTCAAGGACCGGAGCAGCCGCGAGTGGCATGCGCTGCTGATGCACAGGGCCATCGCCCACTTCCGCACTCCCGCTCCCCGCCTGGTGAATGCGCCGCTGCTGGAATCGCTCGAACGCACACGCGACGCCGTCAGCACTGGCAGCGCGCCCGGAACCGAGCATGTTCTTGCACTGCTTTCCGGCCTGCGCCGCGACCTGCTCGCTCATGAGGCCTGATGCGATGTTCTCCGATATCTCCATCGATGGCGTCTTCGTTCCCGGCCTGCTGGCGGTGGCGCTCATCGCGCTGGCCCTGTCGATGATGGCCTCGCGGCTGCTGGCAAGCCTCGGGCTGTACCGGCTGTTCGCCTATCGCCCGCTGGTGGGTCTTTCGCTGTTCGTGATCCTGGCGGAGCTGTTGATCCAGCTCGCGCCCCTGTTCGAGAAACTGAAATGAAACACGTGCTGAGTGTCCTTGGCCGCTGGAGCGCAACGCTCTGCCTGTTCGCCGTCGCCGTCATCGCGGCCCTGTCCCTGTGGAGCCGATACGAAACGCAGCCCTGGACGCGCGATGGCCGGGTGCGCGCGGATGTGATCCGCGTGGCGTCGGACATGGGCGGACTGGTGACCCAGGTGCTGGTGCAGGACAACCAGCGGGTGAAAGCCGGGCAGCTGCTGCTGGTGCTGGACCAGCCGCGCTACGCCGCCGCGCTGGAGAAGGCGGATGCTGCGGTGAGCAGCGCGCAGGCCACGCTCACCCTCGCCCGCCGTGAATCGAAGCGGGATCTGGCGCTGGGCAACCTGGTCGCCTCGGAGACACGCGAGCGCAATGCGGCCAAGGTCGATACCGAAGTGGCCGGTCTGGCGCAGGCCCGTGCGGAGCGGCGGGTGGCACTGTTGAACGTGCAGCGCACCGAAGTGCGCGCCAGCGCCGCTGGCACCGTCACCAACCTCGATCTGCACCCGGGCGACTTCCTGCAACCGGGTGCCCAGGCCCTGGCCCTGATCGACAGCAGCAGCCTGAGGGTCGAGGGCTATTTCGAGGAAACCAAGCTCAACTGCATCAGCGAAGGCGATGCTGCGGTCGCGCGCCTGATGGGCGATGGCCGCAACGTGCATGGGCATGTGGAGAGCATCGCCGCCGGTATCGCCGACGACCAGCGCTCGAGCACCCACAACCTGCTGCCGTCGGTCGCGTCGACCTATACCTGGGTGCGGCTGGCGCAGCGGATACCGGTCCGCATCCGCCTGGATGACGTTGCCCCGGACACCCGCCTGATCGTCGGCAGAACCGCCAGCGTGACCATCACTCCGCGCGTGCAAGGGGCCTGCAAGTGATCGGCACCGCATCACGCGCGGGCGTGCTCGCCTGTGCGCTGTCGCTGGCCGGCTGCGTGTCCGGCCCTGACTACACACTTCCCGCCAGCGCGGTCGCCGCCGCCCCGGCTGCCCGCCGCGCATTCGTATCGGGGCCCGAGGCGGCCTACACACAGGCCGAGCCGCCAGATCGCTGGTGGCAGCTGTACGACGATCCACGGCTCAATGCCTACGTCAGCGAAGCGCTGCGGGCCAACACCGATCTGCGCGCGGCCGACGCCAACCTGCGCCGCGCCACGGCGCTGGTGCTGCAGGCCCGGGCCGAGGGCTCGGTAGGCACCGACGCCGACGCATCGGCCACGCTGGCCCGCGCCGGGGGATACACCTCCCCTTCCTCGCCACCGCAGGTGTACGCGCTCGGCATCCACCTGTCCTACCCGCTGGATCTGGCCGGTGGCATCCGCCGCGGCATCGAGGCCGCCAACGCGGATGCAGAGGCCGTCGCTGCGGCACGTGACCAGGTGCGGGTGGTTGTCGCCGCCGCCGTCACCCGCGCCTATGTCGGCATCTGTTCGACCAACCTTACCCTGGCGGCGACGCAACGGGTGCTCGATACGCAGCGCGCCACGTTGGACGCCACCACCCGCTTGGCGGCCGGCGGACGCGGAACCGAATTTGACGTGAGCCGGGCGCGCGCGGCGCACAACCGCAGCGCGGCGGCTGTGCCGCATCTGGTTGCCGAGCGGCAGGCGGCCCTGTTCGAACTGGCAGCGCTGATGGGCCGACTGCCAGCGGACTACCCGCAGGACGTCGCCAACTGCCAACAACCGCCGCGCCTGCAGCAGCTGATTCCTGTCGGCGATGGCAGCCAGCTGATCCAGCGTCGCCCGGATATCCGTGCGGCGGAGCGCCGCTTGGCGGCCGCCACTGCGATGATCGGCGTGGAAACGGCGGCACTATATCCCCAGGTGAGCATCGGCGCGTCCGCTGGCATGGCAGGTTCATTCAAGAAGCTGCTGGGCAGCGACAGCATCGGCGCGTCCATCGGACCGCTGCTGTCGTGGCGCTGGCCGAACCGCCGCGCAACCCACGCACGGATCGACGCTGCCGGGGCCAACGCCGATGCTGCGCTGGCATCGTTCGATGGCGCGGTGCTGGATGCGTTGCGGCAGACCGAAACCGCGCTGTCGGCGTATGCGCAGGAGATCGATCGCGAGCACAGCCTTGCCCTCGCCCGCGACGACGCGGCACGTGCGAGCGGCCAGGCCGGGCAACTGTACCGGTTCGGCAGGATCGGCTTCCTTGATGTGCTGTCAGCCGAAGCCGCGCTGGCCGATGCAGAATCCGCACTCGCAGCCTCGCGTGCGCAGCGGGTGGACCGTCAGGTGGATCTGTTCCTGGCGCTGGGCGGGGGTTGGGCCGAGACAGGCAATCGGACACTCGCCCCGGGTGGTACACAGGACTGATGGACGAGCGGTTCACGTGCAGCCAACCATGCCTGCCGGAAACTTCCGCAACACACTTGCATCGGACGTACCGCGCGGCGACGATGCGGTTCGGTTTAGGGGAACTCTGCATGGAACTGCTGACGCTCGACCATTTCGCCCGCCACGTCGATCAGACCTTCTCGGCGGTCATCAACGACGGCGAGGTTCCGTTTGTGCTTGTGGAGGCGCGAGCCCTGAACCCATCGCAAGTGCCGCCCGGCGCGGCACGGACTCCGTTCTCGCTGTTGTTCCGCAACGGCTCGGCCTTCCTGTTCCCGCAGCAGATCTATCAGATGCGCCATGACGACATCGGTGAGGTGGGCATATTCCTGGTGCCGGTAGCGCGCGAGCAGGCGGGGTTCCTGTATCAGGCGATCTTCAACTGACGGTGTGCCCGCTCCGGCGGGCGTACGACAGCGTGTCGCCGGCTCAGCCCGGTGCCCAACGCAGCAGCAGATGCGAGCCTTGATCGTGGATCAGGGCAAAGCCCGCACGCCGGTACAGGCGCTGCGCAGCGACGTTGTCAGCCTGCACGTGCAGGGTCACGCCGCGACCCAGCGCGGCGGCCTCGCCCTGGCTGTGAGCAATCAGGGCCGCGGCCACACCGTGACCGCGCTCACCGGGAAACAAGCAGATATCGACGATCAGGTGATCCGGCGCACTGCGCTGCAGGTAGTAACGGCCCACCACCACGCCGTGGCGTTCGATGGCCAGGAAATCAGAGTCGCTGTAGTGCGCCTGGTAGTGCTGGTGCTGGAGTGCGAACTGGCTATCCAGAAACGCGCGCTTGCTCGCTTCGGGCCAAGGCACTGGTGCCAGTTCCTCCGCGCGGGTGCTGGCGTACAGTTCGCGCAGCCAGCTCAGGTCATCGTCGCACAGGGGCCGCAAAGCGTACCCGCGCTCGCCAAGGAGCGCGGGGACGGCCAGGTGGTCGTTGCGGCCTGCCGGAAACGAAGTGAGCTGCGACGTTGCTTGCATGTCGTCAGCCAAAGCTGGGGAATACACCCTCCAGCGCGATGCAGAAGTTCGTCGCGAGGTAGGGCTGACGGTTTTCATGCGGCTGGCCACCGCCGGACGGCGCGATCATCATGGGGCTGAACTGCGTGTTGGCAGTGTTGCCGGGCACGAAGGGTGAGCCCGACGTCGGCAGGCCCAGGTAGTTGCCCGCTACCGGGGTGCTGGTGCGCTTGGACTGGTCGGGCTGGTTGTAGATCGTCAGGGAGTGGCTGTGGGACGGCATTTCCATTTGGGTCAACGCCACCGAACTACTGCCATAGGCTTCACCGATGCTGCGCGGGGACAGCCCCGCGCCCTGGCCCTGCTCGGTGGCCGCGCGGTTGACGAAGTTGGGCAGCTGGAATGTCGTTCGTCCGTCGCCACCGTACTGGGTGCCCAGCAGCGAAAACAGGGCCGTGTTCTGCTGGATAGCCAAGGTGGCGCCGTTGCAGCTGGCCCAGCCATATGGCGCGAAGTTGAAGCCGAACAACTGGATTTCGCCGATGAAAGGTTCGGTCATGGTCGTGTCCTGGAAGCGGATATGCGCGAGTGGCGGCTCAGCCTTGCGACGGATAGATGCCGGCCCAAGCGATGCAGAACTGCACCGTGAGCGTGGGCATCTCGTTGTCGTGTGGCTGGTTGCCTCCCTGGCTGACGATCGCATTGGGCGACAGGGTCGCGCCGTTGGCCCCGGAGATATCGGTGACGTACATGGTCTCGCCTGACAACGCTGCCGGCACTACGGTAGTGCCAACCGCACCGGTGGTTGCCAGGACGGTGGTGGCCATCAGCGACGGCGTATGTTGCGGCAACTGCGTCTGCAGCAGAGTGACACTTTCGCTGCCCGCTTTCTGCCCGATCACGTAGGTACTCAATCCCTGTCCGCGGCCTTGGTGGATCGGCACGCGGCCACGCAGGTCAGGTACACCGAAGGTATTGATGCCGTCGCCGCCGTAAGTGGTGCCGATCACGGTGTACAGCACTTCGTACTCGGCAATCGATTGAAGCGAACCGTCGCATGCGAACCAGCCGTTGGGCACGCGCGCAAAGCCGAACATGCGGATTTCTCCGATGTAGGGGGTGCTCATGGGAACTCCTGTAATGGGCGTCGGAAGAATCAGTCGCGCGACGGGAAAATGCCGTTCAGCGCGATCACGAAATTGATCACGGTGTAGGGCTGCAGGTTCGGGTGCGGCTGGTTGCCGCCGCCCGGTCCCACCCCCTGCAGCGGAACCAGGGTGCCGTTGGCCGGTCCGAAGATGGCGCTGCCGCTGGTGCCATACAGGCCCCCGGTAGGGTTGCGGGCCGTACCTGCAGTGGTGGTGCCGTTGACCACCGGACTGTGGGCCGGAACCTGAGTGGGCAGCAGGGTGACGCTCTCCACACCGCCCACTTCCCCTTGGACGTAAGCCGCAGGGTTCCAGCCCCCATCCGCCGAAGGACCGGCGCCCACCGGGGTACGCGATTGCAGATTGGGCAAGGCGAACGTGGTTCTGCCGTCACCGCCGTACATGGTTCCCAGCAGAGAAAACAGCGCCTGATTCTGGGCGATGGAAAGCAGCTGTCCGTTGCAAAGGGCGAATCCCCTGGGCGCGAACGCAAACCCCGTGAGCATTATCTGCCCGAGGAAGACTTCGGTCATACCTTTTCCCCCGAAAGGTTGGTGGCACGGACGTCATGTCCGCTGCCGCCGCTACTCTCGCTCACACTCCGCACGCCGTACAAGCGAAATTTTTGTGCGGGCGCAACATTAATAGTTCATGAATATATAGGCACTTTCTTTTTCACCCTGAATCCTGCTTGAATGATCGCCAGCAGTTCGCAAGGGGTGCGGTACCGGGTCCAGCCCGGCGTCCGCGGACAGGGGTACGGTCTCGCCGTTCTGGCTCGATGTCCTCGGGACGATCGAGCCTGTGCGGTGCCAACAGGGGCAGAACATGCATCAGTCATCAGCGCACCGCGTGGGGACGCCGCGTGCGCGTTCGCACGCTTTCTTTTCCTCGTTCTGTTCCTGGATTGCCGTCGCGCTGTTGTGCGCGGGAAGCCTGTGGCCGCAGGTGGCGATGGCAGTGCCATCGGCCTTCTGCCCGACGCTGAGCATGTCGGTAGCCAACGGTGGCTCGCAGACGATCAACGTCAACGGTTGCCACGGCGGCTTCGGCATCTCTGCGGGCACTGCGGCGACCCCGCACGGCAGCCGCACCGTCGGCGTGCAGTCGGGTGCCAACCTGCCGCTGACGTACACCCACAACGGCGACAGCGCGACCAGCGATACCTTCGTCATCCAGGACGACTCGAACGGTGACATCACCGTCACCGTAACCATCGCTCCGGCATCAGCCATCACCCTCGCCGCCTCGCCTGCGGTCAACCTGACGGTTGGCGTGCCTTTCAGCACCAGCCTCAGTGCCAGCGGCGGCACCGGACCGTACACCTACAGCCTGGACAGCGGCTCCATTCCGCCGGGGCTGAGCCTGAGCGGAAACACCATCAGCGGTACGCCGACCCAGCGCGGCGCCTACGCCTTCACCATCCGCGCCACCGACAGCGCCTCTGCCAGCGGCGTGCGCAGCTTCAGTGGTTCGGCAGCCAACCCAACCCTTACCATCGCGCCGGCTACGCCCTCTGCGGCGCAGGGCCTTGCCTACTCGGTGACCTTCACTGCCAGCGGTGGCGTGCCCGGCTACACGTTCGCGTATGAAAACGGCACCCTGCCGCCCGGCCTGAGCCTGAGCGGCGCGACCCTGAGCGGCACGCCCACTACCCAGGGCAGCTACACCTTCGGCATCCGCGTCACTGACAGCAGCACCGGCACCGGCAGCTATGCCGAGGTCAAATCCGTGACCCTGCAGGTGGTTGCGCCGCCGACCATCTCGATCAGCCCGTCCACCGTTCCGGGCGCAACCGTCGCCGTGGCCTACAGCCAGACCCTTAGCGCCAGCGGCGGCACTGCACCGTATGGCTTCGCCATCACCGCAGGCACACTGCCCGCAGGGCTGAGCCTCAACACCAGCACCGGCACACTGACCGGTACGCCGTCCGCCGCTGGCACCTTCAACTTCACCGTGACCGCGACCGACGCCAACAGTTTCACCGGCTCCCGCGCGTACACCCTGGTGGTGGCAGCGCCGACGATCGTGATCGCGCCGACTACGCTGCCCAACGGCACGGTGGCGACAGCGTACAGCCAAGGGGTCAGTGCCAGCGGTGGCATCGCGACGTACAGCTATACGATCACTGCGGGCGCGTTGCCGGCCGGCCTGACTCTGAGCAGCACCGGCAGCCTCAGCGGTACGCCGACCGCGGGCGGCACCTTCAACTTCACTCTTACCGCCACCGACAGCAGCACCGGCGCCGGCGCGCCGCACACCGGTTCGCGCGCCTATTCGATGTCGATCTCTGCGCCGACCATCACTCTGCCAGCGACCACCTTGGCCGACGGCACCCAAGGCGTGGCATACACCGCCACGCTCAATGCTGCCAGCGGCGGTACCCCGTCATACACCTATGCAGTCACCGCCGGCAGCTTGCCGCCGGGTATCACGCTCTCCAGCACGGGCACCCTGTCGGGCACGCCCACATCAGCGGGCACCTCCAATTTCGCGGTAACCGCCACCGACAGCAGCACCGGCAGCGGGCCATACACCTCGACACCGCGCGGCTATACGTTGCAGATCCTCAACAGCCCGCCGGTGGCCAACCCGGTGTCGGCGACCGTGGCCTATAACAGCAGCGCCAATCCGATCACGCTGAACATCACTGGCGGCGTGCCGACCTCGGTGGCCATCGGCACTGCGGCGGCTCACGGCAGTGCCGTCGCCAGCGGCACCACCGTCACCTACCAGCCCACCGCGGGTTACGCGGGCCCGGACAGCTTTACCTACTACGCAACAAACACTGCCGGCACGTCGGCGCCCGTAACGGTCAGCATCACGGTCGGCAATCCGACCATCACCGTGACTGCGGGCGGCCCGATGAGCGCCCAGGTCGGCACAAGTTACAGCCAGACGTTCACCTGGAATGGTGGCACCGCACCCTATAGCGGATTCACTGTCACCGGCCTGCCAGTAGGCCTCAGCATCGGTGGCACCACCGCCACCAGCGTGACCGTAAGCGGCACGGTGAGCGCGGCGGGCAGCTTCAACCTCGTTGCCACTGCCACCGACAGCAGTACCGGCAACGGGCCGTTCACGACCGGCCAGAGCTTCACGCTGACCGTTGGCGCGCCGACCCTGGGCATGACCCCGGCGCCGGGCAACCTGCCGATGAACTACGGCGTGGCCACCACCATCAATTTCGCCAGCAACGGCGGCACCGCGCCGTACAGCTACGCACTGGTCGCCGGTACGCTGCCGGTGGGGGTCACCCTGACGTCGGCCGGTGTGCTCAGCGGTACGCCGACCGTGCCGGGCAACTACAACATCGCCGTGCGCACCACCGACTCCAGCACCGGCGCGGGAGCGCCGTTCTCGCTGCAGCAGAACTACACCCTCGTCGTTGCCACGCCGGCAATCGCCATCGATCCGCCCAGCCTGCCCAACGGCAGCGCAGGCGTGGCCTACAACGCGCAGCTCAGTTCAAGTGGTGGCGTAGCGCCGTACAGCTACGCGCTGCTCGGTGGTGCGCTGCCGATCGGCATGTCCTTCACCTCCACTGGCGCACTGACCGGCATCCCCCGATCGGATGGCAACTTCAGCACCACGGTGCGCTCCACCGATTCCAACGGCCAGACCGGCAGCCGCGTGTACACCTTCACGATCACTCCGGCGACTGTGGTACTGACACCCGCCACCCTGCCCAGCGGCACGGTGGGCACGGCCTATTCGCAGAGCCTGAGCAGCAGCGGTGGCATCGCGCCGTATACCTATGCGATCGCCTCCGGTGCCCTGCCCCCCGGCATTTCCTTCAGTTCGGCGGGTGTGTTCAGCGGTACGCCGACCACGGCCGGCAGCTATACCGCAGTGGTGCGTTCCACCGACGACGCCGGCTACAACGCCACCCAGAGCTACAGCATCGTCATCGCCGACGCCGTGCCGGTAGTAGTGGACGACAGCGCCGCGACGCCGTCGCAGCAACCGGTGACGATTCCGGTAACGGCGAACGACGGCGGCGTGATCACCTCGATCGCCGTGGTCAGCGCGCCGGCGCACGGTACCGCAACGGCCAGCGGAATGAGCATTGTCTACACGCCAACAGGCACCTACTTCGGCGCGGACAGCTTCACCTACACCGCCACCGGCCCGGGCGGCACCTCGGCCCCGGCCACGGTGTCGATCACCGTCAACGCGCTGCCGGTGCCTGCGGGGCAGCCGCGCGCGGCTGTCGCCACCGTGGCAGGGCAGCCGGTGACCATCGACACCACGGTGGGTGCCACCGGCGGTCCGTTCATCGGTGTGACCCTGGTGACGCAGCCGGCCACCGGCACCACGACGGTGACCGGTACCAACATCACCTACACCCCACTGGTCACCGCCTCGGGCACCGCAAGCATCGTCTACACCTTGAACAACGCCTACGGCGCATCGGCTCCGATCACCGCCACGATCACCATCAACCAGGTGCCGGTGGCGGTCTCGCGCCGGGTCAGTGCCAATGCGGGTGTTGCGGCGGTGGTCGAGCTGACGACCGACGCCACCGGCGGCCCGTTCACTGCGGCCACGCTGGTATCGCTGTCGCCGGCGACTGCCGGCACGGCCACCATCGCACCTTCCGGCAGCGGTGCCAGCGCGGGCTATCGCCTGACCTTCACCCCGGCGGCCACCTTCGCCGGTATCGCCACGGCCACCTTCACGTTGGCCAACGCATTCGCGACCTCGGCGCCGGCGACCATCGACTTTGATGTAATCGGCCGACCGGACCCGACCCTGGACGCGGAAGTGATGGGCCTGCTGGGCGCGCAGACCGCTTCCACCCGTCGCTTCGCCACTGCGCAGATCGGCAACTTCCAGCGCCGCATGGAAGGCCTGCATGGTGCTGGCAGAGGGGAGCGCTTCGAGAACGGGCTGAGCTTCGGCGTCGACCGCGACCGTCGCTGCCAGGATGAGGTGCGACGCATGCCCGGCGGCGATTGCCGCCAGGTCACCGCGCTGGACGAATCTGTGCTGAGGGACGACGTTGCTGTCGCGCCCGTCGGCGGGGATCGCGGCAAACGTAGCGGCAATGGCGATAAAGGCGCCCTGACCCTGTGGACCGGCGGTTCGATCAACAGCGGTGATCGCGATGGTCGCTCGGGCAGCGCCGGCTTCGACTTCCAGACCAGTGGCATCAGTGCTGGTGCCGATACCCGCGTGAACCAGTCGTTCGCCTTCGGCGCCGGTATCGGCTACGGCCGCGACACTACCGACGTCGGTCACAACGACACCCGCAGCCACGGCGAAAGCTACACCCTGGCTGCGTACGCCAGCTATCACCCGGGCCAGTACTTCTTCGTTGATGGCCTGTTGGGTTACCAGTTGCTGTCGTTCGATTCCCGCCGCTACGTGACTGCCAATGGTGCGATGGTGCAAGGTGACCGCGACGGCAAGCAGTGGTTCGCCTCGCTGTCGGTCGGTGGCGACTACCAGCACGACCGGTTGTCGGTGAGCCCGTACGCGCGCCTGGATCTGGCCCGCGCCACATTGAACGGCTATACCGAACGCGGCGATGCCATCTATGCCCTGCACTACGAGGACCAGGATGTGGACACCACCACCGCCAGCCTGGGCGTGCGCATGGACTATCGCTTCCCGGTGCGCTTCGGCACGCTGTCGCCACAGGTGCGGTTCGAGTACCAGCACGACTTCCAGGACGCCAGCTCGGTGACGATGGGCTACGCCGATCTGCCGGGCGGTCCGTTCTACCGCGGCGAAATCGACGGGCTCAAGCGCAACCGGTTCGTGTTCGGTCTGGGGGCGGTGCTGCAGACCGAGCGCGACCTCAGCTTGCGGATCGAGTACCGCGGCCTGTTCGGCAGCAGCGAAGACACAGACCACGGCGTGCAGCTGAACCTGGAAAAGAAGTACTGATCAAGTGGGGCGCGGCGACGCGCCCCACCCTCCCGGCAACACCGGCCGTGCATGTCGAAAGCATCGGCTGAACCTGCCGCCGACCGCAGCAGCCGGGCATGGGCCCGGCGCTACGACACAGCCGTCAATTGGCCAGGGCGAAATCCAACCCTGCACACACCGCAGCCACCTGGGCGTCGTTGCATTCCTGCGGGTTGGTGCGCGGGCTGTCCGGGTACACCTCGGTGGTGGTGGCATACAGCGCATCGGTGAAGCCGGCACATGCACCAATGGAACGCGACTCGCCCCACACCACGCCCAGCGACTGCAGCGGCATGCCCACCAGATTGCCCTCGGCGTCGGCCGGGGCAATGTGGGTGATCGGGGCCACGGCGGCGATCAGCGCCTTCTGGAATTCGTGCTGCGGGTCTTCGCTGTTGCCGATCACATAGAAGCCATCGGGAATGGTGTCGCGCTCGAACGGCTTGCCATCGCGGGCGCAACGGGCCGGGTCGAATTCGTGCAGGTCGCTGTCGGTGGTTTCGTGCAGGTCCAGGTGGACCCGGATGTTGGGCTTGCGTTCGGCCACCCAGCGCATCAGCGAGGCGGCTTCCTCGATCAGGCCGCCGTCACGGAAGCTGCGGTTGGGGTCGATGGCATTGGGATTCCAGCGCTGGATGCGCTCGTAGCCCCACGGGCTCACGCACGGGGCCACGATCAGGTTGAAGCGGCCCAGGTAACGCTCGGCGTGCTGTTCCAGGAACTGCAGGGCGCCATGCACGCCGCTGGTTTCGTAGCCATGCACGCCGCCGGTGACCAGCGCGGTCGGCAGGGCCGGGTTCCAGTCGTGGTTCACCACCGCAAACAGCGGGTAGTGGTCCGGGGCGTAGTCAAGCTGGCCGTACTGGACCACGTCGAAGCGCTCGTCCAGCCGCTCCAGCGCGGTCACCACGTCTTCATGGTAGCTGCGCTGCCGCTGCTGGCGGGCCCGCCACTGCGCGCGTTCGGCGTCGCCCCAGGGCTGTCCGGGGGTGCCGATCGGGTAGAACTGCGCAACGGTCATCTCAAGCTCCAGAAGTCGGGGTGCGGTGGTACAGCCGACCATTTTAAGCCCTGTGGCCCGATCGTTGCTGCCCCCGCGCCCCGCCTTCATACGGCCGGCTTCATCTGGTTGTAAAATCAACGGTTTTTGGCCCCCACCCCCTTGATGGCGAACGCAGCGCAGCCGGTCCTGGGTGGACCGGACTTCCTCCGTCTGCTCGCCCGTCTCAGCGACGGCGCGATGCCGGCCTCCAGTCCCGCCCTGACCGATCGCCTCGGTCAGTGGGTGGACTGGAGCCGTGCCGTGGCCCTTGCGGGGGCGCTGGATGGCCGCCTGGCTGAACCGGCCGAGGCTGCCGAGGCCCTTGATGATCTGCTGGCCGACTGCGCCCAGGCCGAAGCGAGCCTGTTGGCCTCGCTGAGCGAGGACGTCGAGGCCGAGCGCCTGCTGGACCTGGCCGAGGCCGCTGCGGCACCCAACTTCGCTTCGCTGCGGCAGCGTTACCGGGTGCTGCAACAGGCCATCCAGACCGCCACCGGTCGCCTGCGCGGCCGCCTGCGCGACCAGCTGATGCTGGCCTCACCCGAGCTGGCGCGGCTGGCCGAGGTCGATGCGGTGATGGAACAGACCTTGAGCCCGCGCGAGAACAGCCTGCTTGCCACCGCCCCAGCGGTGCTGGGTGCCCGATTCGAACGCGTGCACGGCCAGCCCGGCTGGCGCGCGTCCTTCCGCCACGACATGCGCACGCTGCTGCTCGCCGAGCTGCAACTGCGCTTCCACCCGATCCAGGGGCTGCTTGCCGCCCTGCGCTCACACTGACCGGAACACCATGTCCAGAACTGTTTTCCACGTCCTTGTCTTCCTTGCTGGCCTGCTGGCCGTGTGCTGGATCGGTGTCGGCTACGTCTCGGTGCACCCGCTGGGTGCGGCCGTGGCCGCGATCATCGCGGCCTGCTACATCGCCGGTGGCGTGGAGCTGTACCGTTACCGGCAGGCCAGCAATGGCCTGCGCGCCGCGCTGAATGACGTTTCGCTGGCCAAGGACAGTCTGGCGCCGTGGCTGGAGCGTGTGCCGCTGGGCCTGCGCAATGCGGTGCGCCTGCGCGTGGAGGGCGAACGCACCACCCTGCCCTCGCCGGTGCTGACCCCTTATCTGGTGGGCCTGCTGGTGCTGCTGGGCATGCTCGGCACGCTGCTGGGCATGATGGACACCCTGCGCGGCACGGGCCTGGCCCTGCAGAGCGCTACCGACATGGCCGCCATCCGCGGCTCGCTGGCCTCGCCAGTGCAGGGCCTGGCGGTGGCGTTCGGCACGTCCATCGCCGGTGTCGCCAGTTCGGCCATGCTGGGCCTGTTGTCGGCGCTGCTGCGCCGCGACCGCCTGCAGGTGGTGCAGCAGCTGGACCGCGCCATCGCCACTGACCTGCATCCGTATTCGCAAGCCTGGCAGCGCGCCGAGTCGCTGCGCCTGCTGCAGTCGCAGTCCGCTGCGCTGCCTGCGCTGGTCGATCGCCTGCAGACGATGACCAGCACCTTCGAACAGCACAGCGCGGCCGCCAATGAGCGCCTGCTGGCCGGCCAGGCCGAATTCCTGGCGCAGAGCCAGGCGTTGCAGGAACGCCTGGCCACCTCGCTGCAGCAGTCGCTGCGCGAAGGCGCCGAAGCCAGTGCCGCCGCCATCGGGGGCGCCCTGCAGCCGATGGCCGAAGCCACGCTGGCCGGTCTGGCCAGCCACGGCCAGGCGCTGCATTCGCGCGTCGAACACGCGGTGCAGCAGCAGTTGAACGGCCTCACTGAAGGCTTCGAGCGCAGCCGTGTGGCCACCGAGGCCAGCTGGGCCAACGTCGTGGCCGAGCAGACTGGCGCGCAGCAGGCACTGGTGTCTGAACTGCGCCAGCATCTGCAGGCCTTCAGCGAAGGCCAGAGCGCGCAGAGTGAAGCGCTGGTGGTGCGCATCGGCCAGCGCCTGCAGGCCGACGCCAGCGGCAACGCCGACGCCTGGCGTGCCGCTGCCGAACAGCAGCATGCATTGAACAGTGAACTGGTCGAGCGTCAGCAGCAGGCACTGCAGCGTGCCAGCAGCCACCTGGACGAACGTGCGCAGGCGCTGCTGCAGGCGCTGGATGAGCGCCACGCCGCCGGCCAGTCGCTGCTGCAGGACCACGAACAACAGCGCCTGCAGGACTGGCAGGCTGCACAGGCCGCCATCGCCACCGCGCATGCCGAGCTGCAGGCCGGCCTGGATGCGCGCGAGCAGCAGCGTCAGGAACGCTGGGACGCGGTGAGTACCGAGCTGCAGCAGGCGCATGCCGCGTTGCAGGCCCAGCTGGTGGCCGCGGACGAACAGCGCCTGCAGCGCTGGAGCGACGCACTGCAGAACGTTTCGACCGACCTTGCCGCGCGCCTGCAGGCCGATGGCGAACGCTTGTCCACGCAGCAACAACAGGTGTGCGACGCGCTAGCGCAGACCGCGCAACAGATCGGCGAGAACGGCCGCGCCCAGGCCAGCGCCACGCTGGCCGAAGTCTCCACCCTGCTGCAGACCGCGGCCGAGGCGCCGAAGGCCGCGGCCGAGGTCATCAACGAACTGCGCAGCACCCTGTCCGAAAGCCTGGTGCGCGACAACGCGATGCTGGAGGAGCGTGGCCACCTGCTCGCCACCGTGCAGACCCTGCTGGAGGCGATCAACCACGCCTCGCACGAACAGCGCACGGCCGTGGACGCGCTGGTCGGTGGTTCGGCCGAACTGCTGGAACGCGTCGGCAACCGCTTCACCGACCACATCACGGCCGAGACCGGCAAGCTCGATGGCATCGCCACCCTGCTCAGCGGCAGTGCCGGCGAGGTGGGCCAGCTGGCCGGCACCTTCGGGTCTGCGGTCGAACAGTTCGGTACCGCCTCGGCGGAGCTGTCGGGACGCCTGGAACAGATCGGTAGCGCACTGGATGCCTCGCTCGCGCGCAGCGATGAGCAGCTGGCGTACTACGTGGCGCAGGCGCGCGAGGTGGTCGACCTCAGCCTGCTGTCGCAGAAGCAGGTGATGGAAGAACTGCAGCAGCTGGCCGCGCGCCGCGGCAAGGCCGGCAGCGCATGAGCGACGAGCTGGAGGTCGATGGCGGCTCGCACGCCCCGATCTGGGCGGCATTCGGCGATCTGATGTCGGTGCTGCTGGGTGCGTTCGTGCTGATCCTCGTCGGCGTGGTTGCCGTGCAGCTGGAGCTGTCGCAGCGGCTGGACCAGGAGGTCAAGCAGCGCCAAGCCGAGGCCAAGCGCCTGCAGACCCTGGAACAGGCGCTGGCCGGCCCGCTTGCCGCCGGCCGGGTGACGCTGGTGGACGGTCGCATCGGCATCAGCGGCAACGTGCTGTTCGCGCTGAACTCCGATCAGCTGCAGCCGGAAGGCCAGGAGCTGCTGCGCAGCCTTGCCGGGCCGCTGGCGGCGTACCTGGGTTCGCGCGAAGAAATCCTGATGGTCAGCGGCTTCACCGATGACGCACCGGTGCGCGAAGGCAACCGCCGCTTCGCCGACAACTGGGAGCTGTCCGCGCAGCGCTCGCTGACGGTGACCCGGACCCTGATCGCCGACGGTGTACCGGCCGATGCGGTGTTCGCCGCCGCCTTCGGCAGCGAGCAGCCGGTCAGCTCCAATGCCAGCGAAGAGGGCCGCGCGCGCAACCGCCGCGTGGAGATCGCGCCGATTCCCAAGCCCAAGGCCCCGGATGCCAAGTAAGCCGCCCGCGCTGGAGGGCCTGCGCGCACTGGTGCGCGATCTCGATGCGGGGTCGCGCTCGCTGCCGCATTACCCGCAGGTGCCGATGCTGCAGCAGGTGCAGCGCGAGTGGTCGGAGCTGCGCAGCGAACTGCAGGTGCGCCGCTCGCTGCGTACCGAGGCCCCCGCCGACGGCGGCCCACTGAACTCGGCAGTGCTGGTGCAGCGCATGCTGGACACGATGCAGGCTACCAGCCCCGGGTATCTGCGCCACTTCATCGACTATGTCGACACGCTGTCGTGGCTGCAGGCGTTGCAGGATGGCGCCGCCAGCAGCGGTGACGCAGCAAAGCCCAAGCGCACGCGCAAGCCACGCAAAGCGGATTGAGCGCGCGTTGACGCCGAACTCGATCGGCACTTCTGGACACGGCAATCTCGATCCGCGCTTCTGGTAGATGCCAACCTTGGTTGGCGCTTTTCTCTTCCCAACCGCGCTGCTGTCCAATCGACGCCGAGTGCCAACCACGTCATTGATTGGCTGCCTTGGCCTGTATGGACTACCTTGCATTGACGTCGGATGGTGAATCCAGCCAATGTCTGGCTGCCTGCCTCCCTCGCCCGCGAGCTCCAACCTCTGCAGATGCAGCCTTCAGCTGAAACCAGACTTCTTAAACTCCGCGCGAACCTCAACGAAGCCGAGATGTACCTTGGCCCTCCACTTGGACGTTCTGGCATCGAAGCACTTCAAAGCTCGGCGCGTTCTACGCTAGGCACCGCCCTGCCAGAGTCCTATCTGGACTTCCTTTCAAGCCACGACGGTCTGGTAGCAGAGGGAGTCTTCCTTTACTCGAGCATTCCACGCCCTTATTCCGGTGGCGGGACAGCCCTCGCGCTGGTGGAAATGAATCTCCTCGCACGCGACGCGGGATTCATGGACGGCTTTATAGAGCTCGGAGAGAGCGATATGGATTGCTACATCTTCGAATCAGGAACCGATCGGTACCAGGTCCGCGACAAAGTAGCGTTCGATAACGTATATGAGGAGTTCGTCTCCTTCGACGGACTTCTCTCCCACATACTCGATTTGATCGAACAACACTGTTGACGGCAACCTGGGCTGGAGCTATTCCAACAGAGGGGCGCTGCATCCATTCGACGCCGCGCATGCCAACCAAGGTTGGCATCTACCACACCAGTACGCCGGCCGTTTGACGTGCAAAGCAATACCGCCACGCGGGCCAGTCACCGACGCAGATGAACATGTCACCAGACAGTCATCTGTCTAGCGCACCATTTTCACGTTGACCCACGGCGCCCGCAGCGCCTGCCGGTCGCATCGGCTGTCTCCCCTTTCAAACTCCATGAGTTCCGCGCCCGTGCGGTGGCTTGTGCCTGCCTGAGTGTCCGTAACATGACGAAGACTTTGTTGGCCGCCGCGCTTTCGATCGCGCTCGCTCCCACGGCCTGGGCGCAGGACGCTGCCCCGACCTCCAGCACACCCTTCGCCACCGACCTCGATGCCGTTTCAGTCATCGGCAGTGGCGAGGCGCGCCAGGTGCAGCGCATCACCCGCGAGAACCTGGACATCCTGCCGCCCGGCACCAGCCTGCAGAAAACGCTGAACCTGCTGCCGGGCGTCAACGCGCAGTCGGCCGACGCGCTGGGTACCAACGAACAGTCGATGACCCTCAGCCTGCGCGGCTTCAACGCCACCCGGCTGGGTTACACGCTGGACGGCGTACCGCTGGGCGACGGTGCGTACAACAACTACAACGGCCTGACCATCAACCGTGCGCTGATCAGCGAGAACATGGCCGGCGCCGAGCTGGCCGTGGGCATCGGCAGCCTCGGCACGCCGTCCACCAGCAACCTCGGCGGCACCATTTCCTATACCTCCGACCGCCCGGCGCAGGAACTGGGCGGCCGCGTGGTGCAGACCTTCGGCAGCGATGCCAACCGCCGCACCTTCGTGCGCGTGGACAGCGGCGAGTACAACGGATTCTCCGGCTACGTGTCGGGCATGAACGCGGTCTCGGACCTCTGGAACGACCAGACCGCGTACAACAAATCCACCACCAGGCAGTTCAACGCCAAGGGCGTGTGGAACTTCGGCGGCGGCCAGATCACCGGCTTCGTCGACACCTCGCGCACCAGCCAGGCCGACTACTTCTACCTGTCCAAGGACGAGATGTCCCGCGGCCTGGGCTGGGACTGGGGCGGCTACGCGCCGGACTGGAACAAGGCCGTGGCCAAGGCCTACTGCAACACCGCCAGCCTCAACGCGAAGAAGTGCGACAACAGCGGTCCGGACAAGGACGCCGACGGCGCCTTCACTGCCGGGCAGATCCTGCGCGATGACAACCTGTACTACCTGGCCGGCGACTTCTTCCTCGCCGGCGGCTTCACCCTGCGGGCGCTGGCCTACCACCACGACGACCGTGGCGAAGGCCACAACTGGAACAGCGGCGCCTGGTCGAACAAGGGCACTGCGCAGGAAATCCCGATCATCTTCCGCAACACCATCTACACCATCGACCGCGACGGCGGCACGCTGTCGTTCGATTGGGAGCTGGGTGCACACCGCATCGAAGGTGGCGTCTGGTACGAACGCAACACCAGCAGCGCCGAACGCTACCAGACCGCAGTGGACGGCCCACGCGACCTGAGCGGCATGAACACCCTGCCCTCGGATGTGGGTGTGTTCGCCCAGCGTACGCGTTGGAAGACCCACCAGTTCTTCCTGAAGGACACCTGGCGCCTGCTTGACGACCGTTTGACCCTGGAGTTCGGCGCCAAGAGCCCGCATGCCACCTCCGACGCGCAGGCACTGCCCGGCGATGCGAAGACACCGATCTCGCCGAGCTCGAACAACCAGTTCGCCACCGGTTCGCTGAAGGCCAGCAAGAACTTCCTGCCCAGCGTGGGTGCGAACTTCCGCCTCAGCGAGCATCACGAAGTGTTCGCCAGCTATGCCGAGAACATCGCCATGTTCCAGGGCGGCTTCAAGCTGGGCCCACAGGCGGTCAGCCAGGCCACCTGGAACGCGCAAGGCAACCTGAAGCCGGAAGAATCACGTTCGCTGGAAGCGGGCTACCGCTTCGTCACCGACACCCTGCAGGCATCGGTCGCTGCCTACAGCGTGCGCTTCGACAACCGCCTGCTGCAGTACAACCCCTGCGACTCGCGGCAGCCGGTCGGACCGACCTGCGGCAACCGCTTCTACAACGTCGGCGGCGTCGACAGCCGCGGTGCCGAACTGACCGTGCTGTGGACACCGAACGAGCACTTCAGCTGGTACACCTCCGCGTCGCTGAACCGCTCGACGTATGCCTCCAACTACATCCAGGCGGGCGTCGAGCAGCAGATCAAGGGCAAGATCCAGACCGACACGCCCAAGCAGCTGCTGGCCACCGAGATCACCTGGCGCGACAACGGCTGGTTTGCCAGCCTGCGCGGCAAGTACACCGGCGAGCGCTTCTACACCTATACCAACGACCAGGGCTTCGGCGGCTTCACCGTCTTCGACCTTGCCAGTGGCTACGATTTCGGCCAGGTTGGCTTCGCCAAGGGCATGCGCCTGTCGCTGAACGTCACCAACCTGGGTGACAAGCGCTACGCCAGCAACCTGGATTCGAGCGTGTTCGCACCCAGCGACCCGTCGGGCAAGCTGTATGTGTTCCATGCGTCGGCACCGCGCCAGGTGTTCGGTACCATCGACGTCCGCTTCTGATCGCCGGCCGAGGAGTCCATCGATGTCCGCTACTGCCCTGCTGCTGGCCGCGCTCTCGGTCAGCGGCTACAACGCACCGCATGAAGCCCGCGGCATGCCACCACGCGCGGTGGACGTGGGCAGCTTCACCTACGTGGACAAGGGATTGGTCGCCGCCGGGCGATTGCCGGCAGGCACCGTGGACTTCCTCGGCGATACGCTGGGCTCGTTCTCGTCGTTGGCGATACAGCCGGGCACGTGGCGGCGCACCGCGCGGGGTTACCAGGGGGTGCTGTGGACGCTGCCCGACCGCGGCCGCAACGATCCGGAGGCCGGCCTGTTCTACGACTACGCCGGCCGCCTGGAGCGCATGAAGCTGCGCATCGACTGGCCGCAGGGGACGTCCCAGGGCTTCGGCGTGGTGACGATGGCGCCCGACAAGGGGCTGGTACTGAAGGACTACAACGGCCAGCCCTTCACCGGTGCCGACCCGGGTGAGCACACGATCAACCAGCGTGGCGTGGTGCTGCCCTCGCCCGCCGTGGGCGCGGGGGCCGGCAAGGTCGCGCTCGACGCGGAATCCCTGCAGTTCACTGCCGACGGCCACTTCTACATCGGCGACGAGTACACCGCCAACGTCTATTACTTCGATGCACAGGGCCGGCTGCAGGGCGTGATCGTGCCGCCGCTGGCGATCCGGCCACAACGTGATGGCAAGCCTGCCTTTGGATCGTTGGCCGCGCCGCAGACCGGGCGCCGCAACAACCAGGGCGTGGAAGGCATGAGCCTGTCGCCCGACGGCACCCGGCTGTTTGTTGCCCTACAGAGTGCGCTGATCCAGGACAGCGCGGTGGGCAATGCCGCCGGCCGCATCAATACCCGCGTGCTGGTCTACGACGTGTCGGCCAACCCGACGCCGACGCAGCCGGTCGGCCATCACGTGATGGTCCTGCCCGCCCATGCCCATGACGGCAAGGGCAAGCTCGACCGTACCGCTGCACAGAGCGAGCTGCGTGCGCTGGACAACGCGCGATTCCTGATGCTGGCGCGCGATGGCAATGGCCTGGGCAAGGATGGCGATGACCCGATCGTCTATAAATCGGTGCTGCTGGTGAACGTGGCGCAGGCCTCCAATCTGGTGGATACGGAATATGAGACCGGCACGGCATCGGTGCTGGCCGATCCGGCCGACGCGGTATTGAAGACCGGTATCGTGCCCGCCCAGGTCAAAGAGGTGCTGAACCTGCTCGACCGGACTCAGCTGGCCCGGGCCGGGCTGGATCTGGATACAGGGCGCGGCCCGCACCCGGGGCTGCTGTCGGAGAAATGGGAGGCGATGGACGTGTTGCCGGCGCTTGATCCAGAGCACCCGAACGACGTACTGCTGTTGATCGGCAACGACAACGACTTCATCGCCCGCAGCTGCCGCATGCAGGGCGAGCACTGCGACAGCGCGTACGACAACGACAACCGGGTGTTGGTCTATCGGCTCACCCTGCCGCAGCCACTACCCGTCACGCCGCGATAGATTCTGTAGAGCCGAGCCCATGCTCGGCTGCTCTGCACGGAATGTTCCCGCATTGCGTAATAAGCCGAGCATGGGCTCGGCTCTACAAAGTGCATGCCTACCCGCGCAGCGTGGCGCCGCCATCCACGTACAGATCGCTCATCGCCACGTGCCCAGCCTGCTCGGACAGCAGGAACATCACCGCCTGTGCGATGTCCTCCGGCGTGGCCAGCTTGCGCAACGGGATGCCAGCCTTGTAGGTCGCCGGATTGCCTGCAATCACCCGCGCCGCGCCCTGCTCGTCTTCCCACATGCCGGTCTGCATCGGGGTCAACGTGGAGCCCGGCGCCACGATGTTGCAGCGGATGCCCAGTGGCGCCAGCTCCAGGCCCAGGCAGCGGGTGAACATCGTCGCCGCCGCCTTCGAGGCCGCATAGGCGGCCATGCCATGCCGTGGCACGCCCGCCGCGTTGGAGCTGACGGTCACGATGGCGCCTTGCCGGCGCGGCGACATCACCCGCGCCAATGCGCGACCGACATGGAACACACCGTCGGCATTGACAGCGAACACCCTGCGCCAATCCGCGTCACTGGTGTCCACGACCTCGCCGACATGCAACACGCCGGCCACGCTGGCCGCCAGCATGATCGGCCCCACCGTGGCTTCCACCTGGTCGACCAGGGCGTCCACGGCCGCGCCGTCGGTGACATCCAGTGCGAAGGCCTGCACGCGCCCATCGTCGGCCGCCGGCGCAGGCCGCTCACGATCGGTCGCCACGACCCGGCATCCTGCGTCCAGCAGTTGCCCCACAAGCGCCGCGCCGATACCGCCGGCTGCGCCGGTCACCAGCGCCACGTTTCCTTCAAAACCCGTCAACTGCACGTTGCATTCTCCTGTTGCCTGTCCCACTGCTGCAGACGCGCCGATAGCCAGGGTGCCAGCTGTGCCACGGCATCACGCCCGGTCAGTTCGGCGTGCAGGAACGGCAGCTCGATGGCATCCACCTGCAGCGCATGGGCCTTCCACAGTGCGGACTGCAACTGCGGCCGTGCCTGATGATCGCGTCCGGCGCGCACATGCGCCAGCGTTCCCACGAAGGGTCGGTGCTGGTGTTCGCGGATCAGTCGATTGGTTCCGGTCACCGCCCGCACCACACCGTCGAGCACCACCTCGGGCAGGCTGCCCAGCGCGCTGCCGCCACGCCGCAGGAAGGCGAGGATGCGCGCGCGGTCGTCCAGCTCGGGATGCGCGTCAGGATCGTGCCCGGCGATGGCCAACAGCGCCCGCAGCGCCGCGATCGGGTCGGGCTCCGGTTCGGCACGCCAGCACTCGCTGGGATAGGCATCGAGCAGCACCAGTTCGCCGACCTCGCGGCCGATGTCGTGCAGGCGCACCGCCATCGCCTGCGCGAGGATGCCGCCCACCGACCAGCCGAGCAGATGGATCGGCCCCTGAGGCTGCAGCGTGATCACCCGCTGCACATAGTCATTGGCCATGGCCTCGATGCTGCCTGGCAGCGGTTGCGTGGGATCGAGTGCCGGTGATTGCAGCCCGTACACCGCGCGCGTCGGCTGCAGCGCACGGGCAAGCGCGCGGTAGTTCCATGCAATGCCCCCGGCCGGGTGCAGCACGAACAAGGGCGCCACGGTTGACTCGTCGGACGCGGACAGCGCAATCACCGGTCCCAACGCGTGATCGGCGCGTGCGGGCGGCTCGGCAATGCGTGCCGCCAGCGCGGCAACGGTCGGCTGCGCGAACAGCGCGCCGAGACCCAGCTCGCAACGCCAGCGCTGCTCGATGGCCAGCAGCAGGTGCACGGCCGAAAGCGAGTCGCCACCGAGACTGAAGAAATCCACATCGACGGCTACCGGCGATTCACGCCCCAGCGCCTGCGCGAACAGCCCGGCCAGTTCCTGTTCCAGCGGCGTGCGTGGCGCCTGCCCTGCGACTTCCTGCTGCGGCGGCTTCGGCAGCGCAGCCCGATCCAACTTGCCATTGGCGGTCACCGGCCACTGATCCACGCCGACGAACGCAGACGGCACCATGTAGTCCGGCACCCGGGTCAGCAGATGACTGCGCAGCACCGCTGCATCCGCCTGAGTCCACGGCACATAGGCGACCAGCCGCGCCTCACCGGGAAGATCATCGCGCAACAGCACTTCCACCCGGTCCATGCCAGGCAGCTCGCGCAATGCCACTTCGATCTCGCCAAGCTCGATGCGCAGGCCGCGCAGTTTCACCTGATGGTCGCTGCGCCCCAGGTATTCGACAGCACCGTCGGCCCGCCAGCGCGCCACGTCGCCAGTACGATAGATGCGCTCACCCGGCAGGAACGGATCGGCCAGAAAGCGCTCGGCCGTCAGATCGTCGCGGCCGAGATAGCCGCGCGCCAACTGCACACCGCCGAGGTAGAGGTCACCCGCCACGCCCACCGGCACGGGCTGCATCCGTGCGTCGAGCACGTACAGCCGGGTGTTCCAGACCGGAAAACCGATCGGCACCGGGCGCGAGCGGTCATCGTCCGACGCCGGCCACCAGCTCACATCCACGGCAGCTTCGGTCGGCCCGTACAGGTTATGCAGTTCGGACTGAATTCTCGCGTGGAAGCGGTCACGCAGGGCGGCATCCAGCGCCTCGCCACTGGTGAACACGCGCCGCAGTCGCAGGTCTTGTGAGGCCGGTGCCGCCAGGAACGCATCCAGCATCGACGGTACGAAATGCGCGGTGGTGATGCCACGCACGCGGATCAATCGCGCCAGCTCGGTCGGGTCGCGGTGTGCGTCCGGCCCCGCCAGCACCAGTGTCGCGCCGCACAGCAGTGGCAGGAAGAATTCCCACACCGATACGTCGAAGGTTGCCGGGGTCTTCTGCAGAATCCGGTCGTCGGCGCCGAAGCCGTAGTGCTCGCGCATCCACAGCAGGCGATTGACGATGGCGCGGTGCTCGATCACCACGCCCTTCGGCTCGCCGGTCGAACCGGAGGTATAGATCACATAGGCCGCATCGTCGCCCATCGGGCCCGGCCAGGGTGCGGCGAAGCTCATATCGGTCCACTGCTCCGGCGACAGCACCGGTACGTCTGCCAACCGGGATTGCACGCTGTCCTCTGCGAGTACGCAGACCGGTTGCGCCGATGCCAGGATGCGCGCCAGGCGCTCAGCCGGATGCGCAAGGTCCAATGGCAGGTAGGCGCCACCTGCGCGCAGTACCGCCAGCAGCGCAACCACCAGTTCCAACGAGCGAGGCAGTGCTACGGCGACGACGGTACCCGGCCCCACGCCCAGCGAACGCAGCTGCGCGGCCAGTGCGAAGCTGCGCGCCTCCAGCGTGGCATGGTCCAGCGTCGTATCGCCGAACACCAGCGCCGGTGCCGACGGATCACGGTCCATGCCCTGCTGCAGCAGTTCGACCAGGGTAGTGTCAGGCAGCGGATGCGTGGTGGCATTGAAGCCAAGCAGGACCTGCCTGGATTCTTCCGGCGTGACCAGCGGCACCGCCGCGATGTCTTCGGCCTGCAGCGCCGCCGACACGAAATGCAGCAACCGCCGGGCGTGCGCCTTCACCTCGTCCAGATCGTACAGGGCGGGGTTCGCTTCAATCTCCAGATCCAGCAGGGTCTGTCCATCACCACGGAAGCCCAGCGTCAGGTCGTCCACCGGCCCGGTGCTCAGCACCTCCAGCGAGGCCTGCACACCCGGCAGCGCCAGCGGCTTGTAGAAGGGCTGTACGTTGATCAACGGCCCATGCAGGCGGTGCTGTGCGCCGACCAGCCCGAGGTCACGACGCAACTGCTCGCCCCGGTAGCGGCCATGCTTGCGGCCCTGGCTGAGCTGGCGCCCGATGCGCCGGCAGAATTCCTCGACGCTGTCCTCGCCGCCCGCCACCCGCAGCGGCAGTACGTTCATCACCATCGCCGGCACCCGCGCCGCGACGCTGCCCAGCCGCGCCATGTACGGCACGCCGAGCACGACTTCCCCGGACGCGCTCATGCGGCGCACATACTCGGCGGCCAATGCAGCGAGCACATCCGGCCACGGCTGCAGCCACGATGCCGAAACCTGCAGCAGGCGGTCGCGGAAAGCAGGGTCCACCGGCTGCACCCAACGCACGGCATCGTCACTGGCAGCGGCGGTTCCGGCCAGGCCGGTGGAGGCCGGCGCGCCCTGCAGTGCCTGCAGCCACCACTGCCTGTCGGCGTCGCGGCGCGCATCGCTGCGGTAGCTGGCATCGTCGGCCAGCACGCCCGCCAGCGCTGGCAACGCGCTACCGGTGCGGCCCGCATACAGTGCGCATACACGGTCAGTAAACAGCGCCATGCCATAGCCATCGGTGGCCAGGTGATGCACGCGCAGGTACCAGGCCCAGCGCTGGCCGCCCAGGTTGAACAGCACCTGCTGGCTCAGTCGATCGCGGGTCGGATCAACTACGCTGGAGCGATCGGCCTGCATCGCGGCGCGTGCCGTCTGCTGCGGATCGGCCGCAGCAGCAACATCGCGCAGCTGCAGTGATGGCACCCGCGTGGATTCATGCCATTGCACCGGCTGGCCGTCCTCGGCCTCGGCGAAACGCAAGGCCAGCGCCTCGGCCTCGGCCGCGGCCTGATTGGCGGCGGCAGTGAACGCCACTACATCCAACGGACCCTCGATCCACACCGCATGCGCGGTATTGAATGCAGGGTTTTCCGGTGCCAGCCGCTGGGCAAACCACAGCCCGGCCTGCGCCTCGGTCAGCGGCAGCGGCGATCCGTTCATGCCGTCTGCGAAGCCTGCAGCTGCTGCACCACTGCCCACCACTGGCGCAGCGTGGTGTGTTCGGCCAGCTGCGAAAATTCCAGTGGCAGCCCGGTGTTGCCCCAGGCCAGCACCAGCCCCAGCATGCGCATCGAATCCAGGTCCAGATCGATCAGGTTGTCATCGTCACCGATGTCGGCCGCCTGGCAGTCCAGTACGCGGGCGACGTCGGCGCGCATGCGTTCCAACGTCAAGGTTTCGGTCGTCGCGTTCATCACAATGCTTCCAGCAGCTTGTCGGTGGTCATCGGTACGCCGCAGGTGCGGGCAATCCAGTGCAGCGCCTGATCGTGGTCGGCACGCGAGAAATCAGCCACGGCATCGGCAGCGATGAAGGTTTCGATGTCGCGCTGGAACGCCTCCACCGCCGTGGCGGTGCATCCAATGTGCGCGTACACGCCGGTGATCAGCAGCTGATCGCGGCCACGCACGCGCATCAGCGTTTCCAGATTGCTGCGCTGGAACGCGCTGTAGCGATGCTTGACCAGTACATGCTCGCCCGGCGCTGGTGCCAGTGCGTCGATGATCGGCTCGTGGTCGGCACGACGGCCCATGCCGGGACCCCACAGGTCTGCCTGCAGGCCGCGGTCACGGCGGTCCTGATCGCCATGCTGGGCGGTGTAGAACACCGGAATGCCGTGCGTACGGCAATGTCCCAGCAGTCGCGTGATGTTGTCCACTGCCGGCCGCAGCGGCGCGCTTCCCGCATCAAAGGCGGCGAGGAAATAGCGCTGCATGTCGTGCACCAGCAAGGCAACACGATCACGCTGGGGACGCCAGGCACCACGCGCCTGCGGCAGTTCCGCGGCGGTCGGCAGGGAATACGGGGCAATACGGGGCAGCGCCATCAGCGCGTTCCTCCTGTCTGTTGCAGATGACGCGCACGCAGCTGCGCGCGCAGTTCACGGCGGCTGATCTTGCCAACCGCCGTGGTATCGAAACTGTCCACGAAAACAATCTGGTCGGGCACCTTGAACGCGGCCAGGCCACGTCCACGCATCCACGCCTTCAGCGCCGGCGCCTTGATCGCCTCGCCCTGCTGGATCACGAAGGCACAGCTGCGCTCCCCCAGATAGTCGTCCGGAATGGAGACCACGGCGGCATCGAACACACTGGCATGGGCCAGCAGATGGTCTTCGATCTCCTCGGCGGAAATCTTCTCGCCGGCCCGGTTGATGTGGTCGCCGGCACGGCCCTGCACCACCAGGTGACCCCCGGGCAGCTGCTGCACGCGGTCGCCGGTGCGATAGAAACCATCGTCGGTGAACGAGCGGGCATTCGCCGCCGCATCATTGTGGTAACCGCGGATGGTGTACGGGCCACGCGTGAGCAGATGGCCGACCTCGCCTTCGGCAACAGGCTGGTCATGGTCATCGACCACGCGTACTTCGTCATCGGCGCTGATCGGCCGGCCCTGGCACGCGACGATCAGTTCCTGCGGATCATCCAGCCGGGTGTAGTTGACCAGGCCTTCGGCCATGCCGAACACCTGCTGCAACGTGCAACCGAGGCCATCGATGACCCGCCGCGCGGCTTCCGGCACCAGCTTGGCGCCACCAACCTGCAGGACCTGCAGGCTGGACAGATCGTGCTTGCTGGTGGCCGCCGCCTGCGCCCACAGCAGTGCCAGCGGTGGTACCAGACCACAGCAGGTCACCTTCTCGCGCGCGATCAACGGGAATGCCGCATCCGGGCCGGGGCCCGGGCTGAGCACCACGCGGGCGCCGGCGTACAGCGCACCGAAGAAACCCGGTGAACTCATCGGGAAGTTGTGTGCCGCCGGCAGCGCGACCAGGTACACGCTGTCGCGGTCGATGCCGCAGATTTCGTTGCTGGCGCGGAACGAGTAGATGTAATCGTCATGCGTGCGCGGAATCAGCTTTGACAGCCCGGTGCTGCCACCGGAGATCTGCAGGAACGCCACCGACTGCGGGTCAGGATCGGCCGGCAGCTGGCTGCGGTCGCCCTGCAGCGAGTCCAGCGCAACAAATTCGGCTGCGTCGCCATCGATCAACACGTGGCGCACCGCCGGCACCTCCACCTGCAGCGCACGCGCCAGGCCACGATGGTCGAAACCCTCATGTACATCGGTACTGATATAGGCACTGGCCTCGGCCTTGCGGGCGAAGTGCGCCAACTCGGTAATGCGGTGCGCCGGCAGCGCGTACACCGGCACCAGCCCGGCGCGGAACAGCCCGCAGATGGTGCTGATGAAACTGGCGGTGTTGCCCAGCTGCACCAGCACGCGCTCACCGGGTTGCAGGCCCAGCGCCAGCAGGCCGGCACCGATGCGCCCGGCCTCATGCCAGAGCTGCGCATAGCTCAAGCGCACATCGCCAGCCACCACCGCGATGTCATCGGCATGACGCTCGGCGCGTTCGCGCAGGAAACCGGGGAAGGTCTCGCCGCGCCAATGGCCGGCAGCCCGATAGCGCGCGACCAGCGCTTCGGGCCATTGCTGCTGCAGCGGCAGGCGGGAGTCAACGGCGGACGGCGTCATGCGTATACCTCGATCAGGGGCAGCGGGTCCTGCACGCCCAGTGCGTTCAACAGCGCAGCGAACTTGGCGGCGGTCTCGGCGACCTCGGCGGCGGGCTGCGAGTCGGCGACGATGCCGGCGCCGGCATACAGGCGCAGCTGAGTGCCCTGCAGCCGCGCGCAGCGGATCGCCACGTACCAGTCGCCGTCACCCTGTGCATCCAGCCAGCCCACGGCACCGGCATAGAAGCCGCGCGGCACCGGTTCCAGCGCACGGATGCGCTGCAGTGCTTCCATCCGCGGGGTACCGCAGACGGCTGGGGTGGGATGCAGCTCGGCCAGCAGGGTCGCCGCCGACGTAGCAGCGTCCTTCAGCGTGGCGTGGATGCGCGTTCCCAGATGCCACATGCTGGCGGTAGCGTGCAGCACCGGGCGCGGCTGCGCCTCGATGTGGCTGCACCAGGGCGACAGGCCATCGACGATGGCCTCCACCACATGGCGGTGTTCGTCGTGATCCTTCGCCGATCCCAGCAATGCCTGCGCGGCGCGCTCGTCGGCGACCGGATCGGCACTGCGCCGGGCCGAACCGGCAAGCGGATGCGACAGTACCTGCGCACCGCGCTTGCGCAGCAGCAGCTCCGGCGTCGCCCCCACCAGCCACGCCGGCGCCTGGCCGACGTCCACCGGCAACGGCACGGCGTAGGTCGCCACCGAAGGATCGGTGCCCAGGCGGGCCAGCAGCATTTCCGGCGACAGCACCTGCTGCGTGTGCGCCAACAGGCTGCGCGCCAGCACCACCTTGTGCAGCGCGGGGTTGGGTGTGCGCATCGCGCTGACCGCGTCGGCCACTGCCACTGCATAGTCCTGCGCGGATGGCTCGGCGGTCAGCGCTCCGGACAGCGCTGGCGCTGCCTGTGACTGCACAGGCAATGCTGGCAGCAGCCGCTCGGGCTGGTACAACGCATCATCGGCACGCGGCTCGAACGGCACCGCGCCGACCAACAGGCCCGGCCCACCGCGCTGCTGCGCGAAGAACGTCGCCACGCGCTCGGCCAGGGTGGCCAGCGCGCCCGCCGGCAAGGGTGCGCGGCAGCCCCGCGCGTGCATCTGCTGATCGGCCTGCCGCAGCAGGAACAGCGACGCTTCGGCGGTGGGCTCCGGCAGCATCGACGCAGCCTCCGGCCACGCGCCCTGCATCAGGGAATCGTTCATGGGGTCTCCTTCATCCGATACGCTGCGGCCAGCACGCACAGCATCAGCAGCAATACACCGACCAACAGGTAAGGCAGGCTGGCGCCACCGCGATACAACAGGGTGCCGAGCATCGGCCCGGCCACCATGCCCAGGCCCTGTGCCGCCGCGACCGTGCCGGCCGCCGCACCCTGTTCGTGCGCCTGCACCGCATCGGCGGCCAACGCCTGGAACGAGGGAAACACGAAGCCCATGCCGAACGCCGCGAGCGCGTAGGCCGCCGGCAACTGCCAGGTCTGCTGCACCGCGGCCACCGAGGCGAAACCGATGCCAGCGATCAGTGCGCCGAGGATGATCCAGCGCCGGGGATGCACGTCCAGCTTCATCACCAGCCCCTGCGCGAGGATCAGGCCCACACCCACTGCAGTCAGGGCGATGCCGGCCATGCGCGCGCCTTCGGCTGCATCCAGGCCGAAGCGATCGATGGCGAAGAAGCCCACCGTGACCTGCGCGATGGTCACCGACACCATCGCCACGAACGCGGCCATCTGCGGCAGGCGCAGGCGCGGGTCGAGGCGCGACAGTGGTATGCGCTTGCGGTTCTGTGCGGCAGCCACCGGGGGCGTGGCCGGCAGGCGCCAGGCCAGCAGGCCCAGCGCGAGCAGCGGCAACAGCGCCGCCACGTACAGCGCCAACGGCAGGTTCTTGTAAGCCAGCCAACCAGCCGCCGCCGGGCCCAGCACCATGCCCAGCGCATTGGCGCTGCCCAGCCGTGCCAGGAACTTGGTGCGCTGGCCCGGTGGGGCCTGGTCTGCGATCAGCGCAGCGGCGGTTGGCGGCACGGCCGCATAGAACAGGCCCACCAGCCCGCGCGCGCCGACCAGCACCAGCACCGAGACCAGCACCGGCGGTATCGTCTGCAGCGCGACATCGATGAACACCGCCAACGCGATGTAGACCACGGTGTAGGCACTCATCGCCAGCACCAGCACGCGCTTGCGGCCGATGCGGTCGCTGAACTGGCCCCAGGGGCGAGCGGCCAGCATCCACAACACACCCGCGGCCGTGACCGACAGACCGGCATGCCATTCAGACAGGCCCAGCAGGCGCACCACCGGGCCGATGACGGCGACGAAGGACATCATCGCCATGGTGCCGATCAGGGCAGCCAACACCAGCGCCGGCAAGCCGGGAACCACGGGACGTGCATGCATGGAACACCAACCGTAACCAAGGAGGGGACGCCGGGCGCTTCCGCACCCCGCGCGACGTCGCCCTGTCAGGCGGCGACGCCACCCTTAAATGATAACGGCTCGCATTTGCATTTGATACCCATTCGCTTAACGGGCATGCACCCGCAGGTGCATCACTGCCCTGCGCGTACCGACAGCAGGCCGCGACGCTTGAACCACCACTCCAGCGGCAGGGTCACCAGCGGCGGAACCGCGGCCAGCAAGGCCAGCCCCGTTGCCCACCACGGCCAGCGCAGGCGCAGGGCCGCAAACAGGGTCACCGCCACATAGACCATGAACGCCACGCCATGCAGCGGCCCGAACAGCTTCACCAGCGCCACGTTGGCCTGCGGGCCGTACTTGAGCCACATGCCGGCCAGCAAACCGGCCCAGGTGATGGCCTCGATGAAGGCGACGATCGCGAACAGGCGTCCGGTCGGATGCAGCGGGTTGCGGTGGGTCACGCAGGGCTCCAGCAGTGGATATCAAATGCGAATGATACGCAGATGCGAACATTCCGGACACCGAGGGTAGCGCCGGGCCAAGCCCGGCGAACGGTAGAGGCGAACGTTAGAGCTGTGTCCACCAAGGTGGACACCTACCGAGGCGTATCCGGCAGGATCTGCTCGCCGATCTCACGCAGCACCTCTTCCATCGGCCGGCCGTTGTCGACCAGGTTGAACATCACATGCGCCACGCCCTGCGCGTGCACCCGCAACAAGTAGTCGCGCAGGCCATCGCGGCCCACCTTCAGGCCCAGCGACAGCGGCTCTGCCGGCGCAGCAGGGTCGGTCTGAAGGTCCAGCAGCATCGACTGCACGAACGGTTTGGGCGCGTCGCCACGCTGGGCCTGGGCCTGCTGCCACAGACCAATGCGCCCTTCCTGCGCGGTCTCTTCGCGGTGATAGGTCGCCCAGCCTTCGGCTTCGCGCGCGATCCACTGCAGGCTCTGCCGTGCAGTACCGACCACCAGCATCGGAATGCGCCTGGCCGGCGCGGGAAGTACGTCGTATCCACCGGTTGCCTGCAACACCGGCGCACGCTCGGACAATACGGGCGACAGCGCCGCACGCAGCAGCGACCAGCGTTCGCGGAAGGTCGCTGCCCTGCTTTGCAGATCCTCGCCGAATGCCGCGAACTCCTCCGGTCGATCACCCGAGCCCAGGCCCAGCACGAAGCGTCCACCGCTGATCCGGTCCAGCGTCAGTGCCGACTTCGCCACCTGCAGCGGTTGCCGCAACGGCAGCACGATGGCCGCCGTGCCGATCACGATACGTTCGGTCGCCGCGGCCAGCATGCCCAGCCACAGGAACGGATCATCCAGCGCACTGGCAGTCGCATCCGGCCCCTGCGGCACCATCAACGGCACATCGCGGGTCCACAGCGCGGCGAAACCCAGATCGTCGGCCAGCCGCGCGATGCGTCGTGCCTCATGTGGATCGGCCAGGCCGTGTGCGGCCACCGGCGTCATCACGCCAAGGCTGAGGCCCTGCGCTGGAAACAGGCGGGCATGGGCGGGATTGAAATCAGTCATGCCGCCAGCTTAGCGTGGGGCCTTGATGTCGTCCCGCCACAGGAAGTACCGCGCATGACCAGGATCCGCCCCGCCCATGTCGATGACCTGCCCGCGATCAGCGCGGTGTGCATGGCCGCCTTCACTGCGGCCGTTGCGCCCATGCTCACCGCCGAGGGCATCGCCACATTCGGCACGGTGGCTGCCGCCTCCGCGTTCGCCGAACGCCTGCAGGGCGACAACCACATCCTCGTGGCCGAACAGGAAGGCCGGGTGGTCGGCGTGGTGGAACTGAAGGCCGGCCAGCATCTGGCAATGCTGTTCGTCGCGCCGGAACTGCAGGGGCAAGGCATTGGTCGTGCCCTGCTGCAGGCGGTGCTGCCGCAGGTGCGTGGCCCGCAGATGACCGTGCGCGCCTCGCTCAACGCGGTGCCCGCCTACGAACACTATGGATTCGTGCTGGATGGTGACGTCGGCCAGTTCAACGGCCTGATCTACCAACCACTGGTGTTGACGGTGCCCGCTTCGATGGGTGCGCACCTTGGTCCGCACTGATCTCCAGCCCACATGCCTTGCTGCTCGTGCGACATAAGCAAACTGCATCAGCCAGCACCCCGACCGTTCCTACAATGGCCCACTACCCTGTCCTTCGAGATGCTGCCGATGCGTGTCGCGCTTTCCATGCTGCTGCTGGCCTCGGCCCTGAGCGCCTGCTCTCCCGCTTCCGCTCCGGTACCGACGGCGCAGGCGGCAGCCACTGCCCCGGCCTCTGCCATCGCCTGGCGCCAGGGCGATGTGGATGATGCCTTCAACGAAGCCGCCGAGAGTGGCAAGCCGGTGCTGCTGTACTGGGGCGCGGTGTGGTGCCCGCCGTGCAACCAGCTCAAGGCCGGGCTGTTCAAGGATCCGGCCTTCATCGCCCTGACCGGCAAATTCGTGCCGGTGTACCTGGACGGCGACGAGGAAGGCGCGCAGGCGTGGGGCGAGCGCTTCGGCGTGCGCGGCTATCCGACCCTGATCGTGCTCGACCCGCAGCGCAACGAAATCACCCGCGTGGCCGGCGGCAACGACGCAGCCGAACTGACGCGGGCGCTGACCGTCGCCGCCAGCCGCCGCAGCGCCGTTGCTGAAACGCTCGCGACCGCGCTGGCCACGCCGGCCAAGCTTGGCGCCGAAGACTGGCAAGTGCTGGGTGACTACGGCTGGGAGGTCGATGCCAACCGCCTGGCCGGCAAGCGCAGCACGCAGGATGTGCTGCAGCAGCTGGCCAAGGCCGCACCCGAACCTGCGCTGCAGCGTCGCTTCGCGCTGCTCGCCTTGGCTACAGCCGGGAAACCGACGACAGCGCCCACCCAGGTACGCGAGCTGTTGCAGGCCGTGCTGGCGCAACCGGCGGAAGTACGTCGCAACCGCGAGCTGCTGGGGTATACCGGCGCCGGGCTGGTCAAGCAGGCCAGCGCCGGTCCGGCCAGCAGCAATGCCCTCGGCCAGCAGCTGCTGGCCGCGCTGGAACGCGCCGATGCCGCGCGCGGCGATCGCGCTGACGATGCCTTGTCACGCGCGCTGACCGAGCTGGCGCTGGCCCGCCAGCAGCAGCCCGAAGGCGCGCTGCCGGCAGCCCTGGTTGAGCGGGTAAAGCAGCGCGTGGCCGCCGCCGATGCCGCCGCCACCGACGCGCATTCGCGCCAGGCCACCATCAGCAGTGCCGTCTACGCGCTGCGACAGGTCGATGACGATGCGGGCGCCGAGGCCTTGCTGCTGGCCGAGCTGAAGCGTAGCGAGCAGCCTTACTACTACATGCCGGAGCTGGCCGAACTGGCCGAGCAGCGCGGTGATACTGCCGGCGCCCTGGAGTGGTTGAAGCGTGCCTACGAAGGCGCGCAGGGGCCTGCCACGCGCGTGCAATGGGGCGTGCTGTACGTGGAAGGCCTGCTGCGGCTGGCGCCCGATGATGCACCGCGCATCGAGCAGGCCACCGAGGCGTTGATCGCCGAGCTGGACAAGCAGCCGTCCGGCTACCACCAGCGCACGCGTCAGCGCTTCGAACGACTGGCCGGACAACTGCAGGCGTGGAGCGCGAAGCACAAGGGTGCGGAGACGCTGGCACGGTTGCAGCAGCGGATGCAGATCGCCTGTGGTGATCAGGTTGATAGCGCCTGCAAGGATTGGTTGAGCTGACGCCAGACGCAGGATTCGACGGATACAGGTAGTGCCGGTGAGGGTTCCAAAAGCGGGTTCAGTAGTGCCAGCCCATGGCTGGCAGCTCGGAGTGTATGGAGCGGCCCGCCCTGGGCGGGCGCGACTGAAGCTTCGTTGCTGCTTGACCTCAACCAATGTTGAGGTGCGATAACAGTCTCCCCATGGCCACACCCCTGGCCTTCCCCACGGAGACTGTCTCGATGTCGTACTCGCTTCCCGCCCTCCCCTATGCCTACGACGCCCTCGAACCGCACTTCGATGCGCGCATGATGGAAATCCACCACAGCAAGCACCACCAGACCTACGTCAACAACCTCAATGCTGCGCTGGAACAGGCGGGTCTGCCGGCGCAGCCGGTGGAGACCCTGATCGCCGATCTGGATGCCCTGCCCGAATCGATCCGCGGCGCGGTGCGCAACAACGGCGGTGGCCACGCCAACCACAGCCTGTTCTGGACCGTGCTCAGCGCCACTGGCGGCACCGCCGATGACGAGCTTACCGCCGCCATCGATCGCGACCTCGGCGGCTACGACGCCTTCAAAGAGACCTTCAGCAAGGCCGCGCAGACCCGCTTCGGCAGTGGCTGGGCGTGGTTGACCGTCGATCGCGACGGCCGCCTGCAGGTCGAAAGCAGCGCCAACCAGGACAGCCCCCTGATGGGCGCCGCGGCGGGTGCCTCCGGCAATACCCCGATCCTTGCCCTGGATGTGTGGGAGCACGCCTACTACCTGCACTACCAGAACCGCCGCCCGGAATACATCGGCGCGTTCTTCAACCTCATCAACTGGGCCGAAGTCGGCCGGCGCTACCGCCAGGCCAGGGCCGCATGAACGCGGACTCTGGCGCATACGCCGGGCCGTGGGCAGGGGTCTTCCCCGCTCCGGCACCGGTGCCGTCGGTCAGCCTGCCGCCGCGTGCGCTGCGCCGGTTGCTCGGCCATTTCCCTACCGGTGTGGCGATCGTGTGCGCGCGTGATGCACAGGGAAAGCCGCAGGGCCTGACCATCAATTCGTTCGTGCCGATCTCGCTGCAGCCGCCACTGGTGCTGTGGAACCTGGCCCTGCATGCGCAGAGCCTGTCCACGTTCCAGCGCGCCACCCAGTTCGCGATCAGCGTGCTTGGCGCCGGACAGGAAGCGCTGGCGCGCCGTTTTGCCGACCCGCAGGTGCGCCATCGATTCACCGATGTGCCCTTGCTGGACGACGGCGAGGACGCGCCACCGCGGATCGCCGGTGCCGTCGTCCACCTCACCTGCACCCGCCACGCGCAGTGGCCGGTCGGTGATCACCTGTTGCTGGCCGGGCGCATCGTCGATGTGCAGGAAGAAGGCGGCGCACCGCTGCTGTTTCATCGCGGCCGCTTCCAGGCCGGTCCGGTGGAAACCCTGGTGGAGGTGCGGTGATGGACATCGACACGCTGGAAAACATGCTCGCCGCTGGCAAGGACAGCGCGCTGCTGCGCTTCGGCCTGGGCAAAAGCTGGCTGGACGCCGGCGATCCGGTGCGCGCAGCCACCCATCTGGGGCGCTGCGTGGTGCTGGACCCGGATTATTCGGCAGCGTGGAAACTGCTGGGAAGGGCATGGCTGGCCGGTGGCCAGCCGCAGGCGGCGCGCGAGGCGTGGCAGCGCGGGCTCAGCGTGGCCGGCAGCAAGGGCGACCAGCAGGCCCGCAAGGAAATGCAGGTGTTCCTGCGCAGGCTGGACCGCGAGTCGCCTGCGCTGTTGGCGAAGGCCGGCTGAAACTCAGCCGGCGTTGGCCGACGCCGGTGCCGGCATGATGTCCGGCATCGGCAGGCGGCGCGGCTTGCTCGGGAACGCGTGGCGCAGGATGCGCCAGACCACCTGGGTGAACTGCCGCGGCAGCGAGCCGTTGTTGTAGTGCTGGCCGTAACGACGGCAGATGTCCTTCACTTCCTTGGCGATCGCCGCATAGCGGTTGGCCGGCAGATCCGGATAGAAGTGGTGCTCGATCTGGTGGCTGAGGTTGCCCGACAGCACGTTGATCACGAAACCACCGCTGATGTTGGACGAACCGCGCAGCTGGCGCAGGTACCAGTGGCCGCGCGATTCATTGCGCAGGCATTCCTTCGGGAACGTTTCCGATTCGGCAGTGAAGTGCCCACAGAAGATGATCACGTAGGTCCAGATGTTGCGCAGGCCGTTGGCCACCATGTTGCCCAGCAACACCGGCAGGAAGAACGGACCGGCCAGCAGCGGGAAGAACACGTAGTCCTTCAGCACCTGGCGGATCATCTTGCGTGCCACCGGACGGGTCTGCAGCCACATCGCGCGGCTGCTGATGCGGCCCTTGAACCAGCGGCCCAGGCGCAGATCCTGCGCAGCCACGCCCCACTGGAACAGCAGCGCGAAGATCGGTGCGATGATCGGCTGCAGCAGGTAGAACGGCTTCCAGCGCTGTTCCGGGAAGATGCGCAGCAGGCCATAACCGATGTCATCGTCCATGCCACGCACGTTGGTGTAGGTGTGGTGGCGGAAATTATGGGTCTTGCGCCAGTTGTCGGCAGTGGCAACGATGTCCCATTCGTAGGTGTTGCCGTTGAGCTTGGGGTCGCCGGTCCAGTCGTACTGGCCGTGCATGACGTTGTGGCCCAGCTCCATGTTTTCCAGGATCTTGGCCAGCGCCAGCAGCAGGGTGCCGGCGATGCAGGCCGGCCACAGCAGCGGCGCCCAGAACAACGGCGAGAACGCGCCCAGGAACAGCAGGCTGCGGCCAAGCACGCCCGACCAGCGCACAGCCGCTGCGACGCGCCGGATGTAGCGGGTGTCGGACGCGCCGAGGCTGCCGATCACACGGTCGCGGATCGCATCGAGTTCCTCACCAAACGTCTGCATCTCGGCAGGGCTCAGGGCACGGTCGGTAGCGCGGGTCATGGCAGCGGGGTCCTCAGAGATCCAGGGTCAGGTCGGTGGTCGGCGCGCTCACGCAGATCCGCACCGGCACGGCCGTTTCGAACTGGGTGTCGCCGGTGCGCAGGTGGCGGGTGGTGCCACTGACGCGTTCACAGGTGCAGCTGTTGCAGATGCCCATGCGGCAGCCGTGCTTGGGCGCGATGCCCTGCGCCTCCAGGCTTTCCAGCAGCGAGCGGCCACGCGGCACGATCAGCCGCCGGCCGCTGCGGGCCAGGGTCAATGCGACCTCGCCCAGGCTGTCGGCATCACTGAGTGCTGCCGGTGGGGTAAAGGCTTCCGCCTGGAAGCCGGCCACGTGCTGGGCCAGCCGCGTGCGCGCGGCGGCAACAAAACCGTCCGGGCCACAGGTCAGCACATGGCGCTGCGCCAGCGGGGTGTCGTCACCGGGTACGGCCAGCGTGTGGCTGTCGATACGCGCAGCCGGCACATCGCCTTCGCGGGTGGCCAGCAGGTGCACGCGCAGGTTCGGATGCGCCGCAGCCAGGGCCAGCAGTTCATCGCGGAACTGGAACGCCGCGGTGCTGCGCTCCCAGTAGAACAGATCGACCGGCGCCGCCAGCGGGCGCTGGCAGGCGTCGCGCAGCAGGCTGCGCATGGGCGTGATGCCGCTACCGGCTGCCAGCAGCAATACCGGCGCGGCAGCAGGCATGTGGAAATCACCGAAGGCCGCGTCCAGCCGGAACAGGTCGCCCGGCTTGGCATGTGCGACCAGATGCTGGCTGACCTTGCCGCCTTCCACCGCCTTGACGGTAATGGCCAGCTCGCGGCGGCCGAGGCGGGTCGGGCTGTAGCTGCGGCGCAATACACGCCCCTCAAGCTCAACGCCGAGGGTGACGTGCTGGCCGGCGCGCATCCCGGCCCAGTGCCGGTTGCAGCGCAGGACCAGGGTCGCGGCGCCCTCGCCGGCCGGCTCGCGCCGCACCAGGCTGGCCATCGGCTCACGCAGGGTCCACAACGGATTCAGCTGGCCCGCCCAGAAGTCGAACAGCGACGGCGACAGCCAGCGGTACGGAGAAAGCAGGGAAGGTCGGACGACAGCGCTCATGGGCGCACTATACGGCCGCACACACAGCTGTGTATACATGTGTATATTGCACCGGATTGGGTATGATTCAGCCTTGCCCCTCCGGAAGTGCCATGGCCGCCGCCACCGTTCTGTCTCCGCCTGAAGATGCCAACAGCCCGGCCCGCCGTACGGTGAGCCGCGAGGATCTGTTGGCCGCCGCGTTGAAACTGATCGGCCCGCATCGCAGCCTGTCCACCCTCAGCCTGCGCGAAGTCGCCCGCGAGGCCGGCATCGCACCCAACAGCTTCTATCGCCAGTTCCGCGACATGGACGAACTGGCCGTCGCCCTGATCGACGTCGCCGGGCGCTCACTGCGCACCATCATCGGCGAGGCCCGCCAGCGCGCTACGTCCAGCGCCACCAGCGTGGTGCGCGTGTCGGTGGAAACCTTCATGGAACAGCTGCGCGCCGACGACAAGCTGCTGCACGTGCTGTTGCGCGAAGGCGCGGTCGGCTCGGATGATTTCAAGCACGCGGTCGAACGCGAACTGCACTACTTCGAAGAAGAGCTGCAGCACGACCTGGTGCGCCTGGCCGCACTGGATGGCGCGGTGTTGTACAAGCCGGAGCTGGTGTCGATGGCGATCACCCGGCTGGTGTTTGCGATGGGCGCTTCGGCCATGGACCAGCCCCCGGAGAACGACCCGGAACTGGTCGAACAGATCTCCACGATGATCCGCATGATCATCGTCGGCGCGCGCACTCCCGCCGCCTTCCGCCGCGGCTGACCCCTTCCGGTGCATGACCACCGGCACGCTTTTGTGCGCATTGTGTAATGTTATAACACTCGAATTCGAGTAAAGACCCCGGTCCCGCCGGAAGCTGAAACGGCAATATAGCAATTGCTATGTTGATGAGCTTCTGCTTTCCTGTGCGCCAGCCAGGTCGCCCTCGCCGCCCTCCCTCCCCAAGGACGACGCCCTCATGCGCATTGCTGCCTCCCTTCTTCGTCGGCTGCCGCTGGCTGCCGGTATCGCCGCCGCGCTGCCATTGGCCGCAGTCGCTGCACCGCCCTCACCCACCGAGTTGGACCGGGTGCAGGTGAAAGTCAGCACGGCCACCCGCAGCGAACGCCTGCTGTCGGACGTACCGATCCGCACCGAAGTACTGCGCAAGGAAGACATCGCCCTGCGCGCGGCCACCGATTTCTCCCGCGCGGTGGAGCTGATCAACGGCCTGCGCGTGGAAAGCAACTGCCAGAACTGCAACACCAGCGAGGTGCAGCTGCTGGGCCTTCCCGGTGCCTACAACCAGCTGCTGTTCGATGGCATTCCACTGCTGTCCACGCTGGGCAGCGTGTACGGGCTGGAACAGATTCCCGCCGGCTTCGTCGACCGCATCGAAGTGGTCAAGGGCGGTGGTTCGTCGCTGTACGGGCCGGGCGCGGTGGCCGGTGTCATCAATCTGATTCCGCCACTGCCTGCACGCAGCGGTGGCCATATACAGGCCGGCGTGGATGTGCTGAAGGGCACGCCGCAGAAAAACGCCGACGTGCGTCTGGATCTGGTCGCCAGCGAAGCCGATGCCGGACTGTCGGTGATCGCCCAGCGCAACTGGAACAGCGGCATCGACTACAACGGCGACGGTTATACCGAGATCACCCGCAAGAACCTCAAGGTGGGTGGCCTGCAGGCCTGGTATGCACCGAATCCGGGCACGCGCCTGCGGCTGGACCTGCAGGTGACCGATGAGAGCCGTCGCGGTGGCAATCGTCTCGACCAGCCCGAACACCTGGCCAACATCGCCGAATCGCTGGATACGAACTACCGTCGCGGCAGCCTGTCCTGGGACCAGGAAGTGAACAGCGACGTCGACTTCCGTCTGGCCTACGCCTTCGCCGACATCGACCGCGACAGCTTCTATGGCGGTCTTGGCGATGTGGTCACCGATCCATCGGCGCCCGGCTACGACCCTTCGCAGCTGGACCCGAGCGTGCCCGGCAGTGCCGCATCACGCTCGTGGCGCCAGTACGGGCGCACCCACAACCCGCTGCACTACATCGACAGCCAGTTGAACTGGCGGCTGGGTGCACACACGCTTGCGTTCGGCGTGCAGTACAAGCATGAGGGCCTGCGTGACGACAACCGCGATGGCGCCGGCCAGCGCCTGGCCGTGCTCGAGGATGCAACCTTCCACAACCTCGGCGCGTTCGTGCAGGACGAATGGAGCGTACGCGATGACGTCGACCTGGTGCTGGGTGCGCGCGTGGACAAAAGTTCGGAACTGGACAGCGCCGTGTTCTCACCGCGTATCGCCCTCGCCTGGCAGGCGACTCCCCGGCTGAAATGGCGTGCGGGCATCGCCACCGGCTTCCGTGCGCCGGAAATCTTCGTCGAGGATGTCCACGTCGATACCCTCGGTGGCGAGCAGGTGCGCGTGCGCAACACCAGTGGCTTGAAGGAGGAGCGCGCACTGACCACGCTGTTCGGGTTCGACTGGCGCTCGGACCCGGCCGACCCGGTATGGAGCTGGGATGCCACCGTGTCCTACGCACGCATCCGCGATACCTTTGCGCTGGGCGAGATCCAGCGTGGCGATGATGGCCAGCTGACACAGCTGCGCTACAACGCGTCCGGCTCGAACGTACTGGGCATGGAAACCAACGTCGGCTGGCAGCCCTCTCCGCAATGGCGGCTGACGGCCGGTGCGTCGTGGTACCGCTCGCGGTTCCGCGAGCCGCAACGCATCTTCGATGACACCGCCGACGGCGGCGATACGGTGATCGACAGCCGCGACTACCTGAAGACGCCGCGCTGGACCGGCGTGGCCCAGCTCAGCTGGATGCCGGCCGAACCCTGGGAGACGTTCCTGGCGCTGCGCCACACCGGATCGATGCCGGTGCTCAACAACCGGCTGGGCGAGCTGCACCGCACCCGCGCCTTCCTGGTCACCGATCTCGGCGCGCGCTGGCATCGCCACCTGGGCGCGCAGGCACAGCAGGAAGTGTCGGTGGCGGCCGGGGTCAAGAACGTGTTCGACCAGCGGCAGAAGGATCTGGAAAGCGGCGCGCTGCGCGACAGCGACTACGTATACGGTCCGCGTTTCGCCCGCTCGTGGTACGTGAACCTGCGTTATGCGTTCTAGGTGGCTGCCCGCCCTGCTGTTGGCACTGGCATCGCCGGCGGCGGCGGCCGACCTGCACGCGCAGGTCTCCGCGTCGCTGATGCGGCCCGAGCCACGTTCCCTGCGGCCGGTGCAGTGGTCGCCAGCGCCGAAGCTGATCGCGCTGTACTTCGGTGCCGACTGGTGCGCGCCCTGCCACGCCTTCGTGCCGACCCTGCGCGGCGTGCGCGACGCGCTGCGCGAGGCCGGCGCCGATACCGAAGTGGTGTATGTCAGCCTGGATGAAAGCGAGGCGGCGTTGCGGCGCTACATGCAGCTGCAGGACATGCCGTGGCCGGTGCTGGACCCGCGTCGCGCGAAGCGCATGCCGGCGCTGCAGGCATTGGCGGGCCCGGCCCCGCCCAACCTGGTGCTGATCGATGCGCAGGGCACGGTGCTGGCCAATGGCTGGCAGGGGCGGCGCTACCGCGGGCTGCAACCGGTATTGCAGGAATGGCGGAAGCAGGCGTGTGCTCAGGAACAGGCGCGCTGCCCGCCTGAACTGTAGAGTCGAGCCATGCTCGACTCATTTCATCACCGCGCGAACAGCAGCCGAGCATGGCTTGTATGTTCCTCCCGGCTCCTACGAGGTATGTAGGAGCCAGGGTGGAGGGACCGTCAACATGATATCTGCGGGTAGCAGCCGACAGACGAGCCGAGCGATCCCCATCCCGCACCTTAACGTCGATAAAGGATCTAGCGGCCTTTGAGGACCGCCGATGTAGGCAAGCCAACGTGGTGCGGTACCACCCCAGCCCCTCAACAATAGCTGGGAGTTGCGCAGATGTCAGAT